>NEUS01000108.1 GCA_002288455.1 Opitutia bacterium Tous-C1TDCM
GAGCCCAATGCCGCGGCGGTCCTCTACGTTTTCAAACTCGCGCGCGGCCCGGGCGGCGTGACGTGGACGCCGCACCTCGTCGACGACGACTCGGGTGTCGGTTGCCAATTCCCGATCGGCGATCTGAACGGCGACGGCCGCCCCGACCTCGCGATCACGAACAAGAAAGGCGTCTTCGTCTTCCGGCAGAAGGCGCCGTGACGAAAATCCGCCGGCTGGATTTCGGACCCTGGAGAGTTTTCTTGAGAGTCGAGAACTTGACCGAATCGTTCCGCGCCTGCCCGTCCGCGGCAACGCCTCCGGGCAGTCGGTGAATCGCTCTCTCAACTCTCAGCTCTCAACCCTCAACTGTATGATCCCGATTCAGCGCCGGCGGCGCGCGAGGGCCAGACCGGCCAGCGCCAGTCCCGCGAGCAGACCCGTGGCGGCCGTATCCGGAACGGAATTACCGCCCGGCACCGTGAGCCGCAGTTCCGAGAAATCGACGCCGCCCCAGCCTTCGAGGCTGCTCACATCGACGGTGACCAGCAGCGAACCGCTGCTGACGAAGGCGAGGGGGACGTTGAAGGTGTAGAGATTCCAGCCGTCGAGGGAGTTGTCGAAGGCGCCCGCGACCTCGTTGCCGTTGAAGTAGAGCCGGTTGTTGATCCCGGGGTAGTTGCCGTCGATGAAGCCGACGACCGCAATGTCGATCACCGCGGCCGTGGCGCTGGCGCCGGCCGAAGGAGCAAAGGTGTGCGTCCAGCTGTAGTTGCCGCCGACCAACCGCTGGTCGAAGCCCGGCAGATCTTCCGCCTCGTGCACGATGCCGTGGCCGTCCGGATTCGGCGGCGGATTCTGGTCCTTGTCGCCGACGAGACTCGTGATGGTCGCGGCGTGGACCGAGAGGCCGCTGCAAAGGACAGCGAACAAGGCAGCGCGGAGGGAATGAGGGAGGGAGGGAAGCGTCATGGAGTGGGCGCAGATGACGAAGCCGCGGGAATGCCATTTCGCTGCGGGGGGAATCAGGAGTTTCTCAAAACATTGATAGATAATATAAAGGGCGGTATCAAAATGTCCGCTGCCGGCGCCGCTTTGGGTCCGCACCGCTCGGAAGTGTAAGGATTTCCGTCACCGACGACATTCCGACACGAGGCTCGCGGACCGCTCCCGAATCCGGCAACACCAACGCAGGCCGCTGTTCCGTCCGCTTTTTCGCACCCCGTTTCAACCCCTACTCCCCGCCCCATGATCCGTCGCCTGCTAGGTCTCTTTGTTTTCCCTTTGGTGGCCTTCGCCGCCGAACCGTTGGTCCTGAACGTCTGGCCGGGACCGCCGCCCGGCGAGACGAAGACCCTGCCGCCCGAGGCCGACCAGACGAAGGATTCCGATGCGCTGATCGCGGGTCGCCGCATCATCAAACTCGGCAATGTCTCGGTGCCGCAAATCGCGGTGTATCGGCCGGCCAAGGCCAAGGACACCGGCGCCGCCGTCGTAATCTGCCCCGGCGGCGGCTTCAACATCCTCGCCTACGATCTTGAAGGCACGGAAGTGGCCGCCTGGCTCAATTCCCTCGGCGTCACCGGCATCGTGCTGAAGTATCGCGTGCCGGCGCGCGATCCGGCGGTCCGCTGGCGCGCCGCCGTGCAGGATGCGCAGCGCGCGCTGAGTCTCGTGCGGAGCCGGGCGGTGGAGTGGGGGATCGATCCGCGGCGTATCGGTATTCTCGGTTTCAGCGCCGGCGGCGCCGCCGCGGGTCTGGCCGCGCTGGCCGGGGACAACCGCGTGTATCCGGAACTTGATGCGACGGATGCCGCGCCGTTCCGGCCGGACTTCGCGCTGCTGATCTACCCCGCGTACTTTGTGGAACGGGGCCAGACGACGTTGAAAATCCCCGACGGCTTCGCCGCGACGAAGGCGGTGCCGCCGGTGTTTTTCGTGCACGCCTTCGACGACGGGGTTCCGGTGCAAAACTCGCTGCTGCTCGCGGCCGAATTGAAGCGCGCCGGCGGCTCCGCCGAAGTGCACGTCTACGACGTCGGCGGCCACGGCTACGGCCTGCGTCCGGTGGCGGACCGTCCCGTGACCTCGTGGCCGGCGCGCGCCGGCGAATGGCTGGCCCGCGGCGGCTGGCTGCGGCCGCGGCCCTGATACCGGTCTTTAAACCTTCGACTTTCGCGATTTGCGGCCGGACCCCCGGCTCAGCCGAATACATGCAGTGGAGAGAGCTTGCCTGAGAGCAGGGAGCCTAACCGTTGGGTGCCTCGGTGGATCGATCTCTCAACTCTCAACTCTCAGCTCTCAACTTCATCATCCCGACTCAGACGCTCTCGCGGAGTTCGCGCAATTCGCTGCGCAGTTCCCCGAGAAACCCGCGCAATTCGAATTCCAGGTGCTCGGTATCCACCGGTCCGATCGCGGCCGTGAGCACCGGCCAGACCGGCGACTCCGCCCATTCGCCGTCGGCGGCCGTCAGCCGCGCGCCGCTGAAACCGAGGCCGTGGGCTTTGCTCAGGTGGTTGGCCAACGCGATCAACGCGACCTCGATGCCGTGGGATTCGGACGCCGCTGGATCGTCGTGGTGCGCGATGGCCTGCAGGACGAGTTCGGGCAATTCGTTCTCGCGCGCGAACACGACGCCGGCCTCGCGGTGATCCACGCCGAGCCGCGCCCGCTCCAGCGTTTCGAGGCGGCCGCCGTCGTTCCATGCCAGCATCAGCACGCCGCGGTAGGCGTCGGGTTCGAGGGTCGACAGCACGATCTTCCCCACGTCGTGGAGCAGGGCCGCGAGGTGGATCTGCGAATCGGCGACGGGCCGCAGCCGGCGTTCCAATTCCTCCGCGATCGACGCGGTCGCGAGCGCGTGCACCCACAGGTGCCGCCAGTCGAAGCCCTCCGCCGTGCGGTTGGCGTCGCGCAACGTGAAGAGCGCCTGCGCGGCTTTGCGCACCGTGACGACGCCGAGCAATTGGACCGCGGTCGGCAATTCCTCGACGCGCTGTTCCGAGGCGACGGTCACGGAATTCGCCATGCGCAGGACGCGCACGCACAGGGCGGCGTCGCGGCCGATGGCTTCGAGCACCTCGTCCACGGCGACATCGTTGCGGCTCATCGTGCGCAGGATGCCTTGCATCAAGGACTGCAACGCGGGGATCTGCTTCAGATCGTAGAGGCGGGCCAGCATGTCTTCCCGGGCGATGCAGAACGGGGCCGCCGACCCCGGGTCGGCCGCCAGACTGCTGCGTTGCACGATTTCCAGGAGCGGCGCCACGTCCGCGGGCAATTCGGTCCGGGCACGCGCCGCGACCGGCGGGGCGGCGGGGATTTCCGCCGTCGTCGTAGGGGTGGGCGCAGGCTCTGGCTTCGGCCGGACCGGCTTCGGGAACGAAGCCGGGGCCGGCAGGCCAAGCAGGCGGGCCCACCAACTGCGCCAATGCAGGAGGAGGACGCTCATGGTCGGATGCTGCCCGTTACATCGGCGCCGGCGGCCCGGCCTTGAGGTCGAGGCGGAGGAAAGTGCAAATCGCCCGCGGAAGGCTCGGCTTGCCGCCGCCGCTTGGCACTGGAAGAAACAACCTCGACCCGAAGTCCGACCCCGACCGACGGCCCTCGCTGCGGCGGAGGACCTTGCCCTTTTCCCCATGAAAAATCCCCTGATTCCCTGCCTTGCTCTCTTCGTCGCGGCCGCGTCGCCGCTCGCCGCCCAGAACGGCAAACCCGATGCCGAGGGCTTCATCCGCGATTGGCTCGTGCTGGCGCCCTACGGCATCGGCGGCAGCTCCGGCGCCGAGGCGATCGAGCAGAAACAATTCGCCACCGAGGCCCAGCCCGCCGCCAAGGAAGGCGCGAAACAATCCGTGGCCGGTCTGGAACTGACGTGGAAAAAAGTCACGGCGCCCGACTTCTACGTCGACTTCAAGGAACTGCATCCTTCCCGCAGCGAGCAGGTCGCCGCGTGGGCCGTCGCCTACGTCGTCGCCGCCGAGGAAAAGAAAGGCCTCGTCCTCAAGATGAACAGCAACGACCAGGGCAAAGTTTACCTGAACGGCGCGGAGATCGTGAAGTTTACCGACACCCGCACGCTCGAGAAAAACGACGAGGATGCCGCGCCCGGCGTGACCCTGAAGAAAGGCGTCAACGTCGTCGTCCTGAAAGTCGTCAACGAAGAGAACAACTGGCAGGGCAGCGTTCGTTTCACCGATGCCGCCGGCAAGCCCGTGACCGATCTCAAGATCCAGACCGCGCCTTGACGCGCGGCGATCGGCCCTGCGTTCAGCCGGCGGCCCCGGCTTTGCGCAGGCGCCAGATCAGGAAGAGCGCGAGCGGGTGCACGCCCGCCATAACCCAGAATGCCGGGCCGTACGAGGCATGCGTGACCAATTTGCCGACGGCCCAGTTCATCGCCATGCCGCCGAGCGATGAGCCCGCGGCGATCACGCCGAAACAGGTCGCCAGCGAACGGGCGGGCACGAGATCCACGACGAGCGAGCTGAGGTTGATGAGCCAAGTCAGGTGGGCGAAGGCGACGATCATGCCGAGTGCGAGCACCGGGTTGACCCCGTCCATCTGCGGAATCAGCGCGGAGAACGGCATCAGGCACGCCGCCGCGGCCATGATCCGGATGCGGGCGGCCGGGGCCGGGAGGCCCGCCTTGACCAGTTGCCCCGAGAACCAGCCGCCGCCGAGCGCGCCCAAATCCGCGGCCAGGAAGATCACGAACGTGACCGAAAGGCCGAGTTGGCCCACGCCGCGTTCGTCGTGGAGGTACTTCGCGAACCAGAACTGGTAGAAGTACCAAACCGGATCCGTGAGCAGGCGCGTCAGCATCAGCAGCCAGACCTCGCGCCGCCGCAGCACGGCGCGCCATGGTTCCGGCGGGCCGGGGTCGGGTGCCGCCGCGGCGCCGCCGCGGATCAGGGCGAGTTCTTCCGGGGCCAGGCGCGGATGCTCCGCGGGGCGGCGGTAGAGCCAGAGCCAAGGCACGAGCCAGACGAGGCCCGCCACGCCGGTGATGACAAAGGCCATCTGCCAGCCGAAGCGGGCCGCGATGCCGACGATCAGCAGCGGCGCGATCGTGGCCCCGAGGGTCGCGCCGAGCGTGTAGAGACCGATGGCGATGCCGCGCTCGCGGGCGGGAAACCATTCCGACACCGCCTTGGGCGCGGCGGTCCAGTTGCCGGCTTCGCCCAGGCCGAGCAGAAAACGGCAGGCGCCGAGCGAGCCGAACGAGCGGGCGAAGCCGGTGAGGATGTTCGCCACCGACCACCAGCCGACAAAGAGCGCGAGCGAGAGCCGCACCCCGAGCCGGTCGACGATCCGGCCCGAGAGCAGCGTGGCGACCAGGTAGGCGCCGAGGAACAGATTCACGACGACGGCGTAGTCCTCGTTCGTCAGCTTGAGCTCCGCCTGGATCGTCGGGGCGAGGATCGAGAGGGTCTGCCGGTCGATGTAGTTGAGGATCGAGGCGAGGAAGAGCATCCCCGCGATCCACCAGCGCAGTTTCGGGATCGGTTTCATGGGCGGGCGGCGGGACGGGGGGCGCGGGTGCTTTCCATGTAGGCCCGGTTGATCCGGAGCACGTCGAGCGGCTCCTCGCCGATCCGGCCGCCGTCGGGATAGGCGGCGAGCCAGGCGTCGAGCTTGCCGCGCAGGTCGGCGAGCACGGCGGCCTGCGCGGGGTCGGCCGCGAGGTTCCGCACTTCGTCGGGATCCGCGACCACGTCGTAAAGTTCCTCGACGGGTTTGGTCGCCGCCGCGAACGGCTGCTGCTCCGGCGTGAGCCGGCCGGCGGCGGCCAGTTCCTTGAAAACGTTCCACGTGGGGTATTCGCGTTCCTTGTACAGGTTGGTCTGCAGGTTGGGGATCGCGGGGAAATAGTTGCGGATGTATTTGTGCCGATTCGTCCGGACCGCGCGCTGCCGGTCGCCGGCGAGGCCCATGCGGTCGCGGGCGGCGATCACGTGGTCGCGCGGCGCCGCGCCCGGGCGCAGGAAATCGGTCCCGTGCATGCCGGGATCGGGCGGCGCGCCCGCCAGGCCGAGTACCGCGGCCGTCAGGTCGATGCCGGAGACGAGGCGGTCGTCCGTCGCGCCGGCGCGGCGCCGGTCGGGCCAGCGGATCAGCAGCGGCACGCGCAGGCCGCCGTCGTAGAGAAACTGTTTGCTGCGGAACAGGCACTGGCCGTTGTCCGAGGTGAAGATGACGACGGTGTTGTCGGCCAGGCCCTCCCGGGCGAGACGGGCGAGCACGTCGCCGAAATCGCTGTCCGCCAACTGCACGGCCTCGAGGTAGTCGGCGAGATCCTGCCGCGCGACCGGGTGGTCCGGCGTGAAGCGGGGCAGGGACACGGCGGCCGGGTCGATCCGGGCGGCGCGGCGTTTCGCTTCCGCCCAGACCGGACCGCGGTGCGGCGCGGCCAACGAGAGCTGCGCGAAAAACGGCTGGCCGGCGGCGCGCTGCTTCCAATCGGTGCCGTCGAAGGGTTTCGCGACCGTGAAGTTGAAATCGGTTTTGCCGGTGCCGGTCGCGCCGTCGGGCCCGCGGCCGCCCGCGCGACGGATCGCGGCGGAGGGCGTCACGTTCACCGTGAAGTAACCGGCCGCGCGGAGATGGTCCGTGACCGTGCGCACGTCCGGGGGCAGCGGTTGCGGGTCGACCGTGCGGTGATGGTGCGCGCCGATCGCGGTCTGGTAGCGGCCGGTGAAGAGCGCGGATCGGCTCGACGAACAGACCGGCGCCGTTGTGAACGCGTGCGTGTAGCGCACGCCTTCGGCGGCGAAACGGTCGAGGTGCGGCGTCTTGACCAACGGGTACCCGTAGCAGCCGAGCTCGGGGCCGAGATCGTCGGCGAGGATCCAGAGAATGTTGGGTCGGTCGGCGGGCACGGCGGCGAACACCGGCGCGGACAGCGCCATCAATAGGAGGAGTCGGGCAAGCATCGCGGGGTGGTTCAGTGGTAACAACGGATCTCGAACAGCGCCGCGGGCACGTGCGGCGCCGGGGCTTCGAGTTCGAGGCGGAGCGATGTCGTCGCGACGGGCGCGGGCAACCCGATTGTTTGCCGCGTGCGGTGGTTGTCCGCGACCTCGGCGAGAATGTTGCCGGCGGCATCGCGCAACCGGAACCGCCGCACGCAAAACGGCATCTCGCGCTCGGGGTGGCCCCAGAGCACGGACTCCATCGGATGGTCGAAGTCGGTGTCGAAACCGAGTTCGATGCGGCCGATCGTCTGCGGCTCCGGCCAGCGCAGCGTCAGGGCCGGCGCCGGGTCCGCGAAGTCGGCGACCCAGGCGTTGGGCTGCGCGGTGGGCCGCGCGATGCCGTTGGCGACATTGGCGGCGCGGAACGCGTTCAGCGGTTGCGCGAGCCGGAACGCGAGGTTGTGCCCGCCGGGGCGGCGCTGCGGCGTCCAGAATTCGAAGGTGTCGACGCCGATGTCGGCCGGCGGGGTTTGCACCGCCGATTCGGCGACGGCGTGGTTGGCCTCATGGCAAAGCGCGAGCACGCCGGTGAGCCGTTGCTCCGAGCCGCGCAGGCAGATGGAGGCGTCGCCGAAGAAACAGACGAACGCGTAGCGCGCGTCGGCAAACGTGTGTTGGAACGCGAGCCGGCACGGCACGTCGGCGCCCGGCTCGACGCGCACGGTGAGCGTTTCGAGGGTGACGTCCGGCGTGTGGTTGTCGGCGCGGCTGCTCTGGCGCAATTCGACGCGCAGTTCGCCCGCGGCCGCGGCGTGCGTGAAGACGGTGAGATCGAGGCCGGTGCCGGCGGCGACCGGCAGCATCAGCGCGCGGCGGGCGCCGAGCGGGATGACCGGACCGTCGGGCGCGAGCGCCGCGAGGGCGAGTTCGCTCGAGGCGGAGATTTCGGCCCGCGCCGCAAGGTCCGCGGGGTCGCGCAGGACGAGTCCGGGAATATGGTGGCCGATGCGCAGCAATTCCGTCTGCAGCGTCGCGATGCGTTCCGGTGCTCCGGCGTCGCGGGGCAGGAGTCCGTGGCGGCGGCAGTAGTCGGCGGCTTGGCCCACGGCTTCGCCGACCGTCGCGCAGGTGCCCATCACGCGGCTGGAGCCGAAGGCGACGTGCGACGCGCTGATCAGCCGGCCGGCGAGGAAGAGGTTCGGAATGTTGCGGCTGTAGAGGCAGCGGTAGGGGATTTGGTAAACGCCCTTCGCGTGCCACTGGTTGCAGCCCGGTTTCTCGCTGAACACGCCGTCGGCCGGGTGCAGGTCGATCGACCAGCCGCCGAAGGCGACGGCGTCGGCGTGCGCGCGCTGCTCGACGATGTCCTGCTGGATCAGCCAGGTGTCGCCCTCGAAGCGCCGGCTCTCGCGTTTGCCGGGGATCGAGCCGACCCATTCGAGCGTGAGGTTGGCGGCGTCGGGAAATTTGCCGGAGTTTTTGATGTAGTCCCAGACGCCGTACACGACCTGCCACAGTTCCCATTTGATGGCTTCGGTATCGTGCACGGTGTCGAGCCGGCCGCCGTACTCGAGCCACCAGAGGCGGCAGCCGAAATTGCGGGTCCCGAAACTGCGGTAGCGCGGGATCTTCGTGATGTCGCGCAGGGCGAAGGCCGGCGGAGTGAAACGCACCGGCCGGCCCGTGTCCTTGGAATAGAAATACAGGGAATGGCCGAGCAGCTCGCCGTAGTCTTTCGTCGGCGCGAATTTCTCGCCGAACTCCGCCGCGCTTTCCGCGCCCATGCGGAAAGCGGCGCCCGCGAGAAAGCCGACGATGCCGTCGCCCGAGGCGTCGCAGAACAGCGGCGCGCGCAGTTCGTACGCGGTGGAATTCTGCGCGCAGAAGCCGCGGACGGCGGCGATGCGGTCGCCCGGGCCTTTCTCGACCTCGTGGACGGCGGTGTTGAGGAGCAGGGTCAGGTTCGGCTCCGCGACGGCCTTTTCCAGCAGCAGCGTGTCGACGAACCAGGGGTTGCCCTCGGGATTGCGGAACGTGTTTTCGACCAGGAGTTCGTCGACGAGGCCGCCCTCGCGGGCCCAACGGTTGTTGTTCCCCATGTGGGAGGTCGCGCCGAGGATCCAGAGGCGGACTTCGCTGGAGGCGTTGCCGCCGAGGACGGGCCGGTCCTGCACGAGGATCACCTTGCTGCCGGCCCGCGCGGCGGTGATGGCGGCGCAGGTGCCGGCGAGGCCGCCGCCGACGACGACGAGATCGGCGGACAGGGAACGGAGGTGCAGATCGCGGCGGGCCGCGGCGGGAGCGGACAACATGGCAGGAGCGGGGGCGGGGCGGGCGCGGCGGAGCGCGGCGCGAGGAATCCGCAACCAAGCGGCCCGGTCCGCGGGTCGGCAACCTTGGCTGAGGTGAACGCGTTCACCGATTCGGTCCTTGCTTCGCGGCGGCACTCTTCGCGAGCTTCGGACCTGCCCCCTTCGTCCGTATCCCCCGGATGCCCCCGTCCTGTTGTTGTCCCGCCATCACCATGCCTACCGTCCCGCAGTTTCCCGTCGTTCTCCGCCGCGCGTTCCCGCTGGCGCTGCTTGCGTCGTTGTTGTCCGCCCCGGCCGGGGCCCAGACCGCGCCCGCGGCCTCCGCTGTCCCCACGCCGGCCCAAGTCGCCAAGTATGACAAAAACAAGGACGGCAAACTCGATGCCGCCGAGCTCGCCGCCCTCCGGGCCGACGAAGCCAAGGCGGTGCCGGCCCGCGACGACGCCGTCCTGCTCAACGTCTTCGAAGTCAAGGCCGACGAGTCCGACACCTACGACGCGACGAACACCAATTCCGTCACCGGCACCAACCTCTCCCTCAGCAAGACACCGCTCGACGCCAAGATCTTCAACCGGCAGATGCTCGACGATATGGGCACCGTCGACATGACGGATATGCTCTGGAAAATCGGCGGCCTCGGCGCCGCGGTGATCAACGGCGGCGAAGATGTGCGCGGCATGGTCGACGGCGACCGCCAGGATCCGAAGTCGATGACGATGCGCGGACTCCAGATCAACAATCCGCGCCGCGACGGTTTCCTCCGCTCCGATACCACGCTGCTCGACACCTTCGACATCGAGCGCGTCGAGGCCATCGGCGGTTCCAACTCCCTGCTCTTCGGTTCCGGCGACGCCGGCGGCGTCATCACCAGCGCGTCCAAGCGCGCGTATCTCAATCGCCGGCCGACCATGACGCTCGCCGCCACGGGCGACTCCGAAGGTTCCCGCCGCTACACCGTCGACGCCAGCGTCGGCGAAAAGTACTTCGGCGTCCGTTTCAACGGCGTGAAGGACGACACCAAGTATTCGCGTCCCGGCCTCGGCCGCGCCGCCGAAGGCTACCACCTCGCCGCCACCATCCAGCCGTGGAAACGCCTGCAGCTCCGCGGCGAATACCGCTATTACAGCCGCGACACGATCTTCGCCCAGGCTTCGACGGTCCGCGCCCCGCTTGCCTGGACGCTGCCCAACGGCGCCCGTGTCGACAACCAGAGCGCCCGCTACCTCGTCGCGTTTCCCGAGATCTCGCAGATCACCGGCGGTTTCATCGACCTCGACAAGGTCGACTCCGCCGTCGGCCCGTACCACCGCGACTTCTACATCAACCGCATCAAATCCGTCGTCGCCGAGGCCACGCTCGCCGAGGGCCTCGCCGTCCAGCTGCGCTACGGCCACGACGCCCGCGTCAACGAGGCGCCCCGCGCTTCCAGCACGACGATGTTCGCCCCGGGGGCCACCGGCAACAACTACGTCGATCCCGTCACGGGCCAGGTCGGCCAGCGGTGGGCGTTCAACACGTCCGTCGTCGGCACGCCGTTCTTCACCGGCGCCCGCGGCTACCGCGGCGCCATCGCCTACCAGAAGGACCTCGGCAAATGGTTCGGCCGCCACCAGGCCAACGTCTTCCGCCAGGTCATGGAGAGCTGGACCAACCAGTACACGGTCCGGTTCTACGAGACCGACGCCAACGGCGAAATCATCCAGAATCTCGCCAACATCAGAAACGCCGAGTCCGGCCGCAACCTGATGCCCGCCGTCTGGGTGCCGATGTTCCCCGAAACCATCCTCGGCGGCCAGGACTGGCCCGTGCAGACCATCAAGCATCCCAACGGTCGCACCTACAAGCTGGCGCCGCAGATCTATTCCGGCGCGGTCGCGCCCACCGCCGCCAATCCCATGGGTATGTCCGGCGCGGTCAACGCCACCACGGGAGCCCCCGGCAACACGTCCTACGTCATGGACGACACCGAGGAGAAGAGCTGGGGCGCCAGCCTCTTTTCCGAATGGTGGGGCGGCCGCATCGACACGATGGCCGGCCTGCGCAGCGAGGAAGCCACCGGCCTCCGCAAGGCTCTCGGCATCAAGCGCGGCCCCATTTCCTACGACAGCCTCAACCTCGGCGCCGTCGTGGACACCCCGATCAAGAACCTGCGCCTGTCCCTGAACTACGCCTCCAACGGCAAGATCAACTTCGACACCACGCGCGATCTCTTCAACCAGCCGCTGCCCCCGGGCAAGGGCGTCAGCAAGGACATCGGCCTGAAGCTCGACCTCTTCGACCGCCGCCTCTCCGGCAACATCAACTACTACAAATCCGAAGCGCAGAACTTCACCGCCACGTTCGGCAACCGCGACGACATCGATCCCAACGGCATCAACGGCCGCTTCGGCGGCAACGCGTATACCTACAGCAAGACCTCCGACGGCATCAACGTCACCCTGAGCGCCCGCCCGCTCCGCGGCTGGGAAATGCGCATCAATTTCGCCACCGCCAACGGCTCCGAACGCAGCAATGTCGAGCTGCCCCAGTTCTACAACGACCAGTTCAACACCACCACCGTCGGCGGCCAGACGGTCGTCGGGATCCGCGCCACGCCCACCGCCGCGGTCGCGCCCTTTTTGGTTTTTTCGGATCCGCTCGACCCGACGTCGCCGCAGGTTCCGCTCTCGCTCGCGATGATGCGGGATCCCACCAGCCCCTACTTCGCGGTCATCGACGCCGAAGGTGGCCGGATCACCAACGCGCAGCAGCTCGGGCTCGATACTCCGGGCGTCGGCACCGGCGTCGCCGGCCTGCCGATCACCGACCACCAGCTCGGCTTCGTTTCGCCCTCCGGGGGCACGTGGATCGTCCGCCGCGCCGGCGAGAAGACCGCCGGCTACGCGGAACGCGCCTACAGCTTCGTCAACTCCTATTCGTTCGCCCAGGGCCGGCTCCGCGGGCTGCGGCTCGGACTCACCTCCAGCTTTCAGCAAAACCACCGCGCCTACATGTACACGGATGCCGCCGCCGGCGGCGCCCGGAAGATGTACCACTATCCCAATCGTTTCCTGAACGACTTCTTCGCTTCCTACAATTTCCGGGTCAACCGCTTCCTCCGCGCCTCCGTCCAGATCAATGTCTCCAACGTCTTCGACGCGCAGAGGATTCTCTATCAGGTCCGCAGCAGCGACGGCACGCTCCGCTACGCCGGCTGGTTCAATACGCCTCGCCGCCTCGCCATCACCACGCGCCTCACGTACTGAGCCCGAAATTCATGCAGTTGGGAGAGCTTGGTTGAGCGTTGAGCGCAAAACCGTCCGGTTCCGCACTTGCCCGGCTGCGCGGGCGATTTCCGGACTTCGGCGGATCGATCTCTCAGTCCTCGACTTTCGACGCCCAACTGCATGAGTCCGGCTGAGCCGCGCGCTGTCAGCGCCGCGCCCGGGCCGCCGGCGGCACCCAGCGGCCGGGAAACAGCATCATCCGCGGCAGGTCCGGCACCCCGGTCTCGTTGGCGTTCAGCTGCGCCACCACCAGATCCACCGCGTGCCCCGCGGCGCGGTCGTAGCATTGGTCGATGCCGCCGACGCCCGCCGGCGCCGCCTCGCTCCAGTACAGCGTCGCGGCCGGCAGGCCGCGGGCCGCGGCCCGGACCCCGCGTTTCTCCAGCAGGCTGCATTCGCTCACGATCAGCGCATCGGGCCGCGCCGCCCGCAGCCATTGGCCCAGTTCCTCCGTCGTGTCCGCCGGCACCACGCGCGCGAGCCCCCGCGCCGCCCGCGCCGCCGGGTGGTGGGTGAGAAACGCGCCGACCCACGCGTTTTTCCCGCGTTCGTTGCTCGCCGCCTCGATCAGCGCCGCCGGCCGCCGGCAGCCCCGCGCCGCCAATTCCCGCAGCACCGTCCGCATCGCGAGGTAGTGGTGGTGGCCCGCGTGGTGCAGCTCCGGCGTCCACGTCACGTTGCCGATCACCGCGGGCGCGAAATGGGTCCAGTCCCAGTCCAGCGTCACCGCCGCCTCCGCCGTCGTCACCGGCGACAGCACCACGCCGACGATGCCCCGCGCGCGGATGATTTCCTGCAGCCGCCGGTCCGTCATGCCGGGATCTTCGGTCCAGAATTCGTCCAGGGAGAATCCCATCTGCGCCGCGCGCTCGCGCGCCCCGGCAAAGACGTTCCGCAAAAACGGATTCCGCCGCGCCTCCGCCCGGTCCGTGTGCACCCACACGAACGCCAGGCGCTCCGGGTGCGGCCGCGCCTGCGCCCCGCGGATGTGCGCCATCAGGCTCGCGACCCGCGGATTCGGCCGGTAGCCGAGGGCCTGCGCCGCGGCCGCGACCGTGGCCCGCGTCGCCGCGGGGATCTTGGGGTGCTGGCGCAGCGCGTAGGACACGGTCGCGACCGACAGTCCCGTGTGTTCCGCGAGCATCTTGAGCGTCACCACGGGGGCGGAAGCCGGCGTCATGGTGAACGAGTTCACCGGCCCCCCGCGCCGAGGCCAGCCGCAAATCGGCCCGGCGGCGGACCCGGCGCGGTGAACGATTTCACCGCCGCCGCATTTGCCGCGGCGACCGCGCCGTCCTACCCCATGTCCACTTCCTTCCGCTTCTTTCTGGCCGCCGCCCTGTCCGTCCCGGCCGGGCTGCTTGCCCAAGCCGTCGCTCCCGCCCCCGTCGCGCCCCCGCCGTCCGCCGCCGCCGCCAAGGCCGCCGATGCCGTCATCCTCTCGCCCTTCGAGGTTGTGAGCGACGCCAACGACGGCTACGACGCCACCAACACCAACTCCCTTACGGGCACCAACGCCTCCCTGCAGGAGACCCCGGTCGACGCCCGCATCATGACGAAGCAGATGATCTCCGAGCTCGGCGGCGGCGACATCTTCAAGCTGCTCGGCGAGTTCGGCGGCCTCGGCGCCACCCTCTTCGGCAGCGGCAACGAGGACCAGCGCGGCATGCAGGAAGGCGACGGCGTCCAGCCCGAAGGCATGACCGGCCGCGGCTTCGCCATCGGCACCCCGCGCCGCGACGGCTTTCTCCGCTCCGCCACGTCGATGATGAACAGCTTCGACGTCGAGAGCGCCGACGTCATCAACGGCTCCAACAACCTGCTCTACGGCTCCGGCGACGCTTCCGGCGTCGTCGTCGTCAACTCGAAGCGCGCTTCCCTCAACCGCCGCAGCGCCACCCTCGGCACCAAATTCGATTCCGAAGGTTCCACGCTCTACACCGTCGACGCCAATTACGGCGCCAAGCGCTTCGGCGTCCGCGTCAACCTGATGAAGTCCGCGGACCGCTACTATCGCCCGCTGCTCGGTCTCGATCAGGAAGGCCTCCAGGTCTCGACCACCTTCCGGCCGGTGCCGTGGGTCAGTGTGTTTGCGGATTTCCGCCACTACACGCGCGGGGCCGCCATTTCCAGCGGCGCCACCCTCCGCGTGCCGGTCGCCGCCGGCCTGCTGCTGAGCAACGGCGTCAACCTCGACAACCAATCCACGAATTACCTCATCGGCCTCGGCGGCCCCGCGCTCCTCAACAACTTGGTCACGGTGACCAACGCCGACTCGCTCATGGGCGCGATGAACCGGCAGCACTGGGTCAACAAATCCAACAGCGTGACCGTGGACCTCGTCCGCTGGAAAAACGTCGCCTTCCAGGCCCGCTACGGGCGCGACACGCGCGTCAACGCCACCATCTCGCCGACGAGCACGACGTTCTTCAGTCCGGACCATCCGTCCAACAACTACCGCGACGCCGCCGGCAACCGCCTCGCCGAATGGGCGACGAACGCCGGTATCCAGAGTTTTCCCTACATCACCGGCGCCCAGGGCCTGCGCGTCACCGGCGTCGCCAGCCTCGATCTCGGCAAGTGGTTCGGCAACCACCGGCTCAGCGGCTTCTACTCCGACCAGCGCAACTGGACCACCATCCGCTTCGCGCGTTTCTACGAGATCGATGCCGACGGCAACTGGGTGACCAACCCGGCCCAGATCACCAACGCCGACTCGGGCCGCATCCAGATGCCCGCCGAATGGCGCCCGATGTTTTCCGGCAATCTGCCCTATGGTCTGCGCGATTGGCCGGTGGAGTACATCAACCACCCGAACGGCAAGCGCTACCGGTTCGGCACCGCCGCCTATCCGGGCGCGGTTGCCCCGACGGCGAACAATCCCTTCGGGGTCTCGGGTCCGCTGACAGCCGACGGCCGGCCCAACCAGTCCAGCTACCAGATCGACGAGACGCGCGAATCCGGCTGGGGCTCGAGTCTCGCCAGCAAGTTCTGGCGCAACCGCATCGATGTGCTCACCAGCTACCGCCGCGAAAATGCCGAGCAGGAGCGACTCACGACCAATGTGCTGAGAGGCCCGATCACCTACGACAGTCTCGCCTACGGCATCGTTGTCGACACCCCGGTAAAAGGTCTCCGCGCCTACGCCAACCGCTCCCGGAATTCGAAGATCAACTTCGCCACCGACCGCGACATCTACAACGTCATCCTCCCCATCGGCTCCGGCCGCAGTTTCGACGCCGGCCTCAAAATGGCGATGTGGGACCACCGCCTCTCCGGCAGCATCACGTACTACAAGACGGAGCAGCTGAACAACACCGCCGCCCTCGGCGGTTTCCGCAACGACGTCGATCCCGACGGCATCAACGGCCGCAACGGCGGCCAGGGCTACATCTTCAGCCGCGTCTCCGACGGACTCAGCGTCGCCCTGTCCGCGCGCCCGCTCAAATCGTGGCAGGTCACCCTGAGTTTCACCCAGGCCAACGGTTCCGAGCGCAGCGATGTCACCCTGCCGATCTTCTACAACGACCAGTTCAACACCGCGACCGTCGGCGGCCAGACCGTCGTCGCTTCCCGCAGCGGCACCACGCTCACGCCGCTGCTCGTCGCCAGCGATCCCACCGATGCGACGTCGCCGCAGGTCCCGCTCTCGCTCGCGATGCTG
>NEUS01000109.1 GCA_002288455.1 Opitutia bacterium Tous-C1TDCM
TTCTCGCACACTGCTCGCTTTTGAGCGTATATCATAATCAGTAAATCGATAGTCTGTACCAAAGTTCATATGAACCTCCGCAACTCCAAATCCAAGGGCTTCACCCTCGTTGAAATCATGATCGTCGTCGTCATCATCGGCCTCTTGGCCGCGATGGCGATTCCGGCGTTCCAGAAGGTCCGCGTTGCCTCGCAGGACAAAGCCGTCCTGAACAACGCCCGCCAGATGGCCGCCGCTGCCGACCAGTATTACCTGGAAAACGGTGCGACCTCCGCCAATTCGTCCAGCCTCGTCGGTGCGACGAATTACGTGAAGGCCCTCAACACCGTCGCCAGCGAGACGTATCCCGCCGGCTACACCCAGGGCATCACGATCACGATCTCGGGCGTCGCCAACGCCCGCACGATCACGTACGCTCCCTGAAGCTGCGGAATGATTTCCTTTCAAGCCGCCCGATTTTCGGGCGGCTTTTTTTGTGCCTTCGACTCCGTCGCCGACGGGGCATTCCGTGGCCGGGCCGATTGCGGAGCGCATGCTTTGGCGCCGCGATTCGGTTCCCGACCTTTCCCGGTGTTTGCCAAGTTTACCCCAACCCCTGCGGGCCCCTCGTCGCAACCCCCGACTTGCCCATGAAATCCCTTTCCCGCTCCCGTGCCGGCTTCACGCTGGTGGAGATCATGATTGTCGTCGTGATCATCGGCCTGCTGGCGATGCTCGCCATCCCGGCTTTTCAAAAAGTCCGCACCAATTCCCAAGACAAGGCCGTGATGAACAATGCCCGCCAGATGGCCGCCGCCGCCGACCAGTACTTGCTGGAAAACGGCGGGCAGTTCGCCGCTTCCAGCGATCTCGTCGGCGCCACGAATTATGTGAAATCACTCGGCCAAGTGGCCGGCGAAACGTATCCCGCTTTCTATACGCAGGGCGTGACGATCACGATCACCGGGGTCGGGAGCGCCCGCACCATCACCTATTCGCCGTGAGTCCGTTTGCGCGGGGCCGGTTTCGTTCTTTCGGACCGGCGCACTTGCCGCGTGCCAATGCGGCTGTTGGGCTCCGTTGATCCGACCGCCCGTGGAATCCAACGTTGTACCTGAAAATCCCCGCTCGCCCTTGGTCGCTTTGCTGGCCGACCGGCGTTGCCAGTTGTTTTTGGTCTCGGCCGTGCTTGCGATCGTACTCGCGTTCATCGCCGTGCCCGACCGCTGGGCGATTACCTTCGTCTCGCACGCCGGCTTCTGGATCGTGCTCGCGACCTTTGCGATTTGGGTGACGGCCTTGGTCCGGAGTTTCGCGCCGGAGGCCAGATCTTGGAGTTGGCGAACCGCGGACTGGGTCTCGCTGGGCGTCGTCGGGCTCGGGACCGTGGTGCTGTTGGTCCACGAGCGCTTCGGGTTCAAGATCGTCATGGACGAGATCATGCTGCTCGGGACCTCGATGAGCATGCACCTCGACAAGTCGGTGCTGACGCCGCTGCGCGGCAACGACATCCAGGGGGCGTTCATGATCGTCGAGGGCATCGTCGACAAGCGGCCGTTGTTTTTCCCGTTTCTGGTTTCGTTGCTGCACGATGTTTCCGGATACCGGCCGGCGAATGCGTTCGTGCTGAACGCCGGGCTGACGGCGGTTTTCCTCTGGTTGGTTTTCGTGATCGGCCGGATGTTGGCCGGCCGGATCGGCGGCTGGATCGGGGTGACGCTGCTGGCCGGCCTGCCGCTGCTGGCGCACAATGCGACCGGGGGCGGTTTCGAGTTGCTCAACCTGGTGATGATCGCCGCGACGCTGTTGCTCGGCCGCCGCTACGTGGAGAAACGGGATGCGGATTCGCTCTCGGCGTTTTGCTATGCGGGCATGTTGCTTTCGCAGGTCCGCTACGAGTCGGTGATCTACCTGTTGCCCGTCGGGCTGACCGTCCTCTGGGTGTGGTTCCGAGAAGGGCGGCCGCTGTGGCCCTGGCCGGTGTTGGCGGCTCCGTTGCTCATGGTCCACTATCCGCTCCATCACCGGATTTTCGATCTGCGCGCTTCGTCGTGGGAGATGATGAGCAAGCCCGGGTATTCCGAGCCGTTTTCCGCCGCGTACATTCCCGAGAACCTTGAAAGCGCGCTGAAGTTTTTCTTCGGGCGCGCCTCCGATCAGCCCAACTCCCTGGTTCTTTCGGCGCTGGGCATGATCGCGGTGCCGTTCTTGCTCCTGCTGCTTGTGAAACGCGTCCGGCAACTCGGGACGGAAAATTCCGCCGTCGTGAGCGTGACGTTTTTCACCGTCGGGCTGGCGCTGCAATTCGGGCTGATGATGTGTTACTTCTGGGGCAAATTCGACGACGCCGTGATCCGCCGGCTGAGCCTGCCGACGCATCTGGCGCTGGTGATCGCGATCCTCGCGGTGCTGCCGCAGTTTTCCCGGCCGATCGTGGCGCGGTTGATCCTTGGCCTCACGTTTGCGGCGTTGCTGACGCGCAGCGTGCCGTCGATGGCGGCCCATGCGTACAGCCAGGAATACCTGCCGGGCCGGGAGACGGCGTGGCGGCGCGATTTCATGGCGGCGCAGCCGCGGCCCGACTACCTGATGATCGACAACGACGCGACGCTGTGGATCACGCATCTGGTCTCGGCGACGCCGACGGTGGTCGCGGTGAAGCGGAAAAACGACCTGGTGTTCCATATGCGCAACCGGACCTTCTCCGACGTGTACGTTTTCCAGCGGCTCACCGTCGATCCCGAGACCGGCAAGCAGACTTTGCGCGAGGGCGACGATCTGGGGCCGGCGTTCATGCTCGAACCGGTGACCGAACAGCGGCTGCAGTTGCTCACGGTTTCGCGAATCAGCCGGGTGAAGGAAATCCGGTCGGGCGCGGAATCGCTGACGGCGACCGAGAATGCGGCGCCGCCGCGGACGCCGAAGAACGCCGCCGAAATCGAAAAGGCGCGGCAGCAGTTTCTCGAAAGCTACATGAAGCAGCTGCCGTGAGCGCTGCCGCCGGCACATGATCCCGCGGTTGCAGGAATTGTTGGCGGATCGCCGCCGGACGCGGCGGCTGGGCCTGCTGGCGCTGGCGGGTGCGGCGGCCGTGGCCGTGGGCTTCAAGCTCGTGCCGCCGGCGACCATCGAGCGGCTGATCGTGCACGGCGGGTACTATTTCATTCTGGCGGTTTTCGCCGCGTGGTGCGGGTTCGCCTGGCGCGTGGCGGCGGCGCGACGCGAGGCGTGGCAGCCGTGGCTGCGGCGGCCGACATGGGTGTTGCCGGCGCTGGTGGCGGCGGCGGCCTTCGCGGTCTGGACGGACGACTTCGCGCACAAGGTGCTTTTCGACGAATATGTGCTGCAGGGCACGGCGTGGCACATGCACGCCACCAAGGAAGTCGGGGCACCGATCCGGGCCTACGAATTCGAAGGCACATGGCTGGCGATCGACACGTTCCTGGACAAGCGCCCGTACTTTTTCACGTTCCTGGTTTCGCTGCTGCACGACCTGACCGGCTACCGGCTGGAAAACGCCTACGTGCTCAACGTCATGCTCGCGTACGTCACGCTCGGTCTGACCTATTGGCTGGCGCACGCGCTGACCGGCCGCCGCGGGCCCGCGCTGCTGGCGGTGGGCCTGCTCGCGAGCCTGCCGGTGTTCGGGCAGAACGCCTCGGGGGCGAGCATGGAGATGCACAATCTCGCGATGATCGCGGCCGTACTGGCGAGCGCCGTGCTCTACCTTCGGGCGCCGGACGACGATCGCCTGTCGCTGCTCGTGCTGGGGGCGGTGCTGCTGGCGCAATGCCGCTACGAGTCGGTGAGTTTTGTCGCGCCGGTGGCGCTGGTCATCGTGCTCGGCTGGTGGCGGTGCGGCCGGCTGCTGCTGCCATGGCCGGCGGTCGCGGCGCCGCTGCTGCTGATCCCGTACGCGTGGCTCGACCGCTTTGTGCAGTCCAAACCGCTGCTGTGGCAACTGCGGGAGGGCGAAACGGCGCGGTTCGCGTGGCACTATCTCGCGGGCAATCTGGAGGGGGCGCGTAACTTCTTTTTCAATACCTCGCCGGGGCAGCCGAATTCGCTCGTGCTGACCGTGCTCGGCCTGGCCGGTGCCGGCTGGGCCGCGGTCGCGCTCGTCCGCCGGATCCGGCGCGGGGCCGCCGCGCCGCCGGCGGCGGCGGCGACCGCGACGCTGCTCTTCGGCCTGACGGTGGCGGGGAATCTCGGCCTGTTGATGTTCTACTATTGGGCGCGGCTCGACGAACTGATCACGGCGCGATTCGCCCTGCCGTTCTATTTCATGCTCGCGCTGCTGGCGGCGTGGGCGGTGCGCGCCTGGGAAGTGCGGCGGATCCCGGCGCTGCGGATCGCGGGCGGGGCGCTGGCGCTTTGGCTCGTGGCCTGCGGCGCGCAGGCTTATGCCCGGCGTTTCTACACCACCCAGAATCTGGTGCTGCAGGAACTGCGCTGGGAATTGGACGAGATCCGCCGCGAGGCGCGGGGCGGCCGGCTGCTCGTGGTGACGAACAAGGCGACGATCCCGTATCTGTTGGAAAGGATTTCCGCCGTGAACACCGCGCTGGCCCAGGGACGCGCCGCGCAGATCAAGTGGCATCTCGAGCAGGGTACGTTCCGGGATATTGTGACCGTCCAGGTGCTGCGGCCCACGTCCGCGCAGGGCGATGTGATCGTGGCGCCGGACGACCGCCTGCCCGACAGTTTCAAGCTGCAGCCGATCGCGCAAAAGCGTTTCGGCGGGCGCTGGATCCGGCTCAGCCGCGTGACGGCGATCGACGTGGCGGCGGCGCCGGCCGTCAGCGGCCAACCGTGACCGCCTTGGCGGCGACGGTGCGCTCGAGCAGGCGGCGCCAGTCGTCGGCCGAACCGCCGAGGGCGGCCCGGAACTCTTCGTCGCCGAGCCGGAAGATCAGAATCGAATGGCCGACGGACGCATCGGGTCCGCGGATACGCAGGTAGTGGCAAAGCCGGGCGAAGCGCAGGATCTCGTACCGTTTCCAGGCGTTTTCCCAACCCGGTCCGGGGACGGCGGCGAGCAGCTCGGCGCGCCGGACGGGATCCTGGCGAAACGCGAGCAGCGTGGGCTCCAGCGCGCGCAGTTGCACGAACTCCTGCTCCCAGGCCGCGGTCCAAGGGCCGCGGACGTCGCTGTACACGTGCTGCAGGAGGGTGGCGCTGATCGCGTA
Source organism: Opitutia bacterium Tous-C1TDCM (assembly GCA_002288455.1). Classification (GTDB taxonomy): domain Bacteria; phylum Verrucomicrobiota; class Verrucomicrobiia; order Opitutales; family Opitutaceae; genus ER46. The sequence continues at coordinate 5,169 of NEUS01000109.1, forward strand.
GAGGCCCGGACCGAGAGGGCGCCACGGCCGGGACTCGCGGAAGTCCGGGAGACCGGGGAGCAGCGTCGCCCGGATGCCTTCGTAGGCGGGATCGCCGGAGCCGAAGTAGGCAAGATAGGCCGGAGAGGCCGGAGCCTCGGTTTGCAACCGCCGGGCCACGCCGCCGAGATCCTGGCCCCAGTCGAGCGAACTGTCGACGAGGTGGCGCCAGCCGTTGCCCGGTCCGCCGACCAGCGAGTTGAAGAAAGCCAGGTAATGCGGGCGGCTGCCAAAAGAGACGGCCGCGTGGCCGGCGGCGAGCGCGACGACACCGACGGTAAGCCACGGCCGCGTCGGAGAGAGCAGGCGCCCGAGACTGCCGACGGCGATGAAGAGCACCGGATAGATCGGCAGCAGGTGGCGGTGGCCGATGTTGAGGTGGCTGGTGAGGGAAGTCGCGCCGTAGACGGCGAAGAGCGCGGCCAGCGGCACCCAAGGCATCAAGATGGCGGACAGTGCGCCTTTGTCTGCGGCGCCGATCCGACGGCGCAGTCCGACCCAGGCCGCGACGGCGGCGGCAGCGAACAGCGCCAGCAGCGGCAGCGGGGTTTTGACGAGGAAGGCGAACGGGAAAAACCCGAGCCAGCCGGTCATGCCGTACTCGCCGTTGAAGAATGCAGCGCGCTCGCGCGAGAACTGCAGCACGAACGCGAAACCGTAGAGAAAGGCCTCCGGCAGCAGTTGCAGTTGCCGCAAGCTGCCGATCACGAAACCGGGAAAACCCAGATCGGTCAAAATCCAGGCCCAATCGCCGCGGTAAAAGCCGGCCCCGGCCCCGGTGCCCGGCGCGAAGGCGGCGAACCGCCCGCCGTACCAGAGCCAAATCACGCCGACGGCGACCGCGGCGTGCAGGAGCGCGGTGCCGCCGAGGCGCCGCAGGCCGACGGCGCGGCTACCGGCCGGGCGGGCCGCCAGCCAGGCGGCGGCGCAGACGGCAAACATCGGCAACAGCAGGACGGCAGAAAACTTGGCGACACAGGCCAAGCCGAAGACCGAGGCGCTGAGCAGGGCGCGGCCGGCACCGGGGGCGACGAGGTGGCGCCACCATGCGCCGACGGCGGCGAGGAAGAAAAACGCCATCACGACATCGGACGTGGCGAGGGCGCCGTGGGCCAGAAACGAAGGGCAAAACGCGAACAGCCCGAGGGCAAGGAAGCCGCCGCGCCAGCCGTGGAGTGACTTGGCCCAGCAGAAAATCAGGAAACCAAGGCCGGCGCTGAACAGGGCCATGATGCCGCGGCCGGCGAAAAGAAAGAAGTCGGCCGACAGACCTTGCCGGAAGAAGAAACGGTGGCCGTAGGTCCACACATCGGCGCGCGACCACAGGTCGGGGTAGTCGGGCAACGGCGCCGAGGCCAGGGCAAGGGGCAAGGCGACGAGCCGTTGCGGGAGGACGCCGTTTTCCGGATGAAAGCGGAAATCGGCGCGGGTGTTGTAGGTGTGCCCGGCGACGAAGTAGGCGATTTCGTCGGCCGTCATGGATTTCTCCGCCGTTGCCGTCAGCCCGAGCAGGGCGTGCGCGAGGGCGATCAGTCCCGCGAGAGCATAGAGAAAAGGCGGCGAACCGGGCAGGAGACGGCGCATCAGCGGCGGGCGGCGGCGGTCCGCTCGATCAGGTTGGCCCACTCCGACCAAGAGCCGGCGGTCGCGGCGCGAAGCTCGGCGGTGTCCAGGCGGAAGATCAAAATCGAATAGCCGGCGAAGTCGTCCGGCCCGCGCACGCGCAGGTAGGCGGCAAGGCGGGCGAGGCGCAGCAGCTCGTGGCGCTTGATGGCCTCGCGCCACTTGCCCGGCGCGACATCGCGTTCAAGTTCCGCGCGCCGGGTGGGGTCGGCGGTGTACGCGGCGAAAAGCGGTTCGTAGGCGCGGAGTTCCTGGTATTCTTTTTCCCGGTCCGGGTTCCACGGGCCGAGGACGGCGGTGTAGACCTGTTGGACGACGGTGGCGCTGAGCGCATAGAGGCCGGGTTCGAGCGCGACATAGCGGTGCTCGAAACGGAAGTTGTCGACGAACGCGAGCCGGCGGACCGGCAGGTTGTAGTAGTTGGGTTGGCCGGTGCCGAAGTAGGCGAGGTAGGCGGGGCGGTCGTTGCGGTTGGCCTCGAGCCAGCGCCGCAGGGCCGGCAGATCCTGGCCCCAATCGAGGGAGCTGTCGACGAGGTGGCGCCAGCCGTTCGCGGGGCCGCCGGCGATGGGGTTGAAATACGCGAGATGCTGCGGGGCGATGCGGACCGCCGCCGCCGCGTGCCACCCCAGCAATGCCGCCGTCGCCGCGGCGGGCCAGCGTAACGGGAAAACGAATACTCGGCCGAACCGGCCCGCGGCGATGAAGAGCACGGGGTAGAGCGGCAGGATGTGGCGGTGGCCGATGTTCAGCTGGCTGGCGAGGGACGACGCGCCGTAGACAACCAGCAGGACGAGCAGCGGCGTCCAGGGGTAGAGCCGGCGCCAGCCCGCGCGCCCGGCGGCAACGCGGCGGGCCAGGTGCGCGGCCAGCAGCCCCGCGAGGGCGAGCACCGGCAGCGTGGTTTTGAGCAGAAAGGTCCAGACAAAGAACGTGCGCCAGCCTGTCACGCTCAGTTCGCCGTTGAGGAACGCGGACCGCCGGCCGGTGGTCGCGAGCACGTAGTCGAAGCCGTAGAGGAAGGCCTCGGGCAGCAGCCGCAGGGCGGCGAGACCGCGGGTGAATTCGCCGATCAGGCCGGTGCGGCCGACATAGTCGGCCCAGGGCCGGATGAAGTGGTCCGCCGGCGGCAGCTCCGGATTGAAGGCGGAGTAGCGGAAACCGTAGCTTGCCCAGATGACGGCGGCGACCACGAGGGCCTGGGCGGCGGCCGAGAAGGCGGCCGCGGCGAACCGGCGGCCGGGTGTGGTGAAGACGCGGCCCGCGAAGCGCCACGGCTCCGGGGCGAGTGCGCGCACCGCCGCCATGGCCACCAGCATGGGAATGAGCAGGACCGCCGAATACTTGGCGACGAAGGCCAAGCCCAGCACGCCGGCGCAGAGCCACCAGGAGCGTGCGCTCCCGGAATGCAAGTGATGCCACCAGGCCGCGATCGCGGCGAAAAAGAAAAAGACCATGCAGACATCGCTGGTGACGAGCGCGCCGTGCGCGAGGAAGTCGGGGCTGAAAGCAAACAGCGCCAGGGAAACGAGACCGCCGGCGTCGCCGAAGTGCCGGCGCGACCACCAGAAGACCAAAATGCCGGTGCCGACGCTGAAAAGCGCGATCATCGCCCGGCCGGCCATCAGCCGGGGGAAATGATCGGCGCCGGTTTCGTAGAAAAATTGGTGGCCGAAAACCCAGACGTCGCTCGTGCGCCAGTAGTCGTTCCCGGCCAGAGGCGGGAGTTGCGCGCCTGCGAGATAAAGCGGCAGAGCGGCCCAGCGCTGCGGCAGGTTGCCGTTTTCCGGGTGCAGGCGGTAGTCGTGGTTTTGCCAGTAGCTCAGGCCGGCCGTCAGATGTACCAGTTCATCCGAGGTGGTGCTGGCCGTGCGTTTGCCGGCGACCGCGAGCACGAAATGCACCGCCAGCAACAGGATGGCCGCCGCCAGAACCACCGGTGCCGGGCGGCGCCGCGCGGTCCCGGCGGGCAGGCCGGAGGCGGGCGGGGAGGAGGCGGTCATCGGTTTCACCTTGGACAAGTCCCGCGGGCAAAACAACGCTGTGCCGCAGCGCATGAATCCCGCGGAGTACTCCAATCTCGAAGCTGTCGAAGGCGAGCACTGGTACTACGCGGGCAAGCGGGAAGTCGTCCGGTATTGGCTCGGCGCCGTGCATCCCTTGCGGCCGGAACACGTGTTGCTCGATTGCGGTGCGGGGACCGGGCGTTTCGCGGCCGAAATGGCGGCGCACTGCCGGATTCTGGTGCTCGACGACCACGAGGAATCGCTGCGGCTGCTGCGCCGGCGATTCCGACCGGAGCAGATTCTCAGTTTGGCCGGCGACCGGATTCCGCTGCCGGATCGCTCGCTCGACGCGGTCACGGCGCTCGATGTGCTCGAGCATGTGCCGGACGACCGCGCGGTGGTCGCGGGCTTCGCGCGGCTGCTGCGTCCGGGCGGCGTCGCGGTGGTGACGGTGCCGGCGGGGCGGGCCCTGTGGAGCGACTGGGATGTGACCCTGCATCACTATCGGCGCTATTCGCGCCGGGAATTGACGGCGCTGTTTCCGGCCGGGGAATGGGACGTCGAGCACGTGAACTACACCAATACGCTGCTGTATCCGGCGGTGTGGTGGATCCGGAAGTGGCGGGCGTGGCGGGCCCGGGCCGGTTGGGGCGGGAGCGAAGATCGCACCGAAGACCGGATTCCGGCGCCTTGGCTCAACCGTTTGCTGCGCGCGACCTTTGTCGGGTGCGGGCGGCTGCGGTTGCCGTTTCCCTTCGGCGTCAGCCTGATTCTGGTGGCGCGCCGGCGCGGCTGATCCGCGCAAACCGGGTCACTCTTTGAGGCGGGCCAACGCGATCTCGGCGCCGGCGGCATCGCGCAGCGTGATGAGCGCGCCGGCGGTGGGCCGGGGTTGGGCGAAACGGTCGAAGTGCACGAGGACGGTGACCGGTCCGTCCGCCTGGAACGGCCACGCTGCGGTCCGGGCCGGAGCGGCGGGCATGCCCCGCAGGTCGGTGCGCGTGAGTTCGACGCGGGCGTTGCCGGAAGCAAAGGCGAGGCCCGGGGCCTGCGGTTGGCGCGGATCGGTGACGTCGATCCGGGCAACGGTGCGGCCCGGCGGCAGTACGAGGCGGAGTTTGAGGGCGGTGTTTTCGCTCCGCGGCGTTTCGGCGTACACGAGCATTTCCCCGAGCAGGAGAGGCTCGATGGTCCGGCCGCGACGTACCCGGAATTCGAAGTTGTCCAATTTGAAGGCGGTGACGAAGTTCCGGTCGATGTAGTCGTGCAGCACCCCGGCGGGCGCGAAGCTGCGCCGGGTCAGATACTCGATGTGTTCGCGTTGGACGACGACGCAGGCGTTCGGTTTGGCCTCGAGGGCCGCGACGATCGCGTCCTGCCTCTCCCGGTTGAGGAGGGAAAACCAGTGCGTGACATTGGCCAGCGTCGGCGTCGGCCGGCCGCTCCAGAAATTCAGGCTGAACATGCCCGGCTCCGAAAACACGACGTCGGCGTGCGCGGCGGCGTTGTAGGAAAGCACGCGGAACAACGCGGACGCCTGGCTAGGCAACCGCAGGAATTCCGCGCCGGGCAGGCCGAGGTCGCTGCCGTCGTCGTAGCGCTTGGCGGCTTCGTGGAACCGCAACCCTACCAGCAGGGCGAGCGCCGCCGGGGCGACGGTCGCCGCGCGCCCGAGGGAGCGGCGCCGCGGCGTATCCGAAACCACGGTACGCCGGGCGGCGAGCCAGCGGATCGCATCGGCCCCGCCGGCGGCCGCCAGCGGCAGGGCAAAGAAGGTCCCCCAGGCGATCTGGCTGCCGGCGACGGGAAAGGCGTGCAGCGATTGTCCGAGCCAGAGCAGGCCGAGCCAGTTCACGGCCGTGCGTTCCGGGGCGGCGGTGCCGCCGAGCGGCCAGAGAAACAGCCACAGGCAGGGGGCGCCGAAACCGAAAATCACACGGTCCGGACTCGAATCCGGAAACTGCCACACGGCATAGACGGCGCCGCCGGCGGCCGCGAGGCGGGCCCAGGCGACGAAGCTGTCCGCCCGGGCGTCGCCCTGCCGGCGCCGCCAGAACGCGAGCGCGCAGGCGAGTGCGGAAGCGGCGGCAAACGCGGGCGTCGCGGCGGGCCACGTGTAGCTGAGATTGAAGGCGGCCGGCATGCGCAGCGGGCCGAGCACCACGCCTTCGAGGATATCGGCGAGACTGGATCCGCGCAGCAGGACCACCGCCGTCACGGCCACGACGACCGCCAAACCGCCGGCCACGCAACGCGCCAGGGTCGGCCAACCGGCCACCGCCGCGCGTTGCGGCCCGACGGCTGCCAGCGCGGCCAAGGCCGAAACGACAAAGACACCGGCGAAGGTCTGCACCCAGCCCAGCGACAGCATCGGGCGCATGAGGACCAGGGGTACGACGACCGCGCCGGCACCGAGCAACCATGGTGCGAGCCGGCGCAGCCGGGCGTTTTCGTGATGCAGCAGAATCCACGCGGCGCCGGAGAGAATTACGAAGCCGCCGACGTTGACCTTGGTCAGGGCGAGGGCGGCCGCGGCGGCGCCCGTGATCAGCGCCCAACGCCCGACCTCGCCCTGCATCAACCACCGGTAGCCGAGGGCTCCCGCGACCGCGACCGTGAGTGCGATGAGACTGCCGGGGTGGGACGGTTCGCTGACCATGATCCAGAGGTAGGCGAAGGTTCCGGCCATCACCGCCAGAGTGGCCGGCAGACTCCGGGTGGCTTGCCGCGCGATGGCGGCGCAGGCCAAGGCGGTGCCGATCCATGCCGCCAGCGTCACCAGGCGGCCGGCGATGTGCGTGAACGGCAGGCCGAGACCGTGGAGCAGGTAGTAGACGACAAATGGAAACGGCCCGTACTGGGAGTAGACGTCGCGGTAGAGTCCGCCGTGTTCCGCGAAGTTGCGCAACGAGACGAGGACGTAGCCCTCGTCGTCGTAGAACATGAACGCGCTGAACATCAGCCGCGCGGCGGCGTAACTCAGGGCGGCCAGCGCAGCGGTGAAGACCAGCGTGCGCCACCAGCCGGCGGTGGCGATCGGCTTCGACTCAGGCACGCGGCGCGGCGCGGAAGGCCGGACGGGAGCCCGACGGGGCCGGTTTCACGATGTAGGGCGGCCGGCGTTTCACCTCGTCGTAAACGCGGCCGAGGTACTCGCCGAGGATGCCGATGCCGATGAGCTGCACGCCGCCGAGAAAGAGCACGACGACGATCGTGGTGGTGAAGCCCTGCTGCGAATTCTCGAAACCGAGCAGGCGCCACAACGTGAAGAAGAGGCCGCCGGCGAAGCCCATGAAGGCGACGAAGAGACCGCAGTAAGTCAGGAGCCGCAGCGGCAGGTGCGAAAAACTGAAAAGGCCGTCGAGCGCGTAGCGCACGAGGCGCCGGAAGGTCTGCTGCGGCTGGCCGGCGGCGCGTTCCTGCCGGTCGTAAAGCACGTCGGCGGTGGGGAATCCGATCCACGCGCGCAGGCCCGGGAAAAACCGGTGGCGTTCGGGCAGGTTGTTGTAGGCGACGACGGCGTTGCGGCCCAGCAGGCCGAAGGTGCCGGTGTTCGGCTCGATGGGGTAGTCCGAGAGCAAGCCAAAGACGCGGTGGAACGCGTCGAAACCGAGGCGGCGCAGGCCCGTCTCGCTGCGGGTGCGGCGCGTGGCCCGGACGACCTCGGCACCGTTGCGCCAGGCGGCGACGAGTTCGGGAATGAGTTCCGGCGGATCCTGCAGATCGGCGTCCATCGTGACCACGGCATCGACGTCCGCGGCATGCGCCAGGCCGGCCGACAGCGCGGCCTGAAAACCGAAGTTGCGCGAGAGCTCCACCGCTTCGAAGCGGGGATCGCGGCCGGACTGCGCCCGCAGCAGCGCGGCGGAGCGGTCGCGGCTGCCGTCGTCGACCAGCACCGCGCGCCAGATCACGTCGCCGGAACCGTCGAAAAGCCGCGTGAGCCGGGCGAAGAGTTCGGGCAGCACGGCCTCTTCGTTGAAGACCGGGATGACGACGGCGAGGGTCGGAGCGGGATCGGCCATGGACGCGGGCAGCATGAAAATTGCGGCCCGGAGGGCGAGCGAAAGTGCGCGCTCAGGGCGCGGGGGCGCGGCCCGCCTCGCCGCCCGGCGGCCGGGTGAAGATATCCCACGGCCCGGTTTGGTAAACGCGGGTAAATTCCGTGAACACGTGCCGCAGCTCCCGCGACGGGTCCTTTTCGTGGTAGACGAGAAACGCCAGCGCCGCGGGAAACTGCCGCCTGATTTCGGCCCGGTCGACCGGCCGGCCGGCGAGCCGCCAATCGAAGAGGCCGTAGTCGAAGGGGTCGTCGCGACCTTCGGCCAACAGCACGATCAGCGGATTGTTGGGGAACGCGGCCGCCCCGCGGTGCTCCAGCGCAAACGCGAACGCCTCCCGGTGCTGGGCCCCGGGTTCGGCGATCGCGAGATGGCCCTGGCGGACCGCCCGCTGCAGCCCGAAGGTCGCGGCGCCGAGCGTCCCCAAAGTCAAAGCGAGCAACGCGAGTTCCCGCCGCCGGCCGGCGCCGCGCAGTCCGCCCGCGAGCAGCACCGTGCCGCCCAACGCGGCATAGGCGATCGAGTGCAGGGAGTTTTCGTCGCCGCCGGTTTTTGCCGCCGCCATCACCCCCAGCGGCAGCACGGCGAGCGCGACCGTGAGCAGCAACGGACCGAGCCGGTCTTCGGCCGCGGGTACGGCATCGGCCGGACGCCGCCCCGGACGTATCAGCAGTGCGGTTACCCAAACCCACGCCGTCCCCGCCGCAAAGGCCGCGAGCATGGGTCCGATCCGCGGCAGTGCGACCGGATGCCCGGCCGGGATGGTGACGAGGCAATGCCACAGCGGGCCGGCCCCGAACCAACCGACAAAAATCGCCGCGGCGGCGACGGCGGCGCCCGTGTACCAGCGCAGGTAGGCGAGGGCGGCCGGTCGGCCGTGGACCCACAGCAGAAATCCGAGCTGGGCCAGGCCGACGAACGCCTCGACCTGCTTGGTCCAGGCGGCGGCGACGGCGAGGCCCGCGGCCCAGGCCGGATGCCGCAGCCGGACGAGCGCGATGCAGGAGCCGGTGCCGAGGGCGACGGCGACGACATCGGTGTTCAGCGCGGCGGCCCCGTACCAGGTGCCGAAGGGCGCCAGCAGCGCCGCGACGGCGAACGCGCAGAGCAAAAGTCCGGCGGCGCGGGTGCGGCGCTGCCGCAGCCAAGGGCCGAACAGCAACGCCGCGGGCAGCAGGAAGTACGCGGCATTGAGCCACGTCGCGATCCGCAGGGCGGCGAGCGGTTCCGCGGCGAGTGTTGCCGGCAGGTAGGCGAGCGCCCCGACGGGACCGTAGATCCAGCCGTTCACCGCGGGATCGCCCGGGCCGCGGAAAAGCGGGAGGCCTTCGGCGATCCGCACCGAGGCGGCGAGGCGCGCGGCGCTCCAGTTCCAGTGCGGCAAGAGCCGGAAGGCGGCCCACGCCGTCACCGCGACGGCGCCGAGCAGCAGCGGCAACAGGAGCCGGGACGTGCGTTCCGCGGGGGTCGCGCCGGACAGACGCAGGGCCGCGAGGGCGCCCACGGCGAGACACGCGGCGGCGGCTAGGCCCAACTCGGCAAGTTCAACGACCATCGGGCGGGGCCGGCTGATACAGGATCCAGGCGGGCAGGCGCACCGCCGGTTTGAATTCCGGCAGGAGCTGCAGGGCGAACGGGCGGTCGTGGGATGCCGGATACACGATGGTCGCGAGGCGCGGCGGCAGGTGGCGGCGGAAGGCGGCGGGCCCGATCCCGGAGCCGGCCAGGTGCCGCGTGGCGAGGCCGTCCTCGACGTGGTACAGGCGGCCGTCGGAGTAGAATGTCGTCACCGGTTGGTTGGGAAACCAAGCCGTGCCCGGCGCCACCTGCGCCAGACTGGCGGCTTCGGTGAGCAAGCGTGTCAAGGGCCGGGCCGGCAAGTCCGCCAACTCGGGCCAGCGCAGGGCGATCATCGCCGCGACCGCGAGGGCGGCGAGGCGCGGGGAGCGGCCGGCGGCGGGGGCGAACAGAAGCAAGGCGGCCGCCGGCAGGACATAGAACGAGCCGTGGAGCACGTTGGTGTCGCCGCCGATCTTGAAGAACGAGAGGAGCCCCGGCGGGAGCAGCACAAGAAACAGGAGGGCCGCGCCGCGGGCGAAACGGCCGGCGGGAAGGGAGGCGTCCGGCCGCCGGCGCGCGGGCCAGCCGGCGGCGAGCAGGGCCAGCGGCACGGCGACATACGCGAGCACTTGCGGCCATCGGGGACCGAGCTTTTCCGCGGCCTCGGCCCAAGGCAGACGGGCGGGGAGGCTCACGAGGTTGAACCACAATTCCGTCCAGCCGAAGACGGCGACCGCCGCTGCGCCGACGAGGGCGCCGGCGCCGGCGGACGTGGCGAGCAGAAGCGGAACGAGGCGGCGCTGGCCTTGGGCGAACAGCATCAGCCCGTAGCCGACGAGCACGATCACGGCGGTCTGTTTCGCGCTGGCGGCCAAAATGCCGCAGATCGCCGCGAGCACGACGTCGCGCCGGGTGGTCGTCGCGTGGCGGGCCAGCAGCCAGCAGCCCAGGAGACCGAGGGCGATCGCGGTGTGGTCCGCGACCTGGAAAGCCAGACTGCGCGGCGGCAGCAGCAAAATGGCCAACGCGAGCGCGCCGACGCGGGCGCTGCCGGCGGGCACGGCGGCTGAGAGCACGACCAACGGTGCGACCAGAATCACGAGGTTGATGGCGCCGGCGACGAGGACGGCGTTTTCCGCCGTGGCGGCGAACGTGGCCGGCAAATTGAGGAGCAGCGGCAACGGGCCGTAGATCCAGGTGCTCAGCGGCCCGGCGCCGTCCGCCGCGTACACGGTGAGGCCGTGGCGCAGCGCGAAGGCCGGCGCGAGGCGCACCTCGTTCCACGACGACAGGGGGAAAACGCACCATCCGAACCAGAGGTAGGCGAGGGCCGCGGCGGCGGCGATGGCGGCCAGGAGGCGGCGGAACCGGAGGTCGGCGGCGGCGCGGTCCGCCGGGTGGGCCGCAGCGGCGGCGAAGTCCGCGGCCAGGGGATCGGAGTTTCCATTGCGCAAGAGCCGCAGCAGGCCGAGCAGGGCGGCGGCGAGCAGCAGCGCCCAAGTCGGGCCGGGGACGAGGTCGACGACGAAGCTCAGGCCGTGGTGCAGCTTGCTCGCGAGGTTCATGCCGGCGGCGGCGTTGTAGCTGTTGAGGCTCGCGAGCGAGATGCCGTCGGGCCGCAGC
>NEUS01000011.1 GCA_002288455.1 Opitutia bacterium Tous-C1TDCM
CCGTCGAGGTTTTGCGCGAGGCTGTTGATCGCGGTGTCGACCATGATCGACGTGGCGAAGGCGCTGCGGACCTCGTTCCATTCTTTGGCGGTGGCTTTCATCGGCGAAGGGGCTTGGGCGGCGCGGTAAATCCGGCCGGGATCGGACTCAGGCGTTGACGAGCTGGATGATTTCGCCGGCCAACTTGCGGTAATCGGAAATGACGTTGTCGCCGCCCGGTCCGGCATCGGTGGCCTCGGCGCTGACGAGCGCGACCGGCAGGCCGAGCGCCACGGCGCGACGGACGACCATGGCGTCGCGGATCTGGGTATCGAAAATCTTCGCGACCGCGGCGGCGCGTTTGGCGGTCTTGAATTGGTTCAGGCGGAGCTGCATCCGCATCTTCGGGACCTCGATGTCGACGCCGGTCTTGATGGAATTGAAAACGATGCCGTGGACCTGGGCCGCGGCGCCCTGGCCGGATTTCCGGAAACTCGAGGAGAGCTGGTGGAACTTCTGCAGCTTCTCTACGAGCAAGGTGAAGCCGATGAGGCTGAGCGCGTCGGGATTCGCGGGGACGTAGATTTCCGTCGAAGCAAAGACGCCGCACTGCGAGGCGCGGAGAATGTTCGGCGGGCAATCGAAGAGGATGAAATCGTAGTTGGCCTCGATGGCCTGGAGCTGCTCGTAGAACACGAGGTACGGCGGGCGCTTGGGGTCGCCGTTGTACTCGTTTTCCAAATCCACGAGATTGAAGGTCGTGGGAACGAGATCGAGGCCGGGCAGGAGTTTTTCGCCGCTCTTGCCCTCGACGACATCCTTGATGATGAGGTCCTTCACCTGGGCGCGGCCCGGCTCGAAGATCGAGTAGATCGCGCCGTCGCCGGCGGCATTGATCTTGTTCCAACGGTCGAGTTTCAAAAGCCAGATGCTGGCGTTGGACTGCGTGTCGAAATCGAAGAGCAGGACGCGCTTGCCGATTTTGGCCAAGGCCGCGGCCGTGTTGACGATCAGGGACGTCTTGCCGACGCCGCCCTTGTAGTTGATGAAGCTGATTTTTCGCGCCATGCGGGATGCCCGTTGACAAGCCGGGCGAGAGACCGGTCAACATGCGGACGGTATCCGGCGGCGCCAGACAAAAACAGGTGCGCCGCTTTTACCGAAGATTCTCGCCGTGAATAAGTCAGCCCTGCGCGACGCCATTCTCCAAAAACTCCGCGCGGACCTCGCGTTGCTCACTTCGGCTGCCCGGATGGCGCGCGATGAGGCGATCAGCGAGGAGAGCCGCGCGGAAAGCAAATGGGACACGCACAGCCAGGAGGCGGCGTACCTGGCGGAGGGCCAGGCCAAACTCGCGGCCGAGCTCGGCGCGAGCATCGAACTCTACGCCACGCAGCCGTGGGCGCAGTTCGGCCCGGACGACGTCGCGGCGGTCGGCGCCGTCGTCGGTCTTCTGCCCGCGGCCGGCGCAGGGACGGGCCGGAAAGTCTGGTATTTCCTCGGGCCCAAGGCGGGCGGAATCGACGTCTTGATCGACGGCGCGAGCGTGCTGGTGCTGACGCCGTCGTCGCCGCTCGGCCGTTTGCTCTTGGGCAAACGCCGCGGCGAGATCGTGCCCCTGCCCGGCCGCGGCAACAAGGCGGCGCCGCACGAGATCACGGACGTCGCCTAGGGCCGAGGCTTCAGTCGTTGAGGCTGAAGATTACCGGTACGGCCATGCGGAAACGCACGGCGCGGCCGGCGCGTTTGCCGGGTTCGAAGACCCAGCGCGAGACGGCGCGCAAGGTCGGCTCCTCGAACATGCGGTGATTGGAACGGACGACGCGGGCGTCGTGCACGCGGCCGGATTCGTCGATGGTGAACTCCACCACGACCTCGCCGGCGAGGCCCGAATGCCGCGCGTCCGCGGGATAAATCGGCGCGGGTTGCAGGCGGGTGCGTGGCGCGGCGTCGAGGCCATCGATACCCAAGATATCGCCGCCGGGGCCGGTGCCGTCGGCCACGCCGGCGGCGGTCGGACGCAAGGTAGGCAGACTCGTGGTGTCGGAAAACGCGGTCGGAATCACCGGCGGCACCGGGATGGGGAAATCGCCGGGTCGGGACACGGACGGCGGCTCCGGTTGCAACGGCGGGGAAAATTCCGGGCGCGGCGCCGAGGCAGCTTGGGCCACCGACGCGGACTCTTCCGGCGGCACCGGATCCGGTTCGGGCAACGGAAGCAGCGGGAAGTAGCGAGGCGGCTCCGGAGGCGGCGCGGGATCGCGGGGAGCGGCGGAGGAATTGAAACCGAACAACGCGGCGCCGTGCAGGGCCGCGGCCAACGAGGCGGAGAGAATCAGATCGCGTTCCATGATTTTTTCGGGGGTTGAGACCTTCGGAATGATGACGCGCGAAACGCGGAATTCTTAGCTGCGGGTGAGCGCGCCGGCGCGGAACGCGGCGAAGGAAGTTGATTCCCGGGGCCGGTTACCGTTTTTCCCGCGGATGCGTTTTTCGGTTCTCTTTTGTTTCCTGGCGGTCCGGCTGACCGCGGCCCTGCCGCCGCCGCTCGAGGAGGCGCTGAAGACTTTCCGGGCCGATCCGCCGAAGGGCTGGAGCTTCACGCAGACGACGGCGGCCGAGGGCAAATCGACGGTCGAGCGCTTCGACGCGACACGGCCGGATTTCGACCGTTGGGCCCTGCTGCGGAAGGACGGACAGGCGCCGACGGCCACGGCGTTGAAGGAGTACCACGACACGCGGTCGCTGCGTTCGCGCACCGGCACGGCGCCGAAGTTGGTCGAGCAGCTCGACTACTCGGAAGTCGAGACCGTGGGGGAAACGGCTGAGCGCGTGACCTACCGATGCCGGGTGCGGCCGGGCGAGAGCCGCGACCGGACGGCGCAGTTTCTCCGCGCGTCGCTGACGGTGCACAAAGCCACGCGCACGCTCGAGACGATCGAGTTGAACAACACCGAGCCGTTCTCCCCGACGATCGGGGTGAAGATCGTTTCGTTGCGGACCCGCCTGACCTACACGTTGCCCGCGGGCGAAAGTCCGGCGTTGCCGCACTTGGTCGAAACCAAGGTGGTCGGCACGGCGTTCTGGTTCAAAACGCTCGATGCCGATCTGACCGTGACGTTTTCGGAATTCGCACCGCCGGCGAAGAAATGAGCCGGGCCGGCGGGCGCGTCACTGGCCGGCCTGCCACTTGAAGACGAAGGCCGAGAGCGGCGGCAACGTGACGACGATGGATTGGCTGAAGCCGTCGCGCTCGACCTCTTCGGCCGTGCGGCCGCCGTCGTTGCCGAGGCCGCTGCCGCCGTAGAATTCGCTGTTGGTGTTGAGCACCTCGCGCCAGAAGCCGCGGCGCGGGACGCCGATGCGGTAGTCGCGTTTGCCGCCGCCGAAGTGGCAGACCACGGCAAACAAAGTGTCCTCGCCGGGATCGCTGCGCAGGTAGGCGAGCAGGTTGGCGTCGGCGTCGTGGCAGGTCAGCCAGCGGAAGCCCTGCGGGTTGAAATCGTTCCGGCCGAGCACGGGCTCGGAGGTGTAGAGGCGGTTGAGATCGCGGACGAGCAGGCGGACGCCCTCGTGATCCGGATATTGGCAAAGATGCCAATCGAGGCTGCGGTCGTGGGCCCATTCGCGGGACTGGGCGAACTCGCTGCCCATGAAGAGCAGCTTCTTGCCCGGCCACATCCACGTGTGCGCGTAGAGGGTGCGGAGATTGGCGGCTTTTTCGCCGATGTGCCACGCGCCCATCTTGAAGAGCATCGAGGCCTTCCCGTGCACGACTTCGTCGTGGGAAAACACGGTCACGAAATTCTCGGCGTACTGGTAGAGCATGCCGAAGGTGAGATCGTTGTGGTGCCAGCGGCGGACGATCGGCTCCTTCGCGAAGTAGCGGAGGGTGTCGTTCATCCAGCCCATGTTCCACTTGTAGTCGAAGCCGAGACCGCCGTCCTTGGTCGGGCGGCTGACACCGGCGAACGACGTGCTCTCTTCGGCGATCATCGCGACGCCGGGGTAGTACGAATGGACGAGGTCGTTGACGCGGCGGAGGAAGTCGATCGCCTCGAGGTTTTCGCGGCCGCCGTAGCGGTTGGGGATCCACTGCCCTTCTTGGCGCGAGTAATCGAGATAGAGCATCGACGCCACGGCATCGACGCGGAGGCCGTCGAGATGGTAGCGGTCGAGCCACGCGAGGGCGTTGGCGATGAGGAAACAGCGGACCTCGTTGCGCCCGTAATTGAAGATCAGCGTGCCCCAGTCCATGTGCGCGCCCTGGCGCGGATCGGTGTGTTCGTAGAGGTGCGTGCCGTCGAATTCCGCCAACGCAAAGCTGTCGCGCGGGAAATGCGCGGGCACCCAGTCGAGAATGACGCCGAGGCCGCGGCCGTGGAGGTAATCCACGAACCACGCGAAATCCTCCGGCGAGCCGAAGCGGTGGGTCGGCGCGAAGAACCCCGTGACCTGGTAGCCCCAGGAACCGTCGAAGGGGTGCTCGGCCAACGGCATGACTTCGATGTGCGTGAAGCCCATCTCGACGGCGTAGTCGGCGAGCTGCGGGGCAAGTTCGCGGTAGCTGAGCGGCCGGTCGGCGTCCTCGGGTTTCCGTTTCCAGGAACCGAGATGGACTTCGTAAATCGAGATCGGGCGGTCGAGTTGCGCGGCCTGTGCGCGGCGGCGTTCCATCCACGCGCCGTCGGTCCACGCGAAACGCGCCGGGTTGCAGACGATGGCGGCGTTGCCCGGCGGGCCCTCGAAATAGGTGCCGTAGGGATCGGTCTTGAGGCGGACGGTGCCGTTTTGGTCGCGGATCTCGTACTTGTAGAGTTCGCCTTCGCCGAGGCCGGGGACGAACAGTTCCCAGACGCCGGAGGCGCCGAGCGAACGCATCGGGTGGAAGCGGCCGTCCCAGTGGTTGAAATTGCCGACGACGGAAACGCGCGTCGCGGACGGGGCCCAGACGGAGAACGCCACGCCCTTCACGCCGCCGAGATCGCGGACGTGGGCGCCGAATTTGGCGTAGGCGCGGTGCTCGTTGCCTTCGTTGAAGAGATAGAGGTCCTGGTCGCCGAGCGTCGGCAAAAAGCAATACGGGTCGAAAAACTGGCGGTATTCGCCGTTCCCATACCGGACGCGCAGCTGGTAGCGGAACACGTCGGGCTGTTTCGCGATGAAGAGCTCGAACAGGCCTTCGGCGGCGACGATCGTCATCGCGTGCGTCTTCGGCGGGCTCGACCTCAGGTCCACGACCTCGCAGGCGACGGCGTCGCGCAGGAAGGCCCGCACCACCACGCCGCGGCTGCGGCGGTAGGTGCAGGGGTGCATGCCCAGCACCGAATGAGGAGTGGCGTGCCTGGCTCCGAGCAGCGCCGTGAGATCGGTTTTGGATAGAATCACGCCTTGGGGAAGTGCCGCACGGTGAGGCATGCCCGCGTCCGCGTCTAGCCGCGAATCCGGCCGCCGCTCAATGATCGTGCTCGAGCGCGAGTATCAGGACGCCAAGGACGGCGAAAAGCGCGCCGAGCAGACCGGCCTCGTAGCGTTCGAAAACTTTGAGCCGGAAGCGGTCGAAGCCGAGCAAGGCGAGCCAGGTGAACAACGTCATGCCCGCAAGCGTCGCCACGGCGAGAATCGCGCTGAGCACCCAGAAACCGCGCCAGCCGAATTGCACGCCGGACAGATAGACGGGCAGAAAGCCCTCGCACGGGGACAGGGTGAGCATGACGAAGAGTCCGCTGATCGCGGCCCATTCGCCGGAGCGCTGCGACACGAGCGGGCTGTCTTTCAATTCCTCCTGCCAATGGCTCGGTCCGGTCTCGTGCCCGCAGTGTTCGTGCGCGTGGTGCGAGCTGCCGGGCGGATGGTGGTGCAGAATGCCGCGGCCGCTGAATTGCCGCCAAAGGTAGAACGCCGCGAAACTGAGCAGCAGGCCGCCGGCGATCCACGGGAAGGCCTTGCCCATGTTCTCGTCGAGCTGGAAACCGAAATAGGCGATCCCTAGGCCGAGCAGGCTCGTCAGTAGCACGTGGCCCATGCCGGCGAGGACGGTCACGGCCATGGTTTTTACGCGGCTCCACTTCCGGGCCCGGGAGACGAGGACGAAGGGCAACCAATGCGTCGGGATCGCCGCGTGCAGAAACGCCACGGTGAAACCGGTGGCGGCGACGGTGGTCAGGACGGTGGATTGCATGCGGGAAAAGGTTGAGCCAGCCGGGCCCACGCGCGGCTGTCGACGTGAAACCTAGCAGAGTCGTCAAGGGGGGCGCAGCTTGGTTCCTTGCGAAACAGGCAGGGGCGCGGCTCGTCCGCGCCCGTTCGGGCAAGGCGCGCACGAGGCGCGCCCCTACGGGATCAAGCCCGCGCCGCCAAGCCGAGCGCACGCGCCGCGTTTTCTCCGAGTACGGCCGGCGGCATCGCCGCCGCGCGGGCCTCGGCCAGCAGTCGCGCCATTTCCGGCGCGTCCGTGGCGGCCGGATACAGCTGCAGCGGAAAATCCGAGCCAAACCAGATTTTCTCCGCGCCGACGGCCGAAACCATTTTCCGCCAGATCGAGGCATCGTAAAGCAACGGCGAGGCGGCGGTGTCGTAGCGCAGGTTCGGCAATTCCCGGAACCGCGGATCCGTCAGCGGAAACCGCCCGCCCCAATGCGCCAGCACGAAGATCGTCCGCGGATGCGCGCGCGCCCAGCCCACGAAGTCGTTGGCCGGCGTTTCGATTTTCCCGGGGTACGGCCGGCCCTGCGGATCGGTGACGTGCACGTTGACCGGCAGCCCGAGATCTCCGGCCGTCGCGAAGATTTGCGCCAATCCCGGATCGTCCGCGGCGATACCCTGCGCCGGCGGCGAGAGCTCCCCCACCCCGCAAAACCCAGCATCGCGCGCCTGGCGCAAGTCGGCGGCGACGGCGTCCGGGCCCGTGCCGGCGTGGATGCTCGCGAAGGCGGAAAAACGATCCGGGTGGGCCCGCACGGCGGCGGCGTAGAAGCGGTTTTGCCAAAGGCAAGTGTCCGGCTTTTCCCAATACCAACCGAGCAGGACCGCTCGGTCGATGCCGGCGGCATCCATCGCCCGCAGCAACTCCGCCACCGTCGGGAAACCCTGCACGGCCCGGCCGTCCCGGCGGCGCCGGGTGCAGAGCCGCGCCCAATGGGGTTCGCCTTGCGCCGCGGCCCAGCCGCCGGGGTCGGCGCCGACCTCCGGCGGATACAAATGCACGTGGGCATCAATAACTGGCATTGTATTAGCTCGTTGACCCGACTTTCTAGCACCTCGGTTTCACGGCAGGACAACGCCTGCCCGGACCGAGAACGAGAACGAACTTCCATGCTCAACCGGCTCTTTCACCTCGACCAAAACCAGACGACCGTCGGCCGCGAACTGCAGGCCGGGCTCACGACCTTCGCGGCGATGGCCTACATTCTCGCCGTGAATCCGGCGATCTTGGCCAACACCGGCATGGACAAGGCCGCGCTCGTCACGGTCACCGCGCTCACCGCCGCGATCGCGACGCTGATCATGGCGCTGCTGACCAACTACCCGCTCGCGCTGGCGCCCGGCATGGGGATCAACGCGTTCTTCACGTTCACGATGGTGCTCGGCCGCGGCGTGCCGTGGTCCGAGGCCCTCGGCATGGTCTTCGTCAACGGCGTGATTTTCCTCCTGCTTTCGGTGACCGGCGTCCGGGAAAAAATCATCGCCGCCATCCCGCACGCCCTGAAAATCGCCGTCACCTGCGGCATCGGCCTGTTCATCGCTTTCATCGGCTTGAAGAACGGCGGCGTCATCGTGGCCAATCCCGCGACCTTCGTGTCGCACGGCGACTTCGCCTCCGGCCCCGTCGCGCTTTGCCTTTTCGGTATCGTGCTGACCGCCGTGCTCGTCGCGCGCCGCGTGCCCGGCGCGATCGTCATCAGCATCGCGGCCGTCACCGTGATCGGGCTCTTCGTCACCGCCGGCGGCGGCAAGATGGTCACCCAATTCCCCGGCAAACTGGTCGACTTGCCGGCGTCGCCCGCGCCGGTGTTCCTCAAGCTCACGTTCCAGTTTCTGACCAACAGCAACGCCCTGCTGCTGGCCCTCCCGCTGATTCTCACGCTCCTGCTCGTCGACATGTTCGACAACATCGGGACCTTGATCGGCGTCACGAAGCGCGCCGGATTCCTGCGGCCCGACGGCACCTTGCCCAAGGCCGGCCGCGCCCTGCTCGCGGACTCGATCGCCACGCTGCTCAGCGCGCTCTTCGGCACTTCGACGGTTGTGAGCTACATCGAATCGGCCTCCGGCGTCGAAGCCGGCGGCCGCACCGGCCTCACGGCGGTGACGACCGCGGGCCTCATGCTCGTCGCGCTGTTTTTCACGCCGTTGATTTTGATGGTGCCCGCGGCCGCGACCGCCCCGGCGCTCGTGATTGTCGGCGTGTTCATGATGCAATCGATCACCGAGATCGAAATGACGGACTTCAAAATCGCGGCTCCGGCCGTGCTGACGATCTTGGCCATTCCGCTCACCTTCAGCATCGCGGAAGGCATCGGCCTCGGCCTGATCTTGGCGGCGCTGCTCGCCGTCGGTCTCGGCGAAACGAAACGCATGACGACGCTCGGCTACGTGCTCGCCGGCATCTTCTTCCTCCAGTTCTTCCACATCTGGCCCTTCGGTTCCTGAGGAAATTGGCGGAAAGGAAAATCCACGGAACGGGTAACCACTGATGGGCACTGATGTTCACTAATGGAGGGAAATGACTCCGCCGGTCCGGAGCCTCATTCCGGTCTTCTGCATCAGTGAGAATCAGTGCCCATCAGTGGTTAACTTCTTCAGTGGTTCGTTTCAGCCGTCCGTTTCGCCGGCCAAAGTAGATTCAGCACGATCGCCGTGATGCCGCCGGCGGAAATGCCGGACTCGAAGACCATCCGGATCACTTCGGGAAACTTCGCCACCAGTCCGGGCTGCGTCGGCAGGCCCAAGCCGACGCCGAGGGCCAACGCCACGATCACCGCTTCGCGTTGCCCCAGCCCGGCGCTCAAGATCAGCCGCAGGCCCGAGACGGCGACGAGCCCGAAGAGCAGGAGCGCCAACGCCCCGAGCACCGGCGGCGGCACCGCGGTCACCGCCCGGCCGACGATCGGCACCAGCCCGAGCACCGCGAGAATCGCCGCCATCACGTAGCCGACGCGCCGGCTGGCCACGCCCGTGATCTGGATCACGCCGTTGTTCTGCGCGTAGGTAGTGCTGGGGAAACCGCCGAAAACCGCCGCCACGCTGCAGACAATGCCGTCGGCCAGCACGCCGCCCGAAAGGCGTTTCCAGTGGCCGTCGCCCTCGGTGGGCAGACCGGAAAGCTGCGACGTCGCCGTCATGTCGCCCATCGCTTCGAGCGACGACACCAGGTAGATGAATGCAAACGGCAGCACGAGGTGCCAGCTGAACGAAAACCCGAAGGGCAACACGCGCAGCGGGGTGATCCAGCCGGCCTCGGTCAAACTCACCGGGGCGCGCAGACCGCCCGCAACGGCGCAGACGAGGCAGCCGCCCGCGATGCCGAGCGCCACGCCGGCGACGCGGGCCCAGGCTTTGCCCGTCGCCTGCGCGGCCACGATGATGCCGATGACGACGAAGCCCGCCAGCAGGCCGGGCCAAGGCGTGCCGCCCGGCAGCAGCGGCGTGGCCAGACCGTAGAACGCCGTCGGGATCAGCGAGGTGCCGATGAGCAAAACGATGATCCCGGAAATCAAAGGCGTGAAAACGCGGCGCAGTTTCCCGAGCAGCGGCGCAAGCGCCATCTGGAAGGGGGCGACGAAGCACGACATCCCGAACATCATGCCGAGCCCGCCGGCCTGCCAGGCCTGCGTGAGCGGCTGCATGAACGCGAAGCTTGTGCCCGTGACGCTGAGCAAGCCGCAGCCGACGGGGCCCCGGCGACGGCATTGGAGAAACGCCCCGAGGCCCGAGGCCAGCAGCGCGACGCTGATGAAGTACGCGGTGTCCTCCGGGGAAAATTTGAGCGCGTTGGCCAGCAGCAGCGGGGCGTGACCGTGCCGACCACCATGGCCGCGACATGTTGGACGCCGACGAGCAGGGCCGTGCCGAACGGCACGCGATCCTCGAGCCCGTAGACGATGAGCGGCGAAGCCGCAGGTGCGGCCGGGGTGGGTTCCATGGCCGATCCCTAGCAGCCCGCAGGCCACCGGGGCGACCTCCGGGGCAAGAAAAACGCCGCCCGGAAATCCGGGCGGCGTGGGAGGGAGAATCGGGCGGCGAGCGCAGGTCGCCGGTCGGGGGTGGCTCGGCGCTTCAAACGGCGGGGCGAACCCCTGACCCGGGCTGAAGCTCCGGGCTACGGGGCTCAGAAGCGGAGCGTCACGGTCACTTCGCCGCGGATACCGGGCTCGGCGAGGATCGATTCGTTGCCGTAGACACCGTTCGGCGGGGACCAGTTCTTCTCGTCGGTCACGTTGAGGACCGTGAGCTGGGCGCCCCACTTCTTCGTGTTGTAGAAGAGACCGCCGTCGATCTGGTACTGCGCCGGGATCACGAGGGTGCCGGCCCAGTTGTTGTTCATCTCGGTCGTGTAGGTGCCGTTGAGCGAGAAGCCGAAACCGTTGTCGTACTTGTAGGAGACGAGGGCGTTCAGCTGGTTGCGCGGGGCGCCCTGGACGCGGACGCGGCCGGAGGTCTGGGTGTTGGGCCGGACTTCGGCGGAGGCGGCGGGCGTGACGTTGAGAGCCTCGAAGCCGATGTTGGCGGCGGGCACGCTGCCGTCGATCAGGGCGTAGGAGAACGTGGCGTACATGTACTTGTTCGGCTGGTAATTCGCCTCGAACTCGAAGCCGCGGTAGCGGTAGGTGGCGACCGGGCTGTTCTGCGGTTTGCTCTGGCGGGTCTGGTCGAAGAGCGCGGTGCCGATGAAGAGTTTGCCGTTGAGCAAAGAGAACTTCATGCCGACTTCCTTCAGCTCGCTGGGCTGCTCGAAGGCCGTCTTGTCGAGGACGAAGGGCGCGGTGCCGCCGGGGCCGCGGCCGATGAAGGCGGTGTAGCCGCCGCCGTTGCCGGCCGCGCCCGCGGTGTTCTTGCTGTAGTTGTAAGTCGCATACGTCGAGACCGTCGGGGAAACGTTGTAGCCGAGGCTGACGTTGCCGTTGGGCAGCGCGACGCTGAGGGTGTCCTCGGCGACCGTGGTGAACGGATCGCGCGAGTAGATGCTCATGAAGTCGACGCGGGCGCCGGTGGAGAGCGTCAGGTCCGGGGCGATTTTCCAGCTGGCCTGGGCGAAAGGCGCGACGGTCTTGGCGTTGCTGATGTTGCCGTCGGCGCCGCTCGGGGAACCGAAGGCGATGAGGGTGGAGCCGTAGCGCTCGGGCTTGCCCGGGACGGTCGCGGCGGCGAAGTGGCCGGCGAAGTTCACCGAGTTGTAGGCGTTGATGAAATTGCGGTCCTTGGTGATGTCCCAGACGGCGGCGGGCTCGAAGAAGAAGTCGGCCCAGGCCTTGACGCTGATGTAGCGGGCGGCGGCGCCGAAGTTGATCGAGTGGTCACCGAGCTTCTTCTGCAGTTCGAGGCGCGACTCGGCCGTGAAGGAGGGGTCGATGACCTCGGAGTAGTGGTAGGAGCTGAGCGTGTCGCGGCGCGTGTAGGTCAACAGCGTGTTGTTGACGACGGTCAGGTCGGGCGAGGATTTCACGGTCTGGATCGCCTGGACCTTGAAGTTGCGGCCCATCGAGTTGTCGCCGGGGCGCAGCAGGCGGAGGCGGCGGTCGAGTTTGACCGCGGGACCGTAGGCCATGCGGTTGCTCACCGGGAAGCCGGAGGTGACCCAGCGGGAATTCTGCGGGTCGGAGAGCGGCGCCGCGGGGCCGCCGGGGACGCCGAAGCTCGCGATGATCGGGACGCCCGCGGCCGTGAAGTACTGGGGAAAGCCGGCGACCGGGGCCGGATTGCTGTTCACGCCGGTGACGTAGTAGCCGTCGTCGATCAGGCGCTGGGTCGGACGGTTGACGCCGAAGTTTTCGACGTACTCGGCGTAGAACGCCTGGGCGTTCATGAAGAGCTCGTAGTTCTGGTTCGGGCGGTAGGTGATCGCGCCGTAAATGGAATGCTTCTTCGAGTACTGGTCGTAATAGTAGCCCTCGGCGTCCTCGCCGGCGTAGCTCACGCGGTACGCGAGTTCCTTGGAGACGGGGCCGCCGACGTCGAAGCCCCACTTGAAAGTGCTGTAGCTGCCGATGGTGACGAAACTCGAACCCTTGAAACCTTCGAAGGACGGGCGCTTGGTCACGAGGTCGACGAAGCCGCCGACGTAGGTCGAGACGCCCTGGACCGCGGTGGCGGGGCCTTTGACGATGTTGACGGATTCGACCGAGTTGAAATCGATCGGCATGCCGTTGCCGTTGGACGTGATGCGTTCGCGGATACCGTTCACGAACACATCGCCCGACTGGCCGCGGATGTCGGGATTGCCGGGGGCGCCGAAATTGGTGCGGGTGTACGAGCTCGAGGTGAGCTTGGAGAAATCGCGCACGTCCTGGATCGCGATCGCGGAAAGCTGTTCGCGGGAGATGATGGTGACGTTGCGGGGCGTCTCCAGAATGCTCATGTCCGTGCCGAACACGGAATTGAAGGGACGGGAAGTCGGCAGGATCTGCTGCTCGATCGGCACGGCGGAGACCTGGAATTTCTCCAAGGTCGTGATTTCGCCGGAAGCCGGGCGTTGGGCGGGCGGCGCCGACTGGGCGGCCAAGGTCGCAGCGCCGGCAAGCGCCAGCGCCAAGGTGGCGACCTGAGTGGAGGTGTTGAGGGAGTTCGGTTTGCTGGGTATCACGCCCTCCCTGTCAGCAGGCCGCGCACCAATTGCAGCCTCAAAGTAACAGAAACCACGGAAATCTGGCGATGGAATGAGCCATTCTCATGCAAATCACCCCGATTTCCCGCCAAAACAGGCCGAATCCCCCGCCCTGCTAGGCCTACTCCGGCCCAACCGGTCTATTCAAACAGCGGCACGACCTTCATGCCGAGCACATCGATCAGGCCCTTGTCGGTCAGACGGAGTTCGGGAATGACGGACAACGGCAGCAGATTGAAACCCATGTAGGGCACCTTGCAGCCCAGTTTCGTCCAGGCACGCTTGAGCGCCGTGGTTTCCTTGGCGACCACGGGCGCGCGACGGTCGGAAAGCAGGCCGGCGATCGGCAGCGCGACGCTCGCGAGGACCTTGCCGCCGCGCACGACGCAGACGCCGCCCTTGAGTTTCTTGACGGTGGCGAGCGCGAGTTGCAGGTCGGCCTCGTTGGTGCCGGCGAGGACGATATTGTGGGCGTCGTGGCCCACGCTGCTGGCGACCGCGCCGTGGCGCAGGCCGAAGTCGCGGAGCAAACCGTAGCCGACGCCGCCGTTTTTCCCGTGCCGCTCGATCACGGTGAGGAAACAGAGATCCGACGCCGCGAAGATCTCGTCCCAAGATTGGCCGGAGGAAATCTTGACGCGGTCGTGGGCCGTGAGAATGCCCGGCGGCACGAGGCGGATGACGTTGGCGGTGGCGTCGGTCTTGGGCAACGCGGGCGACAACGGCACGCGCGGCGGCAACTTCACGGTACGGTACGCGGCCGTGGGGTAACGGTAACGGCGCGAGAGCGCGCGATCGAGCACGGGCGTGATCTTGCGGCCCGAGACGACGAGTTCGCCGCCGTACCAGGTGTTCTGCACTTCGAGGGCGTCGTTGAGCAGCACGAGGTCGGCGCGGCGCGACGGCCCGAGCCCGCCGAAATCGCCGTCCATGCCGTATCGGGTCGCCGGATGCAGGGAGCCGAGGCTCCAGGCCGTCGTGGTACCGAGGCCGGCGGCGACGGCCTGGCGGACCACCCAGTCCATCCCGAAGAGGAAGAGATCGTCGGCATCGCGATCGTCGGTGCACACACAGACGCGCTTGGGATTCGCGCCGAGCTCGGTGACGGCCTTGATCGCCTGCGGCAGGGAATGCCACGGCGTGAGCGGATTGCCGCCGCGCAAAAAGATCCACAGGCCGTTCTCGAGGAAGTCGTCGGCGATGTCGCGGTCGATCGACTCGTGCGTGTCGGTGATGCCGCTGGCGGCGCCGGCAGCGACGAAGTCGCGGCCGTAGATGTGACCGCAGACGGGCCGCCCGCGTTTCAGCGCCTCGGCGAGCACGGCGTGGCTGCGCGGGTCGCCCATCGCGACCGAGATGTAGTCCATCTTTTCGCCGAGGGCGGCGGCCTCGGGCCAGCGGTCGAAGATGCGGCCGATCTTGTCCGGCGTGAGATCGCCGCCGGCGGTCTCGAGCGTCGCGTTCGTCGCCGGGACCGTGCTTGGCACGGTGAGGAAAACGGAGAGCGGGGCCTGGCGCGCGTCCTCGAGCATCCACTCGATGCCGGCGACGTCGCACACGTTGCCGATTTCGTGCGAATCGCAGAAGACCGTCGTGGTGCCGTTGAGCAGCGCGGCCTCGGCGAAGGCGCAGGCCGTCATCATGCTGCTCTCGATGTGCACATGCGGATCGACGAGGCCGGGGGCGATGATGCCGCCGCGCACGTCGTGGAGCTTCGTTTTGCCGGCGAGTTTCGCCTTTTTGAAGGTCCCGGCCGGTTTCACCGCGGCGATGCGTCCGCCCTTGATCCAGACTTCGCGGTCCCGGTGGACGCGCTCCGTGTAAGTGGAGAGGATACGGGCGCCGGTGAGGACGAGATCGGGCGCGAGGCGACCCATCGCCACAGCCGCCAGATCGCGCGTCATGGTATGGAGCGGGGCAACGGAGAAACGGGTCAGCATGCGGCCAAGAGAGCAGACTTCGGGCCGGGCGCGACGAGTTTTTCAAGGCCCGCTTCGGCCGCCGCAAATTGGACCGTCGCGCCCGGTTCCCGGCTCAGCCGAACTCACGCCGTTGCGCGAGCGTGGCTGGCAGTTGAGGGCAAAACCGTTCGGTTCGTCAGGTTGCTGGCTTCGGCCAAGTTTTCCGTGGCTCTGTCTCTCAACTCTCAACTTTGAACTCTCAACTGCATGATCCCGCCTCACGCCAGCACGGCCTTGACCACCTCGCCGTGAACATCGGTCAACCGGTACTGCCGGCCCTGGAACCGGAACGTCAGCCGCGCGTGATCGATGCCGAGGCAGTGCATAATCGTGGCCTGCAGATCGTGGATGTGGACGGGATCGCGGACGACGTTGAAACCGAATTCGTCGGTCGCCCCGTGCACGATGCCGCGCTTGATGCCGCCGCCGGCCATCCAGAGCGAAAACGCGCGGCCGTGGTGGTCGCGGCCGTAGCGGTCGCGATGCGCGTCGCCCTGCGCGTAGGGCGTCCGGCCGAATTCGCCGCCCCAGATCACGAGCGTCTCGTCGAGCAGCCCGCGCTGTTTCAAGTCGCGGATCAGCGCCGCGCTGGCCTGGTCGACGTCGCGGGCCAAATTGGGCAGATGCTCGTGCAGTCCGCCGTGGTGGTCCCAGTCGCGGTGATACAGTTGCACGAAGCGCACGCCGCGCTCCGCCAGGCGCCGCGCAAGCAGGCAATTCCGCGCGAAGGACCCCGGCGCCTGCACGTCGGGCCCGTAGCTTTCGAGCACGTGGGCGGGCTCGCCCTTCAGCTCCATGAGTTCCGGCACGCTGGCCTGCATGCGGTAGGCCATCTCGAATTGGGCGATCCTCGTCTCGATTTCCGGATCGCCGCTTTGCTCCAGTTGCAGGCGGTTCAGGTCCGCGATGCCGTCGAGCATGGTGCGCCGCCGCGCGCGCGTGAGGCCCGCCGGATCGTTGAGGTAAAGCACCGGATCGCCGGCCCCGCGGAATTGCACGCCCTGGTGCGCGCTCGGCAGAAAGCCGCTGCCCCAGAGCCGCGCGAGCAACCCCTGCCCCGCCCGCTTGGCGTTGACGGACACGAGCACCACGAACGAGGGCAGGTTTTCGTTGCCGCGGCCGAGACCGTAGTCGACCCATGCGCCCATGCTGGGCCGGCCCGGCAATTGGCTGCCGCTTTGGAAAAACGTGATCGCCGGGTCGTGATTGATCGCCTCCGTGTGCAGCGAGCGGATCACGCACAGTTCGTCGGCGATCTCCCGCGTGAACGGCAACAGGTCGCTGATCCGCGTGCCGCAGGTGCCGCCGGGATGGAAGTCGAATTTGCTCGGTTGCAACGCGAGCCGCGCCTGCGACGCCACCATCCCGGTGATGCGCTGGCCTTGCCGCACGGAGTCCGGCAGGTCCTCGTTGAATCGCGCGCGCAGCAGCGGCTTTTCATCCAGCAGGTCGAGGTGCGAAGGCCCGCCGGACTGGAAAAGGCAAATCACGCGTTTCGCCTTCGGCGCGAAATGCGGCAAGCCCGGCAACGCCCCGCCCGCCATGGGCGCGGGGGCGGCGCACGCCTCGCCGCGCAGCAGGTGCGACAGCGCCGCGGCGCCGAGACCGAGCCCGGTACGGGTCAGGAAATCGCGGCGGCTGGAACGGGTCTCGTAACGGTGGCAGGACATGGCGAGGGGCGGCGCGGGCTCAGTTCTTCGTGATCGTTTCGTCGAGGCTCAGCAACATGCTCGCGACCGCGGCGGCCGCGGCCTGCTCGGGCAACGGGATTCCTGGCTCCGGCGGCGCGGCGCCGACCTGCAGGAGTTTCGCGGCGTCGTCGGGATTCGCGGCGTAGTCGCGGCGCAGCGTTTGCCAAGTCCGCACCAGGACCGCGGTTTCCTCGGGACGCGGCGCGCGGCCCGTCGCGGTGCGGAAGCCCCATTCCGCCTTGGCCGCGTCGTCGGCTCCGTCCGCCTGCAACAGCCGCACCCCGAGCCGGCGCGCGGCCTCGAAGTAGCCGGGTTCGTTCCACAGCGCGAGCGCCTGCAGCGGCGTGTTGGTGCGCGCGCGGCGCACGGTGCAGAACTCGCGGTCGGGCGCATCGAAGGTCGTCATCGCCGGATGCGGCACGGTGCGTTTCCAGAACGTGTACAGGCTGCGGCGATACCGGTCCGCGCCCTGGCTTTCCACCCACTTGGTGCCCGGGTAGTTCGCCCCGACCACGATGCCGTCGTACAGTTTCTCCGGCTGGTAGGGAAACACGCTCGGCCCCCCGATCGTCGGTACCAGCAACCCGGATACCGCCAACGCCTGGTCGCGGATCAGCTCCGCCGGCAGGCGCACGCGCGGCCCGCGGGCGAGCAGGCGGTTCTCCGGGTCGCGCGCCGCCAGCGCGGGCGAAACCGCGCTGCTTTGGCGGTAGGTCGCGGACAGCACGACCGTCCGCAGCCAGCGTTTCACGTTCCACCGGCCGCCGACGAACTCCGTTGCCAAATGATCGAGCAATCCCGGATGGCTCGGCCACTCGCTCTGCGATCCGAAATCCTCGAGGGTCTTCACGAGGCCGGTGCCGAACAGCTGCGCCCAAAAACGGTTCACGACGACGCGCGCGGTGAGCGGATGGTCCGGCTGCGTCAGCCACTGCGCCAACCCGAGCCGGTTCCGCGGCGCCCCGACGGGCCACGGGGCGAGCAGGCGCTCGGGCACGCCGGCGTCGACCGCCTCGCCCGGGCCGTCGTACTGCCCGCGGCCCAGCACGCGCGCCGGGCGCGGGGTCGCCATTTCCGCCATCACCATGGCGGTGGGCAAACTGCGCTGGAGGGCGAGCAATTCGCCCGCCACGCGGGTCCGGCGCGCGAGCGCCGCGGCGCCGGTCGGCTCCGCGCCGAGCAACGCGTCCCGCAACCAGCCGAGTTCCCGTTCGCGGGCAGTGCCGTCGGCCCGGCGCGCGGCCGCATACGGCAGCGCCGCCGCGGCGAACTGCGCGCGGATCTCGTCCGCCGCGAGCGCGCGCGCAAACCCCGTCAGATCGTCGAAAGCCCCGCGCCAACGGCGGCCGTCCGGAGCATTGTCCGCGCCGACGAGAAAATCGCGCCGCGGCGGCTCCCCGGACAGGCCGTCGTGGAGCACGCGCGTGCCGATTTCCCGGCCGTCGACAAACATCCGGACCGCGGCCGCGGCCTTCCCGCCGGCGTACGCGACGGCCACGTGCCGCCACTCGTCGGGCCGGATCTGCGCGCCGACCGACCGCACGACCACCGCGTATACCGGGTACCGCTCGCTCAACCGCAACTCGAGTTCGCCGTCGATCAGCCGCAATTCCCGGCCCTTGCCGTATTGGGAATCCGCCGGCGATCCGACGTGGTTCAGCGCCGAGAGCAGCGGGACATCCGACGGATTGCCGGCCTCGGGCCGGAGCCAAAACGCGACCGTCGCGCCGGCCTTGCCGGCGAAGTCGAGGGCCGAGCCTTCGATTCTGGGCGCGGGGGCATCGGCCGCGGGCCGCCACACCTCGTCGACGAGGCCGGGGCCGGAGCGTTCCGTTTCCAGCAACGCACAACCGTTGAGCGCGGCGGCGCGGGCCCGCGCCTCGGCCGCGAGCGCGGGCAGCGCGGCGGCGCTGGCGTTGCTCCAGGTCCAACCGGCCGCGAGCGCGTCGACGGCCTTGGCGGCCGCGGCCGCTTCCGATTCCCATTCGCGCAACGCCTGCTGCTGGGCCCGTGTGGGGGCCGGGATCATCGGGACGGCGTTCGCCACCCGGCCGTCCTCGCCGAATTCCGGCACGTTGTTGAAGAAAGCGGCCAACCGGTAGTAGTCCCGCTGCGCGATCGGATCGAATTTGTGGTCGTGGCACCGTGCGCACTCCATCGTCAGCCCGAGCCACGCGGTGCTGAGGGTGCGGACGCGGTCGGCGACGTACTCGACGCGGTATTCCTCGTCGATGATGCCGCCCTCGCTGTTGATCACATGGTTGCGGCCAAAGCCGGTGGCGATCCGCTGCTCCAACGTCGGCTGCGGCAGCAAGTCGCCGGCCAGCTGCTCGGCGATGAAACGGTCGTACGGCAAATTGGTGTTGAACGCCTCGATCACCCAGTCGCGCCAGCGCCACATCGTCCGGGTCGAGTCGTTGTTGAAGCCGTGGGTGTCGGCATAGCGCGCGGCGTCGAGCCACTCGATCGCCTGCCGTTCGCCGTAGTGCGGCGAAGCCAGCAGCCGGTCCGCCGCGGCGGCGTAGGCCGCTTCGCCGCGGGCCCGCACGTCGGCGGCAAACGCATCCAGCTCCGCGGGCGTCGGCGGCAGTCCGGTGAGGTCGAGCGCCGCCCGCCGCAACCACGTCGCCGGCGCAGCTTCGGGTGCCGGCGCGAGATTTTCCGCTTCCAGCCGGGCCAGCACGAAGCGATCGAGCGGCTGCCGCGGCCACGCCGTCTGGCGGACGGCCGGCAAAGGTTCCCGCTGCGGCGGCACAAAGGCCCAATGGCGCGCATACGGTGCGCCCGCGGCGATCCACGCGCGGAGAACTTCGCGCTGCGCCGGCGTGACCGTCTTGTGCGCTTCCGGCGGCGGCATCGCCTCGGTGGCGTCCGTCGACGCCAACCGCCGCAACAGTTCGCTCTCGTCGGGCCGGCCCGGCACCACGGCCGCGATGCCGTCGCGCACGGCGACCGCCCCTTCCCGCTCATCGAGCCGCAGCTTGCCCTCGCGCCGCGCCGGGTCCTGGCCGTGGCAGGCGAAACAGTTTTCGGAAAGGATCGGCCGGATCTCCCGGTTGAAATCCGGCCCCGCGGCCACGGCCGGACCGGCGGCGAACAGGCCGGCGGCGAGCAGCGGGAGGGAGCGGGGCAACACCATGCCCCATCGTCGCACATCGGCCTGCGGCTGGCTTTGACGGACCGCGCGTGTCTTGGTATTAAAGGCGCACGATGGCCGCTCCGCACTCCGCCGACTTCTTCCGCCGCCTGGCCGATCCCGCCGCGTTCGTCGACCTCTTCGACGTCTTGCCGGAAGTCTATCTTTTCGTGAAGGACCGGCGCCACCGGTATCTCAGGGCCAACCGGGCCGAACTCGCGCTCCACGGTTGCCGGCACGAGCGGGAAATGGCCGGGAAAACCGATTTCGATTTCCATCCGCCGGCTTTGGCGGCGCAGTACGTCGACGAGGATCGCCGGGTGCTGGCCTCCGGGCGGCCGCTGATCGACCAGGTTTGGCTCGTGCGCGGCGCGGATGGCCTGCCGCGTTGGTATTTTTCGAGCAAGTTCCCCCTGCGCGGACCGCGCGGCGCGGTGATCGGCCTGGCCGGCGTGATGCGGCCGTATGCCGGGACCGGACCGGCGGTCGGCGACTACGCGCGCCTCACCCGCGCCTGCGCGTACGTGCTCGCCCACTACGGGCAGCGCATCGCGCTGGCCGACCTGGCCGCCCAGGCGCACCTCTCGGCCAGCCAGCTGCAGCGGGAATTCCGCCGGCTCTTCGGCATGACCCCGGGCGACTACATCCTCAAGATCCGGTTGCACATGGCGCGCCGGGAACTCGAGCAGTCGGACCGGCCCGTCGGCCGCATCGCGCTCGATTGCGGGTTCTATGACCAGAGTCATTTCACCCGCTCCTTTCGCTCCGACACCGGACAGCGGCCGCTCGACTACCGGCGCCAGTTCCGGCGCCGCAGCACGGACCCTGCGACCTGAATCTTCGCCTCGGCCGGTTCCCGCCGGTAGGCGCCGGTTTCGGCTCGGCATGGCGCCGGTTTGCGCACTCATTGGGTCAACCCTATGTCCGCCCCGCGTCTCCCCTCCGCCGTGCGCCCTGCGCCGGCTCCCGTCACCCGCCGCACCGCGCTCAAGCACGGTCTCGCCGGCATCGTCGCCGCCGGCTTCGCCCCCAATTTCTTCCCCTCCCGGCTCTTCGGGCAAACCGCCCCGAGCAACCGGCTCCACGTCGGCGTCGTCGGCACCGGCCTCATCGCCTCCAGCCACATCGGCACGCTGACCGGCCGCGACGACGCCCGCATCCTCGCCGTCTGCGACGTCAACCGCGGCAAGGCCGAGAAGGCCCGCGACCGCATCGACGCCGCTTACGGCCGCGCCCGCGAGAGCGGCGCCGCCCGCGGTGTCGCCGTGCATGCGTTGCACGAGGAACTCATCGCCCGGCCCGACCTCGACGTCGTGTTCGTCTGCACCCCCGACCACTGGCACGCCGCCGTCAGCAAGCTCGCGATGGAATCCGGCAAGGACGTTTATTGCGAAAAGCCGCTCACGCTCACCGTCCGCGAGGGCCGCGTCTTGGTCGACACCGCCCGCCGCTACGGCCGTATCCTGCAAACCGGTACGCAGCAGCGCTCCAACAAGTCGTTCCGCAAGGCCGCCGAGATCGTCCGCAACGGCTGGATCGGCGACATCAAATTGATCCGCACGCGGCTCGGCGAGTTTCCCGCCGCCGCCGCGCTGCCGGAAGAACCCGTGCCGGCCGGCTTCGACTACGACCGCTGGCTCGGGCCGACGCCGTGGCGCCCCTACAACGCCGAGCGCGTCAAAGGCGACTACGGCGGCGGCTGGCGCTGCTTCCTCGAATACGGCGGCCGCAAGAATGGCGACTGGGGCGCCCACCACTTCGACATCATCCAGAACGCGCTCGGCATGGACGGCTCCGGCCCCGTCGAGTTCATCCCCATCGGCCACGCGGGCTGCAAATTCCAGACCCACATCTACGCCAACGGCGTGCGCGTCGAGCGCCACGACACCGGCACGAAGGCCATGATCGAGTTCCAGGGCACCAAGGGCACCGTCTGGGTCTCGCGCGACGATTTCCTCGAAACCGATCCGCCCGAACTCGCCGCCCGTCCCCTCCGCGCCGAGGACGTCCGCGTTTACGCCAGCGACAATCACCACAGCGATTTCTTCTCCTGCGTGCGCACGCGCCAGCGCCCGATCGCCGACGCCGAAGTCGGCCACCGCACCGCCACCATCTGCCATCTCAACGCGATCGCCGCCCAACTCGGCCGCACCGTGCGCTGGGATCCGAAGGCCGAAACCACTCCCGGCGATCCGGTCGCCGCCCGTCTGCTCGATCGTCCCCGTCGCGCCGGTTACGCCCTCTGAGCCCCCTCTCCTGACCCGCCATGTCACGCTTTTCCCTTCTTCTTCTCCTCGCCGTTGCCCTGCGCGCCGCCGAGCCCGCCCCGGGTCTCGCCGGTCTCACCTACTCGGGCGACCAATCCGCGCTTGAGGCCCTCGACCGCGAAATCGGCGCCGCCGGTGCCGACTCCGTCCGCCTCGCCGCGCTCGAGTCCCGCCTGCTCGGCGTCCTGCAGCGCAAGGATACCGCCTTCGCCGCGCGCCAAGCCGTCGCCCAACGCCTCGGTTCCATCCTGGCTCTGGGCAAAACGCCGGCCCAGCCGCAAACGTACCGTGTCCTGGGCAATCTGCTCGCCGACGAACGCGACTCCGACGTCGCCCGCCTCGCCCTCGAACCTGCCGCCGGTCCCGCCATCGACCCGCTCTTCGTCACCGCCCTTGGCAAAAGCACCGGCCGGCCCCGGCTCGGTCTTATCGATTCGCTCGGCCGCCGCCGTGCGCAAACCGCGGTCGCGCCGCTGACCGCGCTCTTGACCAATCCGGATCCCGCCACGGCCGACGCCGCGGCCTCTGCGCTTGGCCAAATCGGCGGTGAGACCGCCCTCGCCGCCCTCGCGTCGGCGCCGGTCACCCCGGCCGTGGCCAAGGCCCGCTTGGCCGCCGCCTCCGGCCTGCCGGCCCCCGCGTCCGGCACCGCGCTGCGCAAACTCGCCGGCGAAGCCAAACTTCCCGCTGCCGTTCGTGCCGCGGCTTTCCGGGCCTCCCTCGATGCCAATCCGGCTGATGCCGCCGATCGACTCGCCGCGGTGCTCGCCGGCAGCGACCCCGCTTTGAAGTCTGCCGGTCTCGAAGCGGTCGCGGCGTCCGCTGCTCCCGGCCTCGTCGCTTCGCTCGCTTCCAAGCTCACCGGCTTTGATTCCGGCACGCAGGCTTCGCTCATCGCCGCGTTCGCCCGCCGCGCCGACCCGGCCGCCGGCTCTGCGATCGCGAGCGCCGCGAAACACCCGGACGCCGAAGTCCGCGCCGCCGCGGTTTCTGCCCTCGGTTTCCTCCCCGGCTCCTCCGCCACCGCCGCGCTCTTGGCGGGAGTCGCGTCCGGCGAAGACTCCGGCGCCGCCAAGCTCGCCCGCCAAAGCCTGACGCGACTCAACGGCCCCGGCGTCTCCGCCGCGATTTTGGCCGGCGCCGAGCGCGGCGAACCCGCCCTGCGTGCCGTCTATCTCGAGGCCCTCGCCCTGCGCGCCATGTCCGAAGGGCTCCCGCTGCTTCTCGCCGCCCGCAAAGACGCTTCCGCTCCCGTCCGCCTTGCCGCCGCCGCCGCCCTCGGCGATCTCGGCACCGCGGCCCAATTGGGCGCCCTGCTCGAATGGACGCTCGGCGCCACCGACGACGCCGAACAGACCCGCGCCCTTCGCTCGGTGGTCAACGTGATCTTGCGCCAACCCGCCGGTGCCGGCCGCGGCGCCGCGCTCTTCTCCGCGATCGACCAAGCCGCTCCGGCCGTCGCTCTCCGCCTCCTGCCGGCGCTCGGCCGCATGGGCGACTCCGAGTCTGCGGCCTGCGCCGCCCGCCAGGCCCTGCGCGGCGATGCCAAGCTCGCCGACGCCGCCGTCGCCGCCCTCGGCCGTTGGCCCGATGCCTCCGCCGTCCCGGCGCTCGTGGACATCGCCGAGAAATCCTCCCTCGCCGGTCCCGCCAAGGCGGCGCGCGACGCCGTCCTCCGGCACCATGGACGTATCCGCAATGTGTGGACTGAATCCTCGTCCGTTTTGGTCGGCCGGCTGATGGCGAAGGAAACCGATGCCGCCGGCCGCGCGCCGCTCCTCGCGCTGCTGCACCGCGCCCGCGACACCGCCGCGCTCAAGCTCGCCGAATCCCTCGGCGCCGAAGGCGCGCTGGCCGCGGAAGTCATCCGCGCCAACGGCAAAGGCGAACCCGGCGTGCGGGTTTCCGGCGGGTCCGGCGCCCGCAACGTCCTCGACTTCAAATCCTCGACCCGCTGGTCCGTTCCCGCCGCCGGGGAAGAGTGGATCGAACTCGACTTCAAGGTCGGCCGCCCCCTGCGCGCGCTCACCCTCGACCAGTCGACACGCACCGGCGAATTCCCGGAGAAGTACGAGGTCTATGTTTCGGACCGCGCCGAGGCCGCCGGCCCACCCGTCGCGTCCGGCACCGGCCAACGCAACCAGACCGTGATCGCGTTGCCCGCCGGCACCCGCGGCCGCTACGTCACGATCAAGAACGTCGCCCCGCGCGCCGACAGTTCCTGGACCGTCACCGATCTCTACGTGGATTGACCGGCGCTGCAGCCGCGGGCTGAGCCAAAAGCTTATGCCCTTGAGCGACGTTGGCTGAGAGTTGAGAGCAAAACCGTTGGGTTCGTCAGGTTGCTGGCTTCGGCCGCGTTTTCCGCGGCCGGGCAGATCGATCTTTCAACTCCCGGCTCTCAACCCTCAACTGCCCGATCGCCGATCGGGCTCAGACCAAGCTCCAGGGCCCGCGCATCGAGCGGCCGCGCATCCGGTTCGCGACGGCGTCGTCGGTGAACCGTTCCGCGACCGGATCCCATTTCAGCGGCCGCTTCAGCTGCATCGCGATGTTGCCCAGGTTGCAGATGCTCGTGGTGCGATGGCCGAACTCCACATCCGAAATCGGCCGCCCCCGCGTCCGGATCGCCTGCAGGAAATTGTCGTGGTGGTTAAGACTCACGGGGAGTTTCACCGCGCCCTTGCCGGCCTGCGCCGCGATTTCCTTCAGCAACTCGGGACCCGAGGCCTTGCTCGCGCTGCGCGACACATCCACCCAGCCGCGGTCGCCGAAGAAACGCACGTTGCCGTCGGAGATGCCGTCGTAGCGGGTCCGGCAGCGCAGCGTGACGCCGCTCGCATAGCGGCACGTGAAGTCGACCTTCGTCGCCGTGGAAAACAGCCCCGTCGTCGGGAATTCGCCGTCGCCGACCACTTCGACCGGGCCCGATTCGTCCATGCCCAGCGCCCACTGCGCGATATCGATGTAGTGCGCGCCCCAGTTCGTCACCTGCCCGGCGGCGTAATCGAGGATGAAGCGGAAGTTGTAGTGGCAACCTTGCCGCGTGTACGGCTGGAACGGCGCGGGCCCGACCCACAGGTCCCAGTCCAGACCCGCCGGCACCGCCTCCGGTTTCCAATTCGCCCCGACGTATTTGTTGTTCGCCGGAATCAGGATCTCGATCCGGCTCAGTTTGCCCATGCCGCCGTTGCGGATGAATTCAGCCGTATCGTGGAAACGCCGGGACGAGCGCTGCTGCGTGCCGGTCTGCGCGACGCGGCCGTACTTGCGCGCCGCCGCGACCAGCGCGCGGCCTTCCTCGATCGTGAGCGTGAGCGGTTTCTCGACGTACACGTCCTTCCCGTTGCGCATCGCCTCGATCGCGTTCAACGCGTGCCAATTGTCCGGCGTGCAGACCATCACGGCGTCGATGTCGGGCCGCGCGGTCAGCTCGCGGAAATCGTTGTAGGCGGCGCAATCCCGGTTGCCGTATCCGGTATTCACTTTCGCGGCCGCGAGATCGCGGTGCGTCTTGTCGACGTCGCACACCGCGAGGATGCGCACGTCGTCGAAGCCGAGCAGGGTCTCGAGGTGGCCTTGGGCGATGTTGCCCGTGCCGATGAAGCCGATCGTGATCTTCTTGCTCGGCGCCGTCTGCCCGAACATCCGCGACGGCAGGATGGCGGGAAACGCGGCGGCGGCGGAAACGAGGCTCGTGTTGCGCAGGAAAGCGCGGCGGGAAAGGAAGAGCGGATTCATGGTCGTGCGGGCCGGGGGTTTAGGATTTGGCGGTCAGGCGCTCGACCGCACGGGCGGCGGCGGTGCGCACGGCCGCGGGTTCTTTCGCGTCGGCCTGCATGGCCTTGAGCGCCTCGAGCGCCCCGCGGTCGCCGCGCTGCGCGATGGAGCCGATGAGTCCGGCCTTGGCGTTGCCGCCGAGCTTGCCCAGCGCCCCGCGGTAGGCGGCGTCCACCGCCGGATCCTCGATCGCATCGAGGGCAAACCGCGCCGCATCCGCCGTGGCGTTGTCGAGCAGGAGCGCCGCCACCGCCGGCACGCACTTGGCCGTGCCGATCAGCGCCAGCATGCGGCAGACGAACAGCTGCCCGACCGGCGTGAGTCCGGGCGCCGCGAGCGCCGCGAGCAGCTTCGCCTCCATCGCCGGGCGCTGCGCCGGCTCGGCATTCATCACCATCGCGCGCACCGTGGAACCGAAGGTGCGGTCGCTCCCATGGTCGAGCTTCGCGATCTCCGCCCATGGATCGGGACTCGCGACAAATTGTTCCTCGTAGGCGCGGAACGGATCGTTTTCGGAGCGGACCCGCGGCGGGCGGGCGGGAGATTTTTCGGCCATGACGGAAGGGGATTGATCGAGGCGCGCTTGGTTTAACGCCATCGCGGCGCAGATCGAGCCTCAACGCGGTTACGCCGTTAACTCGCGCGCCGGTTCCGCTGCACGAAAGTGGGATGTCGCCGCGCGTGAAATCCGCGCCGCCCGCGCGATGGTCTTCCCACCCGCCCCTTTCATGGTCCGCCCCTTTCTTGCCGCCTGCCTCGTCTTCGGTCTTCTCCCGTCCGCGCTGCCCGCCGCCGGCGTCGCCGTCGAGATCTGCGAAGAGGGAATCCCGCGCGACAATTCCTGGCCCGCCGCCCCGGTCGTCACGGAACGCCACACCGAGGATCTCTTCGGGCTCTTCGAGCTGCCGCACAAGTACATCTCCACCGGCGTCCGCGCCGATCGCGCTTTTCCCACTTTCGTCCGCGCTTCCGCCGAGGTGCAGCTTCCGGCCGGCGAGCACCGTTTGTTGCTGCGCTCCCGCGGCGCCGCCCGCGTCTTCGTCGACGGCCGGCCCGTCCTCTCCACGCCGTTCGACCAGCCGCGGCAATTCGCCGTCGGCAATGCCGGCGAACTGCCCGTCGAGGAGCAAAACACGTTCATCGATCTCGGCCCCGGCTTCCGCTACGCCCCGCCCGGCAACCGCGAGGCCGTCGCCGTTGTGGCTTTTCCCGCCGGCCGCCCCGTGCGCGTCGTGCTGGAGACTTTGCTCGGCGGCCTTCAATCCACCGGCAAAAACGGCAAACCCTTCCGCCCCGAGCTCGGTGAAACCGTCATCGCCGTCCAACTCGCCGGCTCCTCCGCCTGGCAACTGCTCTCCCCCGGTCCCCGCCAAGTCCCCTACACCGACGCCGGCTGGGCCGCCTACGAATCCGAACGCCGCGCCCGCCTCGAGTCCCTCAACACCGCCGCCCGCGCCGCCCGCCGCGCCGCCCACGCTTCCTATTGGCAAGGCCGCCGCACCGCCGCCTCCGCCTGGCTCAAGGCCTCCGCCGACGAACCCGTGCCCGCCTTGCCCGCCGGTTTCCCCGCCTTCAATCCCGTCGATCACTTCATCGGCGCCCGCATCGCCGAGGTCGCCGCGCAAACCGCCCCGCTCCGGCGCCAAGGCGGCGTGGACTTCCACCGCGAGATCAAGCCCATCCTCGAGGCCCAGTGCTACAGCTGCCACCAGGGTTCCAAGGTCAAAGGCGGCCTCCGCCTCGACTCCCGCGCCGCCGCGTTCGCCGGCGGCAAGGGCGACGGCCCCGCTGTCACCCCGCACAAGCCCGCCGAAAGCTCGATCCTCCAGCGCATCGTCAGCACCGATCCCGAGGAAGTCATGCCCGCCAAGGGCGACCCCTTGCCCGCCCGCGACATCGCTCTCCTCCGCCGTTGGGTCGAGGAAGGCGCCCCTTGGCCCGACTTCTCCGTCGCCCGTTTCGACCTCACGCCCCTCGCCGGCGACCTCGCCTTCCTCCGTCGCGTAACCTTGGATACGGTCGGGGTCGTGCCCTCCGAGGCCGAGATCGCCGCCTTCCTCGCGGACCGCGCCCCGGACCGCCGTGCCCGCGCCATCGATCGCCTCCTCGCCGACCGCCGCTGGGCCGACCACCAGATGGGCTACTGGCTCGATGTCCTCGCCGAGAATCCGAATCTCATCAACCCGACCCTCAACAACACCGGCCCCTTCCGCTGGTGGCTCCACGAGTCCCTCGTCGACAACAAACCCCTCGACCTCTTCGTCACCGAACTCCTCCGCCTCGAGGGCAGCGAACGCTTCGGCGGCCCCGCCGGCTTCGGCGTCGCCTCCCAGAACGACGTCCCCATGGCCGCCAAGGGCATCATCGTCGGTTCCGCCTTCCTCGGCGTGGAGATGAAGTGCGCCCGCTGCCACGACGCCCCGACCCACGTTTCGAAACAGCGCGAACTGATGGAGCTCGCCGCCCTGCTCGAGACCAAGCCCATCAAGCTCCCCGCCACCAGCAGCGTCGTGCTCGACAGCCTCCGCGTCGGCGGCCGCGAGCCCATGATCGAGGTCACCCTTGCCCCCGGCACCGTCGTCGCCCCGGCCTGGCCCTTCGCGCGTTTCAGCGACGAGTCCGCCGCCGCCCTCGCCCAGGACCCCGCCAATTCCCGCGACCGCCTCGCCGCCCTCGTCACCGCGCCGCAGAACGAACGCTTCGCCCAGGTCATGGCCAACCGCATCTGGCAACGCCTCATGGGCCGCGGTCTCGTCGTCACCGTCGGCGATTGGGAAAAATCCGAGCCGTCCCATCCGCAACTGCTCCGCTGGCTCGGCCGCGAACTCGTCCGCTCCGGCTACGACACCAAAGCCCTCTCCCGCCTGATTCTCAATTCCCACGCCTACCAGCGCGCCGTCGATCCGGCCCTCGTCGAAACCAGCCCGCTCTTCACCGCCCCCGCCCCGCGCCGCATCGGCGCCGAACAACTCGTCGATTCCTTCTTCGCCGCCACCGGCAAACCCTTCGTCCTCGAACCCATCAATCTCGATGTCGATAGCGTCCGCACCATCGACAACGCCCTCGACCTCGGCCGCGCCTCCCGCGCCTGGATGCTCGCCTCCACCTCCAACGAGCGCGACCGCCCCAGCCTCATGCTCCCCCGCGTCCAGGCCGTCGCCGAGGTCCTCGAGGTCTTCGGCTGGCGCGGCGCCCGCCCCGATGCCGCCAGCGGCGTCCGCGAAACCGACGCCAACGTCCTCCAGCCCGCCCTCCTCGCCAACGGCACCATGATGACCTGGCTCACGCGCCTCAGCGACGACCACGGCCTCACCGCCCTCGCCCTCGATGCCGCGTCCCCCGAGGTCCTCGTCGACCGCGTCTTCTACCGCTTCTTCACGCGCCCGCCTTCTCCCGCGGAAAAACAACTCTACGTCGAAACCCTCCGCCCCGGTTTCGCCGACCGCGTCGTCGCCCGCGAGCTCGCGCCCGCCCCGCCCTCGCCCCGCCGCAAGTTCGTCGCCTGGTCCAATCACATGAAGAGCGAGGCCAACTCCCTCCGCCTCGAGGAAGAAGCCGCCGCCCGCAAAGGCGACGCCCCCACGGCCCGCCTCGATCCTGCCTGGCGCCGCCGCTTCGAGGACGTCCTCTGGGCCCTCCTC
This sequence comes from Opitutia bacterium Tous-C1TDCM, assembly GCA_002288455.1. Lineage (GTDB taxonomy): Bacteria > Verrucomicrobiota > Verrucomicrobiia > Opitutales > Opitutaceae > ER46. The sequence continues at coordinate 29,279 of NEUS01000011.1, forward strand.
AACGCCCCCGAGTGGACCCACGTCATGTAAATTGGGAATTCGGAAACCGGATACCGGAAACCCGCCCCGGCATCCCGCGATCTTGGGTTCCGTTTTCCCGTTTCCGTCTCTTCAATTTCCGTTCTCTTCAACGCTTTCGTCCCCGTCCTTCTCCCCCAGTCACCGCTGCCGGTTCCGCTTTCCGAACTCCGGTTTCCGGTTTCCCAACTCCGGTCTTATCCCCATGAATCGCCGCTCCTTCCTCTCGCAGACCGCCGCCGCCTCCGCCGCGGCGGTGCTCGCCTCCCGGCTCCGCGCCGATCCCGCCCGCGCCGCCGCGATGCCGAAAGGCAAAGCCGAACACTGCATCTTCATCTGGCTCGGCGGCGGCATGTCCCAGATCGACACCTTCGATCCCAAGGTCCGCGGCAACCCCAAGTCCAAGCCCAGCGCCGCCGGCTCCGACTACGCCGCCATCGACACCGCCGTCCCCGGCGTCCGCTTCACCGAGCACCTCGCCCAATCCGCCCGCCTCGCCGACCGCATCACCGCCGTCCGCACCGTCAACCACCGGCTCGGCATCGAGCACGCCCTCGCCACCAATTTCGTCCACACCGGCCGCGCGGTCAGCGGCAGCACGATCTACCCGTCCGTCGGCTCCGTCGTCGCCCACGAACGCGGCGCCGCCGGCGACCAGGTCCCGGCGTACTTGCTGATCGGATACCCCAGCGTCAGCCGCGGCCCCGGTTTCCTCGGCGCCAAGCACGGCTACATCTACCTCGTCGACACCGAGTCCGGCCCCGCCGGCTTCACCCCGCCCGACGGCATCGACGCCGCCCGTGTCGCCGAGCGCCGTCGCCTGCTCGCCCCGCTCCAGGGCCGGGTCGCGCCCGACTCCTCCGCCGCCGACTACGAGATCGCCCAGCGCGAGGCCCTCCGTCTCGCCGGTCCCGGCTTCATGCGCAACTTCCGCCTCGACGAGGAACCCGGATCCCTCCGCCAGCGCTACGGCGGCGAATTCGGCCAGCGCTGCCTCCTCTCCCGCCGCCTCGTCCAGGCCGGCGTGCGCTTCATCGAGGTTTCCCACAATCTCAACTTCATCAACGGCGCCGGCTGGGACACCCACAACGCCGGCCAGCTCCAGCAGCACGCGCTCATCCGCGAACTCGACACCGCCCTCTCCGCCCTGATCGCCGACCTCGAGGACAAACGCCTCCTCGACAAAACGCTCATCGCCATCGGCACCGAGTTCGGCCGCCCCGGCCAATTCGACAGCGGCGGCGGCCGCGGCCACCAGTCCGCCGCGTTCTCCCTCGTCCTCGCCGGCGGCGGTCTCAACCACCGCGGCGCCTACGGTGTCACCGATGCGTTTTCCAACAAAGTCGTCGAAAACCCCGTCTCCGTCCCCGACTTCCACGCGACCATTTACGCCGCCCTCGGCATCAACCCCGCCAAGGAACTCGTCAACGCGTCCCGCCCCGTCCCCATCACCGACGGCGGCAAACCCATCGCCGCCCTCTTCAGCTAAAGTCCGCCGCCCACCGTTTCCCGCTTTCCCAATTCCCCCATCTTCCGATTTTCGCCTTTCGCCTTCCTCCTCTTCCGTATCCGCCTTTCTTCTTTCTTCCTTCGTCTTTCTCCGTTTCCGACTTTCGCCTTCCGCCTTCCGCCTTTCGCCTTTTCCGGTCTCCGCCTTCCGCCGTCCGAAGTTTCCGGTTTCCGAATTCCGGTTTCCGGTTTTGTCTGCCCCGCGTGCCCCTCGCCCGCCCGCTCCGCTTCCCGCCGGCACTGCTGCTGTTGCTCGCGTTCGCGGCTTCCGCCCTGCCTGCCCAGGAATCGCCGCGCGTCCTCACCACCGCCCTTGAGGTCCGCTCCCTGAGCCCCGCGGAAGCCGAACGCGGTCTCCCCGTCCGCCTCCGCGGCGTGGTCGTCTTCGTCGAGAGCGTCTCCGCCCTCTTCCTGCAGGACGAAACGTCCACCGCGTTCTTCCGCCTCGCCACCCCGCCGCTCCCGCGGGTCGGTGACGAAATCGAACTCACCGCCAAGACCCGCCTCGGCCTTTACCTCCCCGGCCTCGACAACGCCGCCTACCGCGTCCTCGGCCGCAAACCGCTCCCTCCCGGCATTCCCGTCCAGTACGACGACCTCCACTTCAGCCGCTATCACTACCAGCGCGTCACCGTCGAAGGCATCGTCCGCTCCGTCCTCCCCCTCGGCCCCGCCCGCAGCGTCATCCGCCTCGCGCTCGGCTCCCGCGTCATCGATGTCCGCGTCGAAGCCCCGCCCCGCGCCGGCCCGCCCCTGATCGATTCCCGCATCCGCATCACCGGCCTCGCCGCCGGCCTGATCAATTCCCCGCGCCGCCAACTCGTCCAACCCTACCTCCGCGCCCTCGACTGGACCGAACTCGAGGTCGTCACCCCGGCGCCTCCCGCCAGCGCCGTGCCCGTCGTCTCCGCCGAGGAACTCCTCGCCTTCCGCGTCGACGGCCTCGGCGAACGGCGGGTCCGTATCGAAGGCATCGTCGCCGCCGATTTCGGGGCCGACGGCGTCTTCCTCCTGCAGGGCGCCAACGCCTTCGCCGTCCGCTTCGGTCGCCCCACCTCGGTCGTCCCCGGCGACGCCGTCACGCTCGCCGGTTTCCCTTCGATGGAACGCTTCAGCGCCTCCGTCGTCGACGCCGAGCTCATCTCCCGCCTCCCCGGCGCCCCTCCCGCCCCCGTCGCCGTCCCCGTGCTCGACGAACTGTATTTGAAACCTGGAGACCAACAATCCGGCCGCTACGACGGCCGCCTCGTCCAGGTCGTCGGCACGCTCCGCGATTCCTTCAAAGGCCCCGCCGGCACCACCCTGCTCGTGCAGGGCCCCCAGCGCACGCTTCACGTCCGCGTCGCCGACGATCTCGCCGTCCCTCCCGTCGGCTCCGTCCTCCGCGCCACCGGCATCTGCCAGGTCGAAACCGCCGTCTTCGGCCCCGGATTCCGCAGCGATCCCGGGCTCGTCAGTCTCCGCACCCTCGGTCCCGCCGGCGTCGAGGTCCTCCGCCGCCCCTCGTGGTGGACCCCGCGCCGCCTCACCGCCGTCCTCGCCGCCCTCGCCGGCCTCACCGTCGTATCCGGTTTGTGGATTGCCTTTCTCCGCCGCCAGGTGCGCCGCCAGACCGAGGCCCTCCGCCACCGCATCGGCCTCACCGCCGCCCACGAGGAACGCCAGCGCATCGCCCGCGAATTCCACGACACCCTCGAGCAGGAACTCGCCGGCGTCAGCCTCCGCCTCGACGCCCTCGCCACCCGCGTCGCCGACGAAAAAGGCCGCACCCTCGTCGTCGCTTCGCGCAACCTCGTCACCCGCATCCAGACCGAAACCCGCGATCTCATCTCCGATCTCCGCGATCCCGCCGAGACCGCCGGCGATCTCGTCACCGCCCTCGGCACCGTCGCCCAGCGCTGCACCGCCGAAAGCGATGCCGAGGTCCGCGTCGACCCGCTCACCCCCGTCCCCGCCTTGCCCGCCGCCACGGTCCACGATCTCCGCATGATCGCCCGCGAATCCGTCAGCAACGCCCTCCGCCACGGCCGCGCCACCCACGTTTCCATCGAGGTCTCCGCCACCGCCGACCGCCTGCTCCTCCGCATCGTTGACAACGGCTGCGGCTTCGACCCCGCCGCCGCCCCGCTCGGCCGCCGCGGCCATTTCGGCTGCGCCGGCATCCGCGAACGCGGCCGCAAAATCGCCGCCGAGGTCGCCTGGCACAGCACCCTCCAGCGCGGCACCACCGTCGAAGTCCTCCTCCCCCTCGCCCCCGCCCCAGTATCCGTCCCATCCGTCCCCTCCGTCCCATAGGTCCCATCCCGTCCGGTCTTTCATCCTTCACCTTTCAACTTTCAACTGCGCAGCCCCGATGCCCGCCCTCACCCTCCTCATCGTCGACGATCACTTCGTGGTCCGCAGCGGCCTCGCCGCGTCCCTCGAGCTCGACGACACCGTCGCGGTCGTCGGCGAGGTCGAACGCGGCGAGGATGTCGTCGCCGCCTACCGCAAACTCCACCCGCGCGTCGTCCTCATGGACCTCCAGCTCCCCGGCATCGGCGGCATCGCCGCCACCGCCGCCCTCCGCGCCCACGATCCCGCCGCCCGCGTGCTCATCTTTTCCACCTTTGCCCGCGACGACGAGATTCAGGCCGCCCTCGACGCCGGCGCCCTCGGCTACCTGCAGAAATCCGCTTCCCGCGAAGCCCTCCTCGAAACCCTCCGCCTCGTCGCCCAGGACCGCCGCGCCCTCGATCCCGAACTCTCCCGCCGCCTCAACACCCTCCGCCTCGGCCCCGCCATTACCCCGCGCGAACGCGAGATCCTCGTCCTCATCGCCGCCGGCCGTGCCAACAAAGAAATCGCCGCCGCCTTCGCCGTCTCCGAGGACACCGTGAAACGCCACGTCTCCAACATCCTCGAGAAACTCGACGTCAACGACCGCGCCCAAGCCACCGCCGAAGCCATCCGCCGCGGCATCATCCCCGTCTGAGCCCCGTCCGCCGCCGGCCGCGCCTTTCAGTATCCGCGCCCATCCGCCCCGTCCGATATCCGTCCCATCAGTCCCATCCGTCCCATAGGTCCCATCCCCTCGCACCCCCGCTCCCCCCTCCGCCTCCGCCCACCCTCCCACCCCCGCACCCCTACCCCTACCGCACGAAAGTGTGATACCCCCAAGCGTGCCCCCTTCCCCCCGGCCGCTTGCCTCGACTCGTCCCCCCGGCGCGTTCCCCACCGCTCCGGATCACCAAGCCTCGGTCGTCCGTTTCCCATGCCCACCCTGCTGTCCCGCTGTCTTCCTGCGTTCCGTTCCGCCGCGCGCCCCCTGCGCCTCGCGTTGCTGAGCCTCCTGCTGCCGGTCTTCGCCGCCGCCCAGTCCGCCGTCGGCACCGTCTCCGGCCGTATCCTGAATCCGGCTACGGGCGAATACGTCCGCAACGCCCAGATCCGCGTCGAGGGCACCAACCTCCTCGCCGTCTCCGAGGACGGCGGCCTCTACTCCCTCCCCGGCGTCCCCGCCGGCCCCGCCCGCCTCTCCGTCACCTTTACCGGCTACCGCACCGAGACCGCCGCCGTCCAGGTCCCCGCCGGCGGCACCGCCGTCCGCGACTTCGATCTCGTCTCCTCCCTCGCCGCCGCCCCCGCCAAGGACGCCTCCGGCACCGTGAAACTCGAAAAATTCGTCATCTCCACCGACCGCGAGGGCAACGCCAAGGCCATCATGGAACAGCGCAATTCCATGAACATCACCAACAGCGTCGCCTCCGATGTCTTCGGCGATGTCGCCGAGGGCAACGTCGGCGAATTCCTCAAACACATGCCCGGCGTCGAACTCGACCTCACCCAGGGCGAGATCCGCACCATCCGCCTCCGCGGCCTCGATTCCGAATACACCCAGGTCACCCTCGACGGCGTCTCCCTCGCCTCCGCCGACGCCAACCAGGGCGCCTCCGGCAACGCCCGCGCCTTCTCCTTCGAGCAGGTCTCCCTCGCCTCCATGGAATCCATCGAGGTCTCGAAAACGATCTCCGCCGACGTCGATGCCAACGCCCCCGCCGGCACCATCAACCTCAAGTCCAAGCGCGCCTTCAACATCGCCGGCCGCCGCATGTCCGCCCAGGCCAACCTCACCGCCTTCTCCGCCCGCTTCAACCTCGACGACTCCTACGGCCCCGACGACCGCCAATCCCGCAAGATCCACCCCGGCGGCATTCTCGATTACTCCGACGTCTTCTTCAACAAGCGCCTCGGCATCAACCTCAACATCAGCGAGTCGATGGCCTACTCCGCCAACGCCCGCACCACCATCGCCTACAACTACGCGCCCACCGCCGCCGACCCCCGCCCCGTCGTCCCGACCTCCCTCGCTTTCCTCCACGCCCCGCGCACCAACCGCCGCTCCACCGTCAATTTCACCTCCGACTTCAAGGCCACCCCGCGCCTCGTCCTCTCCCTCGGCCTCCTCTACAACTACGCCGACCTCAACAACCCCCAGCGCGCCCTCACCTTCAACGCCGGCGCCCGCAATCTCGTCGTCGGCGCCGACCCCCTCCTCAGCCTCACCTCCGCCGCCACCGGCGCCGTCACCGTCAATCCCGCCGCCATCGTCAAACAGGGCCAGACTCTCACCGTCCTCCCGAAATTCGAATACCGTCACGGCTCCTTCCTCCTCGAAGGCAAATTCGCCGGTTCCAACTCCATCTCCTGGTACGACCCCCGCGGCCGCCGCGGCTCCATCCGCGACTCCGGCGGTCCCGCCGTCTCCGGCGTCACCTTCACCGCCCGCCGCTCCGCCTACAACAGCGCCGACTGGAAAATCGTCCAGACCGGCGGCCGCGATTGGTCCGACGGCGCCAGCTTCACCACGCCCACTGTCACCATCGACGACGGCCGCTTCGCCCTCACCGATGTCTACAGCGGCGAACTCATCGCCTCCCTCCGCACCACCAAGGGCCTCCCGATTTCCTGGAAAGCCGGCCTCAAGCGCCGCCACGAGATCCGCGACTTCCGCCTCGATACCGAATCCCTCCGTTACAATTTGAACGGCGCCGCCGTCGGCTCCTGGGCCGGCTACAAATCGCCCTTCGAATTCGACATGGGCGCCACCAACACCGACTCCTCCGTCCGTTCCCTCAACGGCGGTACCGTCTGGATGCCCGACCTCGCCCGCATCGGCGGCCTCTTCCGCGACGAACCCGGCCGCTTCACCCAGACGATGACCGCCGCCAATTTCTACAACGCCTTCATCGGCAACCGCCGCGCCTACGAGGAAACCATCGACGCCGCCTTTTTCATGGGCACCACCACGATCGGCCGCCTCATCGTCCGCGCCGGCCTCCGTCGCGAGGAAACGAATACGGACTCCACCGAATTCGATCCCCGCTCCCCCGCCGAACTCGCCGCCGCCGGCTTCGCCGAAACCAACGGCCGCGCCACCACCATCCCCGGTCTCCAATACCAGTTCCTCTCCCAGCCCAGAATCCACCGCACCGGCGACTACGGGAACATGTTCCCCAGCGCCTCCCTGAAGTACAAGATCTCCCCCAACTTCGACGCCCAGCTCGGCTTCTCTTCCACCATCCGCCGCCCCACCTTCCGCGACGTCGCCGGCGTCTGGGTCATCAACGACGACAACCTCACCGTCTCCGCCCCCAACACCTCTCTCAAGCCCGAGACCTCCAAGAACATCGCCGCCCGCCTCGCCTACTACTTCGAACCCGTCGGCATCCTCGCCGCCAACGTCTACCAGAACAACGTCAAGGGCCTCTTCATCACCAGCCGCCGGACCGCCGCCGAATTCGGCTACTCCGGCGACGTCGATCTCTCCAACTACGAATTCATCACCACCACCCCCAGCGCCAACGACGTCACCGTCCGCGGCATGGAACTCGAGTATTCGCAGTCCCTCTCCTTCCTCCCCGCCCCTTTCAAAGGCCTCAACGTCCGCGCCAGCTACACCCGCAGCTACGCCAGTATCCGGAAAGCCAATATGATCCCGCATTCCGTCAACGGCGGCGTCAGCTACGCCTACAAGGGCTTCAATATCTACACCGCCCTCACCTGGCGCGACAACTACCCCACCACCGTCACCGGCAACCCCCGCTTCTACCGGCACCGCTCCAGCCTCGACATCGGCGGCGGCTACCGGATCAACCAGAAGGTCAGCCTCTTCTTCTCCGCCCGGAATCTCTTCAACGAGCCCTACCGCATTATGGAGCAGGTCGGCGCCAACGCCCCCGTCGTCCAATTCTACGAAGTCAACGGCACCAATTGGACCTTCGGCATCAAGAGCTTCTTCTGACCTGGCCCCCCGTCCCCTTCCAAGGCCGCCCCAACCCGGGCGGCCTTTTTCGTGCCCCCGCCCACCCATCCGTCCCATCCCCACCACCGCCCGCCCATCTCACCCACATACATCCGCCCACCTATCCGTCCCATAAGTCCCATCCGTCCCATCGGTCCCATCTTCCTTCTCTCAACTCTCAGCCCTCAACTCTCAACTCTCCCCATATCCAGCGGCGACCGCACCCCCAACCCCGGCTTCTGCATCACATGCGTATATATCTGCGTCGTCTCCACGCTCTCGTGCCCGAGCAGATCCTGCACCGTCCTTATATCCGTCCCCGCCTCCAGCAAATGCGTCGCAAACGAGTGCCGCAGCACATGCGGCGTCACGCGCTTGTCGATCTGCGCCTTCACCGCCGCCGCCCGCACCGCATTCTGGAACGTCCCGTCCAGCACATGGTGCCGCCGCTTCACCCCCGAGGCCGGATCCGCCGCCAATTCCCGCGACGGAAACACCCATTGCCACTGCCAATCCGTGCCCGCCTGCGGCCACTTCCGTTCCAATCCCTCCGGCACCCACACCCCCGGCAACCCCGCCGCCCGGTCCGCCTCGAACCACGCCTTCGCCTGCGCGAGTTGCTCCTTGAGCCGCGGGATCACCGAGTCCGGCAGAATCGTCAGCCGGTCCTTGTCTCCCTTTCCTGAATACACCTTCAGCTGCCGCCGCTCGAAATCCAGGTGGTGCACGCGCAGCCGCAGCAGCTCCATCAGCCGCAGCCCCGCCCCGTACATCGTCTCCGCCATCAGCCGGTTGCTCCCCGTGATCGCCTCGAACAACCGCGTGCACTCCGCCCGCGACAATACCGTCGGCACCCGCTTCCGCGCCGCCGACCGCCGGAAATCCAATTCCCCGACCTCCCGTCGCAATCCCTCCTGCAGGAAAAACACGAGCGCGTTCAGCGCTTGCCGCTGCGTCGCCGGACTCGCGCGGAACTCCACCGCCATCGCCGTCAGAAAGTCGGCGACCTCCTCTCCGCCCGCCGCAAACGGCGACCGCGGCCGGATAAACTCCGCAAACCGCCGCGCCCACATCCGGTAAGTCTGCTCCGTCCGCCACAGCATGCCCTTTCGCCGGAGCGCCGTGACGAGCGCCCGCTCCCAATCCGGCCCGCCGAGATCCTCCGCCCCCCGCGAAGGCGTCGAGGACCGCCACCCGCCCGCTCCCTCCGCTCCGGCCACCGCCCCCTCCCGCCCCTCACTATCCGTCCCATCCTGCCCATCCCCGCCACCCCTCATCACCCCCGCCTCCCCTCTATCCGTCCCATCAGTCCCCTCCGTCTCATGGGTCCCATTCTTCCCATCCGCCCCCGCGCCACCCACCCGTCCGCGCGCCTCCCCTGCCGCCCCCGCGCCCCCACTATCCGTCCCATAAATCCCATCCGTCCCCTTGGTCCCATTCCCCATCCCCATTCCTCCCCCGCGCACGATCCCATCGCGCCGGCCCCCCCTCGCCCCTCCCGCGCCCGCCCCCCTGCTATCCGTCCCATCCTCCGCCCCCGCAGCACCCACCCGCCGCTTTTCTCCACCCCGCGCCACCCCCGCGGTACCCGCTCCCGCGTTATCCGCCCCATCAGTCCCATCTCCGGCCCCCATCACCCCGCGCTCTGCCCGCGCCGGCACCACCGGCCGCGCCGACTCCCAAGCTCCGCCCTCCAGTTCCTCCATCGGCCGCACCCCGCGCCCCCCGCTCCCCCCAGCACCGCGCCCATTCCCCACGCGTCGCCCGCCCGCACTATCCGTCCCATCCGCCGCATCCGTCCCATGAGTCCCATCCCTCCTATTCCCCGCCAGCCACGCCTTATCCACCACGCGCCCGCCCGTGCAAAGCCACCGCAGCGCCGGCCGGATCCACGGATCCCGTTGCCCGGCCTCGCTCTCGACAAACGCCTTCGCCGACTCCACCGACGCCGGCGTATGGTAGCGTTTGCAGAAGCGGAAAAAGACATAGATGACCTGGCCCACGCGCCAGCGGACATCCTCGGGCCAAGGGGCCGCGAGCAGCTGCTCCTTCCACTCCGGGAACAATTTTGAGGTCTTCTCCCTACCCGCATTGAATCCTTCAAAAGCCATACTCCCGGTTGAGCTTTGCCCGGGAGCCAAAATCAACCCCTCCCTCTACCTTTTTTCGTCCCACCATTTCGTGCTCAACAACTTCCTCCATTTCCCTTCCCCTCCTCCCCATCCCCCACCGCCCTCCATTTCCTCAACCCACTCCCAGCTAATAACACTGTTAGGCAAAGTCATGACGACCGACGATTTCATCTCAGCTTCAATTAGTCGTGGCGCGAAAGAAGGCGTGCGAGCGCTCAGCGACAAAGAGCGCGTATTATTCCTCGTTTCGGAAGCGGAAATTCTATGCGACATGGAAGGCATCGACGCCCTTGTAGATCATATCGAGACCAAAGAGGTTTTCGGCGTGAGCGAAGCATTCGCAGCGATCGGAGCCACGGAGATCGCGGCGTGTCTCAAGCGGATCGAGAATGCGCTGCCCATGCGAGATGACGAAGCACTCATGCGCGGGAATGATTTGATCACAGCGCGTGCTGGCTATTCCTACGAGGCGATTAAGCGTTATGCAGAAATCGCCTAGTTTCCGATTTGAAGTGCGACACTTTTTCCCAATGCAATATCGGCCTAACAAGGCGCTAGAGCCAACGATCACGTCCGTCACGCCTCCTGCTGGCGCAGGAGTCGCGCCGGCCGCGCTCGTGGCTCATCTTTGACGTTAGGCAAATGAACTATGACGACCGATACTAACCCTGTTCAGCTCGAAGACTTCGTCCGGAATGCCATCGTGCAGATTATTCGTGCCGTCGATGCCGCGTCCACTGACGTGAAATCACTCGGAGGTGAGATCAATCCGCGTCCCCAAGGCGAAGACAGGGATCTCGCCGCAGCGGGCGTGTCGCGGGCAGTTGGAGGCGGCGCGCTGACTTTCATCGACTTCGATGTGGCTGTTACTGCGACGCGAAGCGGCGATAGGAACTCGGGAATTGGTGTGGTATTCGCGGGCATCAATGCTGGCATAGGCGAGAAGAATACTCGTGGTGACCAGACCGTCTCGCGGATCTCCTTCAAGGTGCCAGTGCGCCTTCCTCGGAGATGAAGAAGCCTAACCAGGCGCCAAGACCTACCAATCCCATTTACCGCACTAGCGAGAATTTCCCCAACAATCATGAAATCTTCTCCACTCATCTATCTGGCACTTATATATAAGAACCTAGCAGCATCAGCACTGATAGTCGTATATCTTGGTGGTTGCGCGACGCCGAATACAGACAAATTCCCTGATCCAATTCACACAATTGCCTCGAACAACACTAAAAACGGAATTCCCACACTGGTCTTCGAGGACGGCGGACTCATCACGATGGGCAAGTTGATGCCAGCCTCCAAGCACGAGTTGCTAATGATCGGGCAGGACGGGAGGCTTCTATACCGAGGCCAGTTATTAGATTTTGTAGCAAAGGACAAAGATTCCTATTTATTCTTCAGTAGCGGTGTATACTATAAGTTCGAGCTCAACAAAACTAAGCTTCACATCCAGCTCTATTCATTTTCCCCTTTCGGCATCGGGATAGCAACCTCCACAGCAGGACCCTCCGAGTTTGCTGAATGGACCCGCCGATTCGCGAATTTTGGCTTTGATGAATTCACCTACGGCATGGTCGCCATAACCAAATTCATCGATGGCACACGATCCGAAGTGAAAGGGTCTGGAGAGCTTGTAGCGAAGATACGCCTCTCAGGAAATTTGGTCGTATGGAACGATGAGAATATTGCACCTATCGCAACCCAGATGAGTGACGGAGCGTTGGCAGTCGCCATCAAATCCCCCAAAACAGGAGATACCCTATGGATATTTGGTGCAGGCAATTTTCAGCTGAATAGGTCAAGAGCTGTTGCTGAGTTCTTTGTCGGAAATAATAAGATTCCAAACGGAAATACTTTACCCGTTCAGCTGGAATGCTACTCCGATCTTTACTTATCGCTCAAATCCATAAGCAGATAATTTCCGCAATTCATGCCGTTCAACGGAGACATATCTGGACCGCCCTTCATCCTCCAATGCAATATCGGCCTAACAAGGCGCCAGAGCCAACGATCACGTCCGTCACGGTTCCTGCTGGCGCAGGAACCGCGCCGGCCGCGCTCGTGGCTCATCTTTGACGTTCGGCAACAATCATGAACAACTCCGAGGTCGATCAATTGATTGCTCGCATCGAGTGCCTTCCTGACGGCGACATCATCAAAGCATTGGCCTCACCCAGCGACTATACGCTGGAAGCGATGACGATATACGAGTCCGAAGGGAAGCGCCGCGGTATTCGACCGGAGGCGGTGCGCCCCATTGCAATGCAGGACGTGCAAAGAAAAAAGGACAAAATGGCGGCAGCTTGGTCCTTCAAGGGAGTTGGTGAGAAGCTCTACGGGATGCGTTCATTTCGGGTAGATGGAAGCTACCAAGCCACCAAGTGGTTCGTTTTCCTATACATCCCGATCTATCCTATTTGTTCGCTCCGCATTAGACCTCATGGTAAGGGATTAATCTCGGTGTTGGATGTGCTGCCAATCGATTGGCGGCAGGTGCTCGATACATATTGCTTCGTTGCATTTTTCTGGACGGGCATTGCGATAGGAATTCATTCACTCGATAGGTATTCGCTTCCTTTCAGCGAGTTCATGAGTGTAGCACTTTTGGGTCTTCCTTTGTTGTTTTTGTATCTTGTCCGTCGCCGTGCGCGACGAAGCGTGCACCGGAATGAATCAGTCACAAACCAGCCGAGGTTCTGATTTGAAGTGCGACGTCTTATCCCAATGAAATATCAGCCGAACAAGGCGCCAGAGCCAACGATCACGTCCGTCACGCCTCCTGCTGGCGCAGGAGCCGCGCCGGCCGCGCTCGTGGCTCATCTTTGACGTTGGGCAAAATAGCATGAAACCGTTAATCACCGTTTTTTGCATGCTGGCGATGCTGGCACAGGTCGGTTGCACCTCGGCGTTTAGTCTCCTGGTGGATGCCCGTCCGGAGTCGGATGCCGTCGAATTAAGCAAGAAGCTTGCTTCGCACTATTCTCGTATGGGCTATTCTGCAGTGACTACGCCGCAATCGCCGCACGACAATTTTAGGATAGGACGCTGGGATTCAGATTCTCGCGGTTTCATTGGCCATGCAGAGCACGAGGGCCGGCTGTGGATCTGGATCGCTCCCCCGCCGCGCCAAGACGACGGGATCAAAGTGGTTGAGGAGATTAAGAAGATCCTGACCGAAGTTGCCCCGAACGCCGTATTGAAGATTCGTGAGGCTCGTAGCCCAGATATCCGATGAGAAAGAGGTCTGGCATCAGATTTGAAGTGCGACCCTTTCGCCCAATGAAAAATAAGCCCAACAAGGCGCCAGAGCCAACGATCACGTCCGTCACGCCTCCTGCTAGCGCAGGAGTCGCGCCGGCCGCGCTCGTGGCTCATCTTTGACGTTAGCCAAAAATACGATGATTGACCGCGTCGCCCGAGAGTCACTCGCCGAGAATCTGCGCCAGCTTGCAAGTGGAGCGATCACCAACTTCGACTTCGAAGAAGGATATCGTCGCTCAATGAACGACCCAGCAATCCATGAGATTTCGGAATGCCTGGCGTGGCCATACTACGATGATGCCACTGAACATCGGCTCACCGGCGATCACGCGCTGCTCGACGGACACCGCAAGGATTTCGCTCGAGCGGTATTGTTCCTCAAGAGTGATTGCGAGTATCGTTGGCCCAAGCGTAGCGGCTTGGCTGGATGGTCTGGACAGATTCGGCGAATCTTCGGGATGCTGCTTAGCTCGCCGAAGCGCGATATGGGCGAAGTGCGATTCTGGCCTTTTTGGTCGGAGGAAGAATATCGAGATGCATTGAAGCAACATCCCTACCTCGTCGGGCAATCGACAAACTCCCAAGGTCAGATTTGAAGTACGGCACTCCTTCCCCATGAAATATCGGGCTAACAAGGCGCCAGAGCCAACGATCACGTCCGTCACGCCTCCTGCTAGCGCAGGAGTCGCGCCGGCCGCGCTCGTGGCTCATCTTTGACGTTCGGCAATATGTCCAAAGGTGATGCGGTACCCATAGAAGCCGATGAGAAATCCATCTTTGGAGTTTTCGGTGCTTGGCGTGGAATGCCGCAAAACCAATTTCGAGCCGGCGAGCATGAGATCCCGTTTTTCCAATCCCGTTTTGGCCTGGTTGGGCTACGCCGACTTGTCGCCGGCGAGATTCGAATCGGCGGAGACGCTACGGCGGACCCGGTTTTGTGATTTCCCGTAAAGCCAATTTCCCCCTGCTTCCGAGTGCGTTTCCCAAACGGCGTCTTCGCCTTCGATTCCTCAACTGGCTCGCCGCTCCAAATGCAGTTTTCCAACCTCCTATCGCCGAACAAGGCGTTACAGCCAACGCCACCGTCCGTCACGGATCGTGCTTTCGCACGATCCGCGCCAGCCGCCGGCGTGGCTGACCTTTGACGTTCGGCAAAGACCAAAGGTCATTTCTCCCGGAATCGTGATGACGCACATCGAATCCCAGGAGGTTTTCCCGATTTCGCGGCTTGGCAGTGAATGCCACAGAACCAATTTCGGTCCCGTGAAGGCGATGCCAAGGAATCAAGGGCGAGACTCGATGCCGTGGAACCAATGCGGTCGTCTTAATAAGGAAATAGGGGCTTCGGCAGCGGACATCTTGGGAATTCCGGAATCCCGTTTTTCCAAGATTGGTTCCGCGGCATTACCCCGGATGGGAAAAAGCGCTTCGCGACATGCGGTGCTCGTTTTTGAAGGCCCCCAGCCGAACAAGGCGCCAGAGCCAACGCCGACGTCTGTCACGACCTGTGCTGACGCACAGCTCGCGCCAGCCGCCGTCGTGGCTCATCTTTGACGTTCGCCGAAAGATCCATGGGCGTGCGCACGTTCCAAGAAGTGATGACGCACTGGCAGTGCGAAGCCGGGTTGCCCGGCTCGGCACCTGCTTCCCAATCCCCTACTTCCAATTTTGGGTCTATCGGCCCCAAGTTTCCGGAAGTGATGGGGCGAAGCCTGCTCTGCTCCCAAGGTTCAGAGATTCCCGTTTTACCAAGATTGGTTCTAAGGCATTGGATAGGGCGCTTTGCGACAGGCGGTCATTGATTCCCAGGAAGGAAAAAACCAAAGGGCAGATTCATTCCTAGTGATTCCCGTAGAACCAATTTCCCGAAATCCCAAGATGCCACTCTTTCCCAAAGATAATCAGGCGAACAAGGCGCCAGAGCCAACGCCGACGTCTGTCACGATCTGTGCTGACGCACAGATCGCGCCAGCCGCCGTCGTGGCTCATCTTTGACGTTGGGCAAAAAAACTCGATGCACGCGATACTGACGCTCCGCGGACTCTGTGTTGCAGTGATGATGAGCTGCGCGATTCGCGCACAGCCCGTGGCCGAGCAGTCCTATTCGGAAAAGGAAGATCCCTTTCGCTGGGGCGCCGATGAGCTGAAGTTTGTATTCGAGCCAAGCTTTCGGGATGGTTTCGTGATTTTCATTTTTCCGCCGCGAGACGGGAAAGCGGAGGTTTTCGCTTATAAGCTTCACTGGAAGACCACCCAACACTCCTCGTTCCATTCGGTCGTTCCCGCCCAGCAAATTAAGAAGGTCGATATTCCCGCGAGTGACTTCGAAGCTATCGTTAAGGCTCTTGAAAGCCCCGCAGTTTATCGTCAGTCTGAACGCAGCTACGTTAGCCCCGACGGCAGCTCTTGGATGTTTCGGCGCCAGGTCGGCGGGCGTTTGAGCGTGCTGAGATTTTGGACGCCTGATGTGTCTTCCGCGGCAGGTCACTTGGGAGCTCAGTTCTTGCGTGCCGCGCAGATGGAGCAGAAAGCCCTAAATGCAAAATAAGCCCAACAAGGCGCCAGAGCCAACGCCGACGTCTGTCACGATCCGTGCTGACGCACGGATCGCGCCAGCCGCCGTCGTGGCTCATCTTTGACGTTAGCCAAAATGCCGCGCATCGAAATCCAAACTGAAGTTCGCGCACCGCAAAGTGTAGTCTTCGATTTGTCGCGAAGCATTGATGTTCATCGTGAAAGCCAGCACGGTCACCAGGAACGAGCGGTCGCTGGTCGCCTTTCTGGACTTATCGAAATGGGAGAAGAGGTTACATGGGAGGCAGTGCATTTTGGCATTCGCCAACGCCTCACCAGCAAGATTACCGCCATGAATCGACCGATCCATTTCCGCGATTCGATGGTCTCGGGTGCATTTGCGCGTTTTGACCACGACCACTACTTCGATGATACTTCGGCTGGCTTCACCGTCATGCGCGATATCTTTGATTACTCCTCTCCGCTTGGACCTTTGGGAACGATCGCGGATCGACTGTTTTTGACCCGTTACATGACAGCACTTTTGAGAGACAGAAATCTCGTCATCAAAGAGATTGCTGAATCTGGAGACTATGCCCAGTTCCTGGCTCGCGACTAATTTCCAATTCGAAGATTCGCGCATTCCCCCCTATGCAATATCGGGCTAACAAGGCGCCAGAGCCAACGATCACGTCCGTCACGCCTCCTGCTGGCGCAGGAGTCGCGCCGGCCGCGCTCGTGGCTCATCTTTGACGTTAGCCAAAATCAGCCGCACCTGCATTCTCACCCAAATAAGGCTTACCCATTCCGGCCGGACTCAGCGTACCCGCAAATCATGCGTTTTATTCACTGCCTAATCTCGATTTTTGGCGTCGTCGCTTTGATCACAGTTATGTCCACCGCGGGCTTCACTCGCCCAAAGGCGATTATGGGATCCCTCATGGTCATAACGATATTTGGATTTCTCGCTCGAAAGGGATTTGCGGAGGCTCGGAAAATTCAAGAATCTGCCAGTTTGAAGTCCCAGAAAATTCGTTCAGGCTCCGATTGGATGGGAAATCCGATAGAGAAGTTACCCGAGCATAAAAAGTAATGTGTGCGATTTGAAGTACGTTATAGTTCATCAATCAAATATCAGCCTAGGTTCCAATTTGAAGTGCGACACTCTTCCCCAATGCAATATCGGGCTAACAAGGCGCTAGAGCCAACGATCACGTCCGTCACGCCTCCTGCTGGCGCAGGAGTCGCGCCGGCCGCGCTCGTGGCTCATCTTTGACGTTAGCCAAAAATCTCATGAAGCGCGCATCTATCGCTATGGCTCTGGTCATTGTCGCCTTCACCTGGGCTAGCGCGGCGCCTGATGAGGCCACGTCGGCAAGGAACCATAAGATTGTGGTCGTCGTAAGCGGCGCAGTCGGCAAACCGGGCCGCGTTACGCTACACAAAGATCAGAAGCACACGATCGTGGAAGCTATCACTTCGGCCGGTGGGATGACTCAGTTTGCGGACGTTAAGCGAGTCAGACTTATCCGAAAAAAAGCAGACGGAACAACCGCGACGTTTGTGATCAATGTCGACGCCCTCATGAAGGCGGGCGGTCGCGACGCACCGGCATTAGAAGCAGACGATGCAATTTATGTGTCAGAGCGGGATTGATGCAGGTCAAAATGACTGAACTCCAATTTGAAGTGCGACATCTTCTCCCAATACAATATCGGGCTAACAAGGCGCCAGAGCCAACGTCACCGTCTGTCACGATCTGTGCTGACGCACAGATCGCGCCAGCCGCTGCCGTGGCTCATCTTTGACGTTCGGCAAAATACTATGACCGCTACCGTACGCATCTATCTCGCCCTTGGCGATCCAGCCTCAACAAGGACTGCGGAAATATCCAATTGGACGGGGAAAGCTGTAGCGGGTCCACGATCTGAGCTTGATCGCGTCCTAGCACGTGAAGAAGCATCCAAACCGGGTGTATACTTTTTGGCAGGAATAAATCCCGAGACCGGTAAAGATCGCGTCTACATCGGAGAAGCAGAGTCGATCCGCAATCGCATCCGAAGCCATCTCGATAAAGAATTTTGGACTTCGATAATTTACTTCGTCAGCAAAGACGAGAACCTGACCAAAGCACATATAAAATACCTCGAAGGTAAGCTAATTGATCTAGCGCGCGAAGCGGCGAGATTCGAAGTTGAGAATACGAATTCAAGCGGTGCACGATTGCCGGAATCCGACGCCGCCGATATGGATGTTTTCCTTTCTCGAATCGTTCAGCTTCTTCCGATTCTAGGGCAAGATTCGTTGCGCCCGAGAGCTGCAATCGCCACTGAAGAGAAGAGTTCGCTTTTGTACTGTGAAATTAAGGGTGTGCGTGCCACCGGACGCCTTACTTCAGACGGAATTGTGGTATTCAAAGATTCGTTGGCTGTTCTTGAAGAGCGCCCATCGACCGCAAGATATCCTCAGCCATCGATTCTTCGTGCACGACTCCTTGATGAAGGTGTGCTAGCTAGGACTAAAGATGGGTTTAAGTTTATGCGGGACTATGAGTTCTCGAGCCCAAGCACTGCGGCATCGGTCATACATGGCGGACATGCGAACGGCCTGACTGCGTGGAAGTATTCTGATGGACTTTCATTGAAGCAAAAGGAGGCAAAGGAGCTCGGATGATATATAAGCCGAACAAGGCGCTAGAGCCAACGCCACCGTCTGTCACGATCCATGCTGACGCATGGCTCGCGCCAGCCGGCGTCGTGGCTCATCTTTGACGTTCGGCATTATGTCCAAAGGTGATGCGGTACCCATAGAAGCCGATGAGAAATCAATCTTTGGAGTTTTCGGTGCTTGGCCTGGAATGCCGCAGAACCAATTTCGACCCGGAGAGCATGAGATCCCGTTTTTCCAATCCCGTTTTTGCCTGGTCGGGCTACGCCGACTTGTCGCCGGCGAGATTCGGCTCGGCGGAGACGCTACGGCGGACCCGGCTTTGTGAATTCCCGTAAAGCCAATTTCTCCCTGCTTCCGAGTGCGTTTCCCAAACGGCGTCTTCGCCTCCGATCCCCTACTCGCTCGCCGCTCCAGATGCAGTTTTCCAACCTTCAATCGCCGAACAAGACGCTAGAGCCAACGCCGACGTCTGTCACGACCTGTGCTGACGCACAGCTCGCGCCAGCCGCCGTCGTGGCTCATCTTTGACGTTCGCCGAAAGATCCATGCGCGTACGCACGTTCCAAGCTGAGATGACGCACTGGCAGTGCGAAGCCGAGTTGCCCGGCTCGGCTCCTGCTTCCCAATCCCCTACTTCCAATCTTGGGTCTATCGGACCCAAGTTTTCGGAAGTGATGGGGCGAAGCCTGCTCGATTCCCAAGGTTCAGAAATTCCCGTTTTTCCAAGATTGGTTCTACGGCACTGCAGAGCACGCTTCGCGACATGCGCACATTGATTCCCAGGAAGAAAAAACCAAAGGGCAGATTCATTCCTAGCGATTCCCGTAGAACCAATTTCCCGAAATCCCAAGATGCCCTTCTTTCCCAAAGATAATCAGGCGAACAAGGCGCCAGAGCCAACGCCGACGTCTGTCATGCCTCGTGCTGCCGCACGAGTCACGCCAGCCGCCGTCGTGGCTCATCTTTGACGTTCGGCAAATCCAGCTTCACTTCCCATGAATCGCGAATCAGCTCTGTCGGCTCTCCGTCACGCATTTTGCTGCGGTGTCATTTCAACATCGCTCACAGTCCTTTTTGCCGTAGTCGCACAGGTCAATGGCGCCTTCGAAGTTGACGGTAGGCGAATCTCCGAGTGGCTCTACTTAGACGGAATTATTCTATCTGTTTTAACGATTGGGCTGTATTTCAAGAGCCGACTAGCAGCCATCGCTATTGGTATTTATTTTGTTTTGTCCAAGCACAAAAATATACCAGCGGCAGATAGTCTGGATTCGTGGTTCGGATACATGAGTGCCGTCACATTCTTGTATTTTTATATTCACGCAGCACGAGCGGGGTTGTTTCTCTTGCGTGAAGATCGCAGGATCGCGGAGAGCGTTACACCAGAGGCCAAGGTCTGATTCTAAGTGAGACAACCCGATGCAATATCAGCCGAACAAGGCGCCAGAGCCAACGATCACGTCCGTCACGCCTCCTGCTGGCGCAGGAGTCGCGCCGGCCGTGCTCGTGGCTCATCTTTGACGTTGGGCAAAGATTCGAGGTGGCCCTGCGGCGATTCACCTTGGAGGATGGCAGCGATTCCCATTTCCCGTAACTCGAATGCCGGTTTTCGAACCCAGAGATTCAATAGCAGATTGGAAGTACGGCATTTCGATCTCCCAAGTTGGGATTTCGCACCTTGGAGCTACGGAATTCGATTCCGGTCGCCCTGCCGGCGGGAGATTCACCCGGAAGCACGGTTCGAACCTTCCGAGTAGTAGGCCAGGACCAATCCCGCAGGACCAAGATGCCGGTTTTCCATGGTCAGCCTGATTCCCAAATCGCAATCGAGCCCCGGTTCTGATTTTCCCTTCCGGCAATTCCCCTACTTCCAATCTCGGTTCCTGAACCTGTGATTCCCGTTTTCAAATATCGGCCCAACAAGGCGCCAGAGCCGACGCCGACGTCTGTCACGACCTGTGCTGACGCACAGCTCGCGCCAGCCGCCGTCGTGGCTCATCTTTGACGTTGGGCAAAGATATCCCATGTTTGACCTTTGCTACCCCCTCTAATGCCTAATACCGATCTGCGACGAACCGGCGAAGAATGCGGCACATTTTCCAAGGATGTTTGGTTGGCACTAAGTCCCGCACTACGCTCTGAATTAGAGAATATCAGAATAGCCGCCTTGCATCGGATGGCATCTCAGATTCGCGAGAATGAGCATAAAGCCGGGATTCAGCCACGAATGCGACAACTGCATTCTGCCGCTGACGCGAACGTCCTAAGTATCCGAGACACCTACTTCTCAATTCCCGATTCTCAGCTGCGAATAAAGACAATCAACGATTTTCACAGCTACCATCTTCTGCGCAGAAACTATGATGAATCGATAGTACTTGAAGCATCATACCAGCATGCCTCTTTTCGACTACAATTACTGAAAGGTTGGATCGCTTATCCCGAGGTAAGAACTGCAGTACTTGGATCCCTTTTCGTGATCGTGGTCTATTTTTTACTCAAGTCTACTGGCCTACGCGCTATCAGCGTGGAGGGGTTGTTCATCGCACTTCTGGCCTACGTTTGCGCCTCTGGAGCTTTTGGCCAATTAAGGCTCGAGCGCTTAGAGAGCCTCCACCTCTTGCTTTGGGAGATCGAGAAATCTAAGCGTGGCATAGGTACAAATTCCGCTGCATTTCTTTCCGATTGGTGCCCTGTTTTCTCAGATGATGAGCGTGTGACGGGCGAACAATCAAACACGCGCAGTCGTTTCTAGTACCAGATTCCTGAACGCCACCCACTATCAGCATTCGATTTCATCTCTTCAGGAACTGAGATAGAGCCAATGCAATATCGGCCCAACAAGGCGCCAGAGCCAACGATCACGTCCGTCACGCCTCCTGCTGGCGCAGGAGTCGCGCCGGCCGCGCTCGTGGCTCATCTTTGACGTTCGGCAAGAATCCATGGCGATTCGCATTCTGAGTTTCTCGATAGCGATTTTGGTCATCACCACGCTAAGCGGCTGCGCGATGCTTTTTCCCAGCCAAAGCAAGCTGACTACCCTAAGTGGGATCGTCACGAATGAGGCTGGCGCTCCTGTGCAGGGCGCGACCATCAAGATCTGGTTCGCACCTTCCGATCTTCAGATTTACGCAGGGTTGAGTCTCCCGCTTCTGACCATGATTGCTCCTGGCGCGACGCTTCGCACAGGCAAAGATGGGCGTTTTCAAGGAAGCGTTCAGACATTTTCCCGCTATCGATTCGAGATTCGGGATCCAGATGGAGTCAGCACTACCGAATTGTTCATCGACAAGCACGAGGCTGAAAAGCCGCTGGCTTTGGTGTTCAAGAAGCAGCCTAAGTTCTGATTTGAAGCACGACGCCTTTTTCCCAATGCAATATCAGCCGAACAAGGCGCCAGAGCCAACGATCACGTCCGTCACGCCTCCTGCTGGCGCAGGAGTCGCGCCGGCCGCGCTCGTGGCTCATCTTTGACGTTAGCCAAAGGATACCATGCCCCGCACTGGAAATGGAATTGGCACCGTGCATCTGGGTCGAACGGCGATGGCCGACGACGGCTCATACGTGGCGACGTTATGGGTCGTATTCTTTTTTCTGCCCCTATTTCCGCTTCGCTCTGAGCGAATTCTCCTCCTGTCGGAGTTCGACAATGGTTTTGGCCATCGAAATGTCCGCTATTCGATTCTCGAGCGCGTCCCTCGTCACTGGCCGCAGATAATCCGCACGTATCTAGCTGGCTGGGGAGTCTTAGCGTGGTATGTCTCGCTTTGGTGGCTCTATGCGCCGGTCGAAAAACTAGTGGGAGAGAAGCATCAGCTCTGGATTCCGTTGATCTGGGTTTTGCTGCCATTTGCAGTCATCTTTGCTTGGCAGCGATACTTCATGCCGCGACCGAAGTTGAAGCCTATGGAAGTTTCACCAGGATCTGAGTTCAGTGTGTATCGACGCGACGATAACCCCAAAGACTGATTTCTAGTTTTGGTGCGACATCTCTTCCCCATGCAATATCGGGCTAACAAGGCGCCAGAGCCAACGATCACGTCCGTCACGCCTCCTGCTGGCGCAGGAGTCGCGCCGGCCGCGCTCGTGGCTCATCTTTGACGTTAGGCGTCTTCGCGATGCGCACCCGAGATACAAGACTCGCAAGCCGCGTCGCGATGCGCATAAATCATGCGAAATCGAACCATGCCAAAGCGACCACTCCTTACACAACGTGACGTAATGAGGCTCTTGTTCGTCCATCACAAGGGCAACGAGGCCGCCATAATTTCCGAGTATGTGATTGCGGAACGCGAAGGGAAAGTGCTCAGAAATAGTGATACGAATGCGATGAGCCCTGAGGATTATGCTAAGCGGCTATTGCAGGACGGGATAAGGAAGCGCTGGCTTTGGGAAGGCTAAATCGGAAAAGAGCTATTCGCACCTATCAGCATATTTAGAATCACTCATATTCCGAGAATGCGCCATTATATCCCAATGCAATATCGGCCTAACAAGGCGCCAGAGCCAACGATCACGTCCGTCACGCCTCCTGCTGGCGCAGGAGTCGCGCCGGCCGCGCTCGTGGCTCATCTTTGACGTTAGTCTTTCGATCCCTTCGGCATCGGTGCTGCGGCAGTTGAGATGACATTCTTCCAAGGCGATTCACCTCGAAAGTAGCTCGCCCCGCGATTCCCCCAGAACCAATTTCCCCTTCGCGATGACGAACGCCGAATCCCGATTTACCAAGCTGGAGCGGAAGTTGGTCCTTTCGGATTCCCGATTTGGCAAGATTGGGGCCGCAAAGTCGTTCCGGTTGGAGAGGACGCTTCGCGACAAGCGATCCCCTGGAGGCAATTTGAACGAAGGCATTCGTTCCCCCGGGGTCTTCGTTCCCTATTTTTCGACTAACAAGGCGCTAGAGCCAACGTCACCGTCTGTCACGATCCGTGCTGACGCACGGCTCGCGCCAGCCGCTGCCGTGGCTCATCTTTGACGTTAGGCGTCTTCGCGATGCGCACCTCTGGGATGAAGCGGGAGAATGCGATTCGGGAGGTTTTCCTGATTTCGAAGCTTGGCTCTCATTGCCGTAGAACCAATTTCGGTCCCGTGCAGCCGATGCCAAGGAATCAAGGGCGAGATTCGATGCCGTGGAAC
>NEUS01000110.1 GCA_002288455.1 Opitutia bacterium Tous-C1TDCM
TCGAACCGCACCAGCCTGCTGGGCAACTGGGGTATCGCCGCGACCGCGCCGCCGGGGCCCGTGGTGCTGACCCATGCGCCGATGGCGCCGGCCGATCTGGCGGAAATTTTGCCGACGGGATTGATGATCTTCGAGCACGTCACGCCGACCGACCACCTGTATTTCTGGGGCCAAAACCGGAATGCCGCACCCGGCACTTACTCGGTGTTCGCGCCGGCAGACGGCGTCATCACGACGATCCAGCACCGCGTTTCGCTGCAGGGCACCGATGTGTCGGCGCGGGAATTCAACGACTACCGCATGACCTTCGAGCACTCGGGGACGTTTTTCTCCTACTACGATCTGCTCGACAACGTGGACCCGGCGATCGTCGCGCAGATTCCCGGCGGGATTCCGCGCGGCGGCAACGTGCGCGTGCGCGTGCCGGTGCGGGGTGGCCAGCGCGTCGGCGGCGTCGGCGGCAAGTCCCTCGATTTCGCGGTGGTCGACACGCAGCGCCCCGACCGCGGCTTCATCAACCCCGACTTCTACCTGGCGGAGCCGTGGAAAGTTTTCACGGTCGACGCCTTCGACGCCTTCGTGCCCGGCGTGCGCGCGCAATTGCTCGCGGTCGCGCCCCGCACCGCGGCGCCGCGCGGCGGCAAGATCGGCTACGACCTCCCCGGCCGGCTGGTGGGCAATTGGTTCCGCGAGGGGACCGGCGGCTATTCCGGCAACAACAACCCGCGCGGCTATTGGGTCGGCCATCTCTCGATCGCTTACCACTTCATCGATGCCGGCTCGATCATCGTGTCGATCGGCGACTATCCGGGCCGCGGCTCCGCGCAGTTTTCCGTCAAAGGCAACGCGCCGCTGCCGGAGAACGTGAGCCGCACCACCGGGCCGGTGAAATACGAACTCGGGGCGCTGAACCGCATCGACGGCCCGCGCCCGCTCGACGGGATACCGCCGACCGTCTTCGGCACCGTGCTTCTGGAGGTGCTCGAAGGCGAACGCCTCCGCATGGAAGTTTTTCCGAACCGTACCGCCGCGCAGGTTTCCGGCTTCACCGCCGCGGCCGCGCTCTACGAGCGTTGAGCCGTGGATTGGGGGTTGCGCCGCGGGGAGGCGGGGCCAGCGTGGCTTCACCCCTGTCAGTTACCCCCTATGAATGCTCCAATATCCGCCTTGTTGGACCGGAAGGGACGGCATGTCCTTTCCGTGACTCCGGCGATGAGCGTCTTTGACGCCGTCGCGGAGATGAATCGTCACCGTGTCGGCTCCATGCTCGTGCTCGAGTCCGGTCGCCTCGTCGGCATCTTCACCGAACGCGATGTGCTCCGGCGCATCGTCGGCGAAGGGCGCGATCCGCGCACGACACCGATCCGCGACGTCATGACGGCCAACCTCATCACGATCGGGCCTGATGCCACCGTCGAGCAGGCGATGGCGATCTTCACCGAGAAACGGTGCCGGCATCTGCCGGTGCTGGATCAAGGCCAGCTCGTCGGCTCGATTTCCATCGGCGACATCACGCGCTGGATGGGCGACGCGCACCGCGCGGAAGCCGAGCATTTGAAAAACTACATCACGACCGGCTTCTCCGCGTAAGCGGGCAGGTGCGGCGGGTCCGCGCATTTGACGCCGCCCCGGGGGCTGGGTTTTGTCGCCGCGATGAAACCCAGCCTCTTTGTTTTGCTCGCGGCCCTCTGCGTCCCGGCCGCCTCCGCCAAGATCGTCACCCAGGCCGTCGCCTACGAACACGGCGGCGTGCAGCTCGAGGGCTTTCTCGCCTACGACGACACCAAGTTTTCCGCCACCGCCAAGGGCGCGGGCGTCGTGGTGTTGCCGGAATGGTGGGGCCTCACCGAGTACCCGAAGAGCCGCGCCGAGCAGTTGGCCAAGCTCGGCTACGTGGCCTTCGCGGCGGACATGTACGGCAAGGGTGTCGTCACGGCCGATCCGAAAAAAGCCGGCGAGCTCGCGGGCCAGTTCTACGGCAAACCGCTGATGGCCGAGCGCGCCCGCGCGGCTCTCGATCGCCTGCTCGCGACCGGCCTCGTCGACGCCAACCGCGTCGCCGCGATCGGCTACTGCTTCGGCGGCGCCACGGCCCAGGCGCTCGCGTGGAGCGGCGCGCCGCTGGCGGGCATCGTGAGTTTCCACGGCAGCCTGATCCCGCCTTCGCCCGAGGCGGTCGCGAAAAACCAAGCCAAGATCCTGATCTGCCACGGGGCGGTCGATCCCTTCATCAAACCCGAGGAGCTCGCCGCGTTCACCAAGGCGGTCGATGCCGGGAAACTGGATTACCAATTCGTGAGCTACGCGGGGGCGATCCACGCGTTCACGAATCCGAAGGCCGACGAGATCGCGCGCGCGGCCGGGCTCGTCGGCGGCGTCGGCTACCACGCCGCGGCGGACCGCCGTTCGTGGCGGCACATGCAGGTCTTCTTCGGCGAGATTTTCGCCGCGCGCCGCTGAAGCGGACGTGAAAATCGGCGCGTCCCGCCCGCGGTCCGGCGCCCGGCTTGCATCGCGCCCGCCTTTGCCCTTGCTCGCCGGCCATGGATTTGGAAACCGCCCGGCAACACATCCGGCAGGCCGTCGACCGCATGCGCGCCTGCTCCCCGCAGCCCGTCTTCGACGAATGGGCGATCCTCGGCCGCGCCGCGGCCGGCGGGGGCGTGCTGGCCTACAGCGGCCCGCGGCCGGAGGCCTTCAAACGCAATTTGCCGGCCGACGCCGCGCCGCTGCGCACGCTGACGGCGGGCCGGCAGCTGGCCGACGGCGACCTTGAATTTGCGGCGGAAGCCGCGGGCACGCGCTACGACGCCTTGCTGAAGCTGGGCGATGCCACGTATCTGGTTTTCAACCACACCGGCAAGGACCTCGCCGCCATCCGCGCCGAAGCCAAGTGGCTCGCCGTCCAGGGCGTGCTCTTTGAACTGAGCGAAAAATTCCGCGCCGATCCGCTGGTGATGGAGCAATGAGCGGTGGGAAGAGTTGAGAGTTGAGGGCTGAGAGTTGAGAGATCGGAAATTCGGAAAATCGGGAAATCGGGAAATTGGGAAACGCAGAAACCGGCCGCCGATCGCTGAAAGCTGATCGCTGAATGCTGCCCGGTCCGGGCTCTCAACCCTCAGCTCTCAACTCTCAACTCCGCTTACCCCAAGCCCAGCGCGAGGAAGCCGCCGTAGGCGCCGACGAGCACCCAGCCGAGCCAGCGCGGCAGGCCGCCGGCCCAGGCGATGCAGCCGGCATGGAGCAGGGCGGCGCCGCCCAAGATCGCCAGGCCGACGGTGAAGAACGGCGGCACGGCCACCGGCGCGATGCAGGCGGCGAGCCCGAGGCAAAGCGGGATGCTGATATGGCCGTCGCCGATCTGCGACGCGTACACGATGTCGGCCCGGCCGCGCGCCGCATACCAAAATGCCAAAAGCGCGTTGGGCACGACCATCAGCCAGCCGGTGAGCCAGCCGAGGTTGGCGGCGTTGATGAAATCGCCCTGCTGCGCCGAGAGCCAACCGACGAGCCACTCGATGCTGACGAAGAGCCCGACCGCGCCGAGCAGCACGAAAAACAGGTCGAGGTAGAACAACGGGCCGAAGGCGCGGCGCTGCTGCACGTTGTTTTTCAGCACGTCGAAGAGCTGGAAACTTTGCCAAAAGAGAAACAGGGCCACGAGCGCGAGGCCGTCGTGCCGGTCGATGCGGCCGTCGGCCCCGAGCGTCCACGCGATGCCGCTGAAGAATCCGACCGCCGCCAAGGTAAGCAGCAGCGAAAGCTTCGTCAGCGCCGGGCCCGGCCCGCCGCCCGCGGCCGCGGCTTTGCGTTTGGCGCCGCGGGATTTGCCGGCGGCACCGGGTGCCGCGAGCGGCAGGCCCCAGAGGAGCGCGGGCAGGCCGAGGAGGAGGGTGAGGTTGGTGACGTTGTTGACGAGGCAGTTGGTCAGCACCGCGGAGCCGGGCGCGGGCGAATTCGCCATGAGCGCGACGAAGATGAGGTTTCCCAGGCCCGAGCAGTACGGCATCACCAAGGTTCCGAGGGCGGTGCCTTCGAGGCCGTGCGCCAGCAGACCCTCGAGCCGCCACAGCATCAGCAGCGAGGCGGCGACGAACAACGCGAGGTAGGTGCCGACGTGGGTGAACCCCAGCGTGTCGATCGCCTCGGTCAGCGGATTCACGCGCGCGCGAAATCGATCGTGTAGCGGCCGCCGCGCGCCCCGAGTTTCAGCGGCGCGCCGAAGGCCTCGCCGAGCACCTTGGAAACAAGCACGCGCCGGCGCGGACCCGAGGCGAGCACCGCGCCCGCTTTCAGCACGAGCGCATGCGTGAAGGCGGGTGTGATTTCCTCGACGTGGTGCGTGACGAGCACGAGCGCCGGGACGCGCGGGCCGCGGCGGCGGGCGAGCCGGTCGAGGAAACGCACGAAGGTTTCGCGCGCCACCGGGTCGAGCCCGGCGCAGGGCTCGTCGAGGATGAGCAATTTCGGTTTCGCCATCAGCGCGCGCGCGATCAGCACGCGCTGGCGTTCGCCCTGGGAAAGATACGCCCACTCCCGGTCCGCCAAAGCCAGGAGGCCCGTCGTCTTCAGCAGGCGGCGCGCGGCCGCGCGGTCCGCGGCGGACACGGCGTGCCACAAATCAAGCTGCGCGTATTTGCCGCTGACCACGGTTTCGAGTGCGGTTTCCGACGGCGGGATCGACAGCGCGAAGGCGCTCGTGACGACGCCGAGTTTCAACTTCAGCTCGCGCCAGTCGCAGTGCCCATAGCGCAGGCCCAGCACGGCGAAACCGCCCGAGGTAGGCGAAAGGTAACCGGTCAGCGCCTTCAGCAGCGTGGTCTTGCCGGAGCCGTTGGCCCCGAGGACGACCCAGTGCTCGCCGCGCGCGATCCGCCAATTGATCCCGCGCAAAATGGCCGCGCGGCCGCGGTTCACCCGGAGGTCAGTCACATCGAGAATGGCGGTCATGGGGCGCGGACGATGCCGCAGCGGGTCGGCCGGGGTCAAACGGGGATCGCGGCGCCGCCCGCGCGGTTGCTTTCCCGCCGCGGACACATCCACTCTCGGCGCATGAGATCCGCCCTGTTCGGCCTCCTGGCCTTCGCTTCCGGCCTGTCGGCGTTCGCGCGGCCGTTCACGGTCGTCGCCTACAACGTCGAAAACCTTTTCGACCTCGACGGCGTCGCCGCCTACGAGGAGTACAAGCCGGACAAATACACGCCCGCGCACGCGTTGACCAAGCTGCAGAACATCGCGCGCGTCGTGACGAAGTTCGAAGGCGGCCGCGGGCCCGACATCGTCATCCTCTCCGAACTCGAGGCCGACGCCACGCCCGGCAAGACGCCGCCGGATTACACCGCGATCCTGAAACGCTATGCCGGCGTGAAACTCGCCGATCTGCTGATCGGGCCGAAGTTCGACCGCGAGGTCGCCGACCTCCCGTCCGAGGCCCTGCTGCTCAAGGCCCTCGCCGATGCCGGCATCACGGACTACCGGATGGTGGTCGCGGACAACGTCACCGATCCCGCCTCCGGCCGGAAGCAGGCCATCACCAACGCCGTGCTCACGCGTTTCCCGGTGAAGAGCGTGCGCTCGCACCCCACGATCGACGCCCGCGCGATCCTCGAAGTGCTCGTCGAGATCGACGGCGCGCCGCTCTACGTCTTCGCGAACCATTGGAAATCCGGCGCCAGCGATCCCGCCACCGAGCCGGCGCGAATGGCCAACGCCCGCACCCTGCGCACGCGGCTCGACGAACTCCTGCGCGCCGATCCCAACGCCGACATCGTCCTCGGCGGCGATTTCAATTCGCAGTACAACCAGCGCCAGCGCTACCCCGCGATGAAAACCACGGGCATGAACGACGTGCTCGGCT
Organism: Opitutia bacterium Tous-C1TDCM; assembly: GCA_002288455.1. Lineage (GTDB taxonomy): Bacteria > Verrucomicrobiota > Verrucomicrobiia > Opitutales > Opitutaceae > ER46. Next base: position 5,858 of record NEUS01000110.1, read on the forward strand.
CCCAGGGCAACGAACTCGCCGTGCGCCAGGCCGAGCGCCCGCTCTACAACCTCTGGTACGAATTGCCGCCGACGGAGCGCGGCAGCGATACCTTCCGCGGCGAGTGGGGCACGCTCATGCACCTCATCGTCAGCCGCGGCGTGTACGACTACCGCGGCGTGCAGTACGTCGACAATTCGTTCTCCGTCTCGAAATTCCCCGGCCTCAATGCCGACGCCATGGGTCTGCCGGTGCGCTGGAGCGGCGACGGCCCGACCGGCAGCGGTTTCTCCGACCATTTCCCGGTCGCGGCCAAGTTCGTCACCGTCGCCGACGGCCGCGCCGACCGCTGGCTCGCGTTGACGAAGCCGTCGTCCGAAGCCGCCGCCCCGACGGAAAACAAAATCGGCTACGACAAGATCGACCTCGCGAAAACCGCGCTGACGGCCGCGACGATTCCCGCCGGCCGCAACATCCGGAACGACGAATTCAAGGGTAAGCTCTTCCGGGTGGAGGGCAAAGTCGCCCCGGGTACGCGCCTCGCCGTCGAGTTTCTGGGCGAGACGTATGATGTTTGGACCTACGACGAAGCCCTGCGCAACAAACTGCGCGCCGACTTTGCCGCGGGCGCGGCGATTCGCTTCTATGGCGAACTCGGGATCTTCCGCGGCCGTTGGCAATTCGTGATCCAGCATCCGAACTGGGTGAAGTGAACGTTCCCCCGGCCGATGCTCAAAGTCTACGCCCTCGCCACCTGCGACGCCTGCCGGAAAGCCGTGAAGTGGCTCGAGGCCCGCGGCACGAAGTTCGAAGTTTGCGCCATCCGCGAGACGCCGCCGCCCTTGCCGGAATTGCAACGCATGCTTGCCGCCCAAGGCGGTGCGATCCGCAAACTCTGCAACACCTCGGGCCGCGAATACCGCGAATTGAAACTCGGGGAAAAGCTCCCGGCCATGGCCGACGCCGACGTCCTCGCCTTGCTCGCCGGCAACGGCAATTTGGTGAAACGCCCCTTCGTCATCGGCCCGAAGGTCGCGCTCGTCGGTTTCGATCCCGAGGTTTGGGCGGAAATCATCCCGGCGCCGAAGCGTTGAGGTGGATTAAAGCAGCGGCCTTGGCCGGCACCGGCGCGGGGCGGGCGCGGCGAAAACCGAGCCAGCCGGCCGCGCCGATCAGCCAAAGGGCCAGGCCGGCGCCGCCGATCCAGCGCCCCTGTTGCGCCGTCGTGCGCGTGCGATGGCTCAGGCTCGAGACCGCCACCGGTTCGCTCAGCGCCAGCCAGCCGCCGCCCGCCCCGGGGTGGGCGGACAACCGGCCGGCGCCCGGCCCGGCCCGGACGTAGGCGGCGCGCCAGGTATCCGACAAAGGCGGACGCGTGGCGGCGACCGTTTCCGCGCGCCGGTCGGGAAAGGTGGACGCGCCGCTGCGAGTGAACCGGAGCGGAGCGGGCGGCGCGGGGGATCCGGTCCGTCCGGCCGAGAACGCGGGGCCGCTGGTTTCGATTTTCCACCAGCCCGGGCCGGCCGGCAGCGGCGCACTTTGCCACGCTTCGGCCGCGGCCACGGTCCGGGTGCGACGATGGGCGAGGGGCGGGGCGTGCGGCCCGGCCGCCAGGGCAAAACCCGTGAGCGGCAGCGGCGGGCGCACGCTGGCCGGCAGCACGGCGCGGATCTCGGCGCGGCGGAGGATGCGCGCCAGCCAATCCGCCATCGGAAACGGCAACGGCCGCAGCGCGAAGGCGGCATAGTCGTCGGTCAGGACGAAGGCCTGCACGTGGCGCTCGAATTCGGCGCTCTCGCGCCGCTTCGCGGGCAGGGGCCCGGCGAGGCTTTCCGCGGCGGCGCCGGCGATGCAACCAGCGACCAAAGTCAGCCACAGGCCGCCGGCCGCGGCCGCCGCGCGCGGGCGGATCCGCGGCGCAAGCCGCGCGAGCGCGAGCCAGGCCAACGGCAGGCCGAGGGCGGCGATCTCGCCGTAACGATTGGCCGGATACCCGCCGCCGGCGCCGGCCCGCGAGTAGGACACCGCGGCGAGTTGGAGCAGGACCCACAGACCCGCGGCGAGGATGAAGGTCTCGGCTTTGGCCGCCGGGCCGGGGGCGGTCCGACCGCCGGACCCGAGGAGCACCAGCCACGGCAGCCAGATCACCGCCGCCAGCCAGGGACTGCCCGGCTGCGGCCAGGCCAGGCAGCGGATCCAGTAGCCGAGGAACGCACCCGCGTCGGCGGCGTGCAACGGCGCGTGCCACGGCGCTTCCACGTGGAGGACTGCGCCGAGGCCGGCGAGACCGAGCCCGGCGGCGAACGTGAACCCGGCGCCGCGCCGCGCCGGTCCGCGGGCCAGCGCGCGCCAAGCCGAGAGCGCGAGCACCGGCGCCGCGACGAGGAGCCCCGAGCCCATGCTCACGAGCGCCAGCAGTCCGCAGCCGAATCCTCCCCACCAACGCCACGTCAACGCCGGTGCGTTCAGCAGCCCGCCGAGCGCGAGGAACGAGAACCCGGTGAGAAAGTAGAATTGGGACTGAAAGCCGCCGAGCAGATTTTCCCAGACGATCGGCGCCGCAGTGGCAATCAGCAGCAGGGCACCGGTCGCCACCGCCCAACCGCGGCCCACGTGGCGCAGGGCCCAGAGCAGCAGCCCGACGGCAATCAGCGCCGGCAGCGCGGCTCCGGCCACGCACTGAACCCGGGCATCCCATTGGCCGCCGGCGACGACCAGCCCGAGGTTCATCGCGAGCGTCGGAGCGATCCGATGTTCGTTGTGCGGCAGAATCAGGTTTCGCCAGAGGGTGCGGTCCTCGAACCACGGCGTGAGCAGCAGGTCGCCCTCCTTCGCCCACTGGTCCCAGTACGGGAGGTCGCTGCCGAAACGGTCGATGACCGCGAGCTTCGCGCCCCAGATGGCGAAAAAAAGCCCGACCGCCATCGCCATCCCGGCCCAGATTCGCCGCGGGTGCCTCTCCCGGCCGTGGCCCAGACGGATGCGTTCGGCGTTCTCTTGCCCCTTCGGACCACGGGCCGGCGGTTGTTTCCGCTCGGTGATCGTCGGCAAGGCGGAACCCACGGGAACATAGTGGGCCGCCCCGGGGCCCGGCGCTATGGGGTGAAATCCTACCGGCCCTGCCGTTGCCTTTCCGGGGATCCATCCCCGGCTTCGGCCGTTGCTCCCGGATCGCCCATTCGCAGGATTGCACCGCGGGCCCGGGGGCGTAGGTTCGCCGGCTGACTTCCATGACTTCGCCTTCCACAGAACCGCTGGGTGCCGCCTTGAGTTGGCTGCACCGGTATGTCGGTTTTCCGACCTACCGGCTGGAAAAACGGGCGGAACAGCTCGTCTGCATCGCCGCTCTCGCCGCCGAGGAAGAGGCGGCGGAGAACCGCCGTTTCCTCATCCAGAGCCGCGATCCGGCCCAGACTTCCGCCCTCAAGGCGCACGGCCTCCGCCGCTCCCAGGTCCACTTCAAGTGCGACAACAGCGCCAAGGTTTGAACCGCGGGAATTGATTCTGCGGCAACGGCGGTTTTCCCGCCGGACCAGGATTTTTTTGGGAGGACAGGAAGGTCAGGACTTGGAAACCGGATGAACCGGAGGAGGAACGCGGTCGCGTTCGATCCCACTCTCTCCATTTCGCAATCCGCAATCCCCTGCATTTGCTCTGTAACTTTCCGCCTCGGGCCGGGTTCTTAGCCCGCATCCGCCTTTTCCCCATGATTCCCATCCTACGTCTTTCCTTTCTTACCGCCGGCCTTTTTGCCGTGGCCGCCGTCGCTTCCGCCGCCATCGAGCGGACCGTCGAGAAAACCTTTCCCGTCTCCGGCGCCGGTTTGCTCCGCGTCGAGACGCAGGGCGGCGCCATCGAGGTCGATCCGACCGGCGGCTCCGCTGTGAAGGTCGTGCTTCGCCAGAAGATTCGCGCCGACACCGACGCCGAGGCCGACGAACTGCTCAAGAAAATCGAGCTCACCCTCGAGCAAAACGGCAACGACGTCACCGTCATTTCGAAGTACCCTTCGAAGACGGGCTTTTCCTGGAACGGCAATCCCGTCCGCATCGACATCGTCGTCGAAGTGCCCGCGGCCTTCGCGACCCAACTGAAGACCTCCGGCGGCAACATCACCGTCGGCGACCTCACCGGCAAACTCGACGTCCGCACGTCCGGCGGTTCGATCAAACTCGGCAACCTCGGCGGCACGGCCGATGCCCGCACCTCCGGCGGTAATATCGTCCTCGCTTCGGCCGCCGCCGCGGTGAACCTCGACACCTCCGGCGGCAACATCGCCGTCGGCCGCGTCGCCGGTTCTGCCAAACTCGAGACTTCCGGCGGCGACATCCGCATCGATGCCGCCAGCGGTTCCCTCCAGGCCCGCACTTCGGGCGGCAGCATCCGCGCCGCGCTCGTCGGTCCGTTGTCCGCCGATTCGTCCCTCGGTACTTCCGGCGGCAGCGTGCGCGTGACCGTCGATCCCAAGGCCGCCTTCCGCCTCGATGCCTCGACCAGCGGCGGCAGCGTCGACGCCGACGGCCTCACGATCACGCTCGAAGGCTCGTCTCGCAGTCGCTCGAAGCTCGCCGGCACCGTCAACGGCGGCGGCCCCGTGCTCAAGCTGCGTTCCAGCGGCGGCAGCATTTTGGTCCGGACCAATTGATTTCGGTCCGGGTCGGTCCCGGGCCTGCGGACTTTGCCCACCGGGCCGGGCGTAGCGCCCGCGGCGATGACGGCTTGCGGGGGGCGCATTCGCGCCAAGATTGGACGCGATGCACGGCGGCGGCCCCTTCCGGATTCTCTTTTTGCTGATCTTGATCGGCGGCCTGTTGCCGTCCGGCGGGGCGGCGGAGCGCCGCTTCGAGCGCACGCTCCCGCTGGCGCCGGGCGGTCGCGTGATTTTGGATACCTATCGCGGTTCCATTACGGTCGAGGAAGGGGAAACGGCGGACGTGCGTCTCACCGCGGAAATCGGGATCGACGCGGCGACTCCCGCCGAAGCGGACCAGGTTTTCGCCGCGGTCCAGCTTGCCGCCGAGGCCGCGCCCGGGGTCGTCACGATCACCGCGCGCAATCCGCGCGACTCCCGCGCCCGCTTCATCTGGCACGACAAACTGCAGGTCGACCTCGCCTTCCGCCTCACGGTGCCGCGCGGCAGCACCCTCGATTTGCGCACCATCAACGGCGCCATCGCCGTCGGCAATTTCACCGGCCACGTCAAAGCCCGCGCCGAAAACGGCGCCATCACCTTCCGCCGCATCGACGGCTCGATCGACGCCGCGACGCAGTTCGGCGACATCATTGTTTCCCGCTGCCTCGGTCCGGTGAACGCGCGCGTGCTCCGCGGCCTGATTCGCACCGGCACCATCGGCGGCCCGTCGACCTTGAAAAACACCAGCGGCGACATCGAGGTCATGATGGCGCGCGGGCCCCTCGACGGCTACGCCGAGGCCGGCGACTTGATCGTCGGCTTTCCGCATACGATCGCAGGCCCCGCGGATCTCGTGACTTCCGGCGGCAACCTCAGGGTCAGCATCGATCCGCTGGCCGCCTGCGAGGTGCGCGCCTCCAGCCGCTGGGGCCGCGTCGCGTCGAAGTTGCCGCTCGCCGTGACCGACGGCGCCACCGGCACGCGGCGCCTCACCGGTCGCCTCAATGCCGGCGGCCCGACGCTTTCGCTGCACGCCGACGGCGGCCAGGTCCGCATCGATCCGGGCGAGACCTTGTTCGAAGGTTCGTGAGTCGAACTCATGCAGTTGAGAGAGCTTGGTTGAGAGTTGAGAGCAAAACCGTTCGGCTTCGAACGTACTGTGTTGCGGGTGCGTTTTCTGTGGGCCGGAGCCGTCCTTCGGCTCTCAACGCTCAACTCTCAACTTCCGACTCTGGAATCCCGCCGATTCAACGCCGCCGAAACAGCAGGTAGCGCGCCTCGCCCTCGACCCAGGGCCGTCCGGGCAACCAGGCAACTTGATCAAGTTGCGGCACCGCGTCCCAGGATTGGATCAGCCGGTAGTCGCCGAGCACGCCGGTCTGTTTGAACTCCGGCCGCGCCGCTTCCGCCGGCCGCAGCACCACCCATCTTGGTTTCAGGGTCGCGATGATGTCGGCGTAGCGCCGCGCGCCGCCCTTCACCGCGGCGACCACCTCCGGCGAACTCAGCCCGGGAAAATCGTAGGTCTTAAGCTGCGAGAAATAGCCGATGTAGCCGAGCGGTTCGAGGAACAGCGTGTCGCCCGGCTTGGCTTGCTCGTGCAGGAAGGTGCCGACGTCGCGGCGCACCCCCGTTTCCACGATGCGCTGGTGGTTGCGCATCTGCCACGCGGTGCCGGCGAAAACCGCCGCCTGCAACGCCAGCGCCAATGTCACCGCAATCCGGATACCGCCGAGCCCGGCGGCCTGGCCCGCCGCGGCCGCCGCGGCGTAGAGCGCGTCGGCCAAAAACGCCAGCGCCAGCGCCGCCAGCACCGTCCAAGGCGGCACGTACCACGGAAACAGGATGATCGAGCACACGTAGAACATGCCGAGAAACAGAGCCAGCGAGGCGCGCCGGGCCACGGCCGGAAACTGCGGCACGACCCAGGCGAGCGCCGCGATGCCGGCGAGCGCATGCGCCCCGTGTTTCAGGGCCGGGGGCCAGCCGCCGAAGACCCAATACGACGGCATGAACAAATCGTTCAGCATCGAATCCCCGCGGAGCAATTGCACCGGCAGCATCAGCAGGCTGCGCCAATCCGCCGCTGCCATGTAGGCCGATTTCGCCGTGATCGTGTGCGGTACCGGCGTGCCGTAGTACCACCAGGCCCACGCAAACCAAGGCACGTAGAGCGCGCCGCCGAGCAGCACGCCGCGCCACCACGTCGGCCAATGCCGGCGGATCCGGCCCGGTTCGCCGCCGCGGATCGCGAGGTGCGGCAGCAGCACCGCCGCGCCGAGGATGAAGGCGTCCGGCCGCGTCCACATCAGTCCGCCCACCGCCACGGCCACGCGGGCGATGCGGGGGCCGCCCGGCTTTTCCATTTCCGTCCAGAGCAGCAGCAGGAAGTAAACGAGGATCGCCGTTTCCATGCCGTTGATGGAAAAGTCCGTGAGCTTGGCGTCCGCGATCAGCAGCCCGAACAGCAGCCACCGCCCCGGCGCCCCGAGGCCCAGTTCCGCGACCCGGCGCCACAGCAACGCGGCCCCGGCGGCGAGGAAACCGGCGTTGAGCAAACGGAAAAGCCAGAGCGCCGCCTCCTCGCGGCCCGGGCCGACCAGCCAGGTGCAGAGCGCCGGCAGCAGTACGCCGAGCGGTGAGGTGAACGTGTGCACCCTTTCGCCGGGGTTGAAGACGAGGCCGTGGCCTTCCACGAGGTTCCGGCTCGAGCGCAGGGTGATGAAGTAGTCTTCCCACGCGTGGCCGGTGAGCGCCGCGAAAACCAACGGCACCAAAAAGGCGAGGCCGGCGACGAGCCACGGGCGACGGGACGCGGAAAACACGCCGGCATCGTGCGGCCCGGGGTCCGCGGGCCAATTCATTTTTCGGAGGTTGGCGCGGTTCGCGGGGCTTTGACGCCGTCGCCACTCCGCGCTCGCGTCGCGCGCGGCGCTCCTGCCACGGTCGCGGGATGTCGCCCGATTCCGAACTCGCCGAACTCGTCCAGGCCGTGCAACGCGCGCACACCCTCGGCACCGTCGCCGAATTGCTCGGCTGGGACGAGCAGGTGAACCTGCCGTCCGGCGCCGCCGAGATGCGCGCGGGGCAGCATGCGGCCCTCGCCGAAGTCCTGCACGCCGCCGCCAGCCACCCGCGGATCGGCGAATTGCTCGCGCGGCTCGAGGCCCGGCCCGCCGGCGCCCTCGACGCCGACGCCCTCGCCATCGTCGCGCAGGCCCGCCGCGACTACGACCGCGCCACGCGGTTGCCGGCGGACTTCGTGCGGGCCAAGGCGGCCCAGGGCAGCCGCGGCTACCATGCGTGGGCGCGGGCCAAGGCCGCCGACGATTTCGCGGGCTACGCGCCCGTGCTCGCGACGAATCTCGATTTCGCCCGCCGCGAGGCCGCGTATCTGGGGCGTGGCGACGCGCCCTACGACTATGCGTTGGACAAACACGATCCCGGCCTGACGGCGGCGGCGGTCGACCGGCTCTTTGCGGAATTGAAACGCGACCTCGTGCCGCTCGTGCGGGCGATCACGGCGTCGCCGCAGGCGGAGCGCGCCCGCGCCGCCGCGGCCAAGCTCCGCGGGTTTCCGCCGGATGCGCAGCAGGTCTTCTTGCGCGAAGTCACGGCCAAGCTCGGTTTCGATTACAGCCGCGGCCGGATCGACGTTTCGCTGCATCCGTTCTGTTCGGGCACCGGCTCCGATGTGCGCATGACGACGCGTTACCAGGCCGACCAGCCGCTCGACGCGCTCTTCGGTTCGATCCACGAAACCGGCCACGGCCTTTACGAACAGGGCCTGCCGGCGGCGCAGCTCGGCACCGCCCTCGGGATCAACGCCGGCATGGCCGTGCACGAATCGCAAAGCCGGCTTTGGGAAAACCAGGTCGCCCGCAGCCGCGGCTTCTGGGCGCATTTCGAGCCGCGTTGGCGCGAGTTGTTTCCGGCGCAGACGGCCGGTGTCGGTTCCGAGGAACTCTACCTCGCGATCAATGCCGTCGAGCCGACGCTCATCCGCGTCGATGCCGACGAAGTGACTTACAACCTGCACATCGTCCTGCGCTTCGAGATCGAGAAACGCCTCTTTGCGGGCGACTTGGCGGTGGCGGATTTGCCCGGGGCGTGGCGCGCGGCCGCCCGGGAATTGCTCGGGCTCGAGCCGGCGGACGACCGCACCGGCGTGTTGCAGGACGTGCATTGGAGCGACGGCGCCTTCGGCTATTTCCCGAGTTACTGCCTCGGCAACATGATCGCGGCCCAGCTCTGGGCGCGCGTGCGCACGCTGCGGCCGGAGCTGGAGGCGGAATTTGCCCGCGGGGAATTCGGCTGGCTGCTCGGTTGGCTGCGCGAACACGTGCATGTCCAAGGCCGCCGTTTCGGCACCCTCGAACTGGTGCGTCGGATCACCGGCGAGGAATTGTCCCCGCGGCATCTCGTGGCGTACCTCAAGGAACGCTACGGCTCCCTCTACTTGCGTTGAACCGACGCCCGGCCGCTCCGTCATGGCTCTGATCGATACCCACACCCACCTCGAAAGCTTCGTCCGCCGCGGCCAGTTGGCCGAGATCTTGGCGCGGGCGGAAACCGCGGGCGTCGCGACGCTGATCACGATCGGCACCTCGACGGACGACTGGGCGCTTTACCGCGACTTGGCGGCGGCGCACCCGGCTCAGATCGCGTTCACGGCGGGACTGCACCCGTGTTCGGTCGACGCAGGCTGGGCCGCGCAGGCGGCGCAACTCGAAGCGTATTGGTCGGGGACAAGCGGGGATCCGCGGCCGGTGGCCTTGGGCGAATGCGGGTTGGATCGGTTTCATTTGCCGAAAGACGATGCCGCGGCGGCGGCGCGGATCTTTGCGTGGCAGCAGGAGGCGTTTGCGGCGCAATTGGCTTTGGCGAAACGGCTGGCGGCGCCGGTCGTGGTGCATTCGCGCGGGGCGTTTGCGGAGTGCGTGGCGCTGATCGACGCCAGCGGCGTCGACTGGACGCGCGTCGTCTTCCATTGCTTTACGGAAGGCGCGGCCGAGATCGGGGAACTGAACCGGCGCGGCGGCGTGGGTTCGTTTACCGGTATTCTCACTTACAAGACGGCGGAGAACATCCGGGCGGCGGCGAAAGCGCAGGGGTTGTCGCGTTTCATGCTGGAAACGGATGCGCCGTACCTCACGCCGATGCCGCACCGCGGCAAACCCAACGAAGTCGCCTACGTGCGCCACACGGCGGAATTTGCGGCGCGGGAAGTCTTCGGCGTCGGCTTCGAGGAATTGGCGCAAACCAGCACGGAAAACGCGCGGCGATTCTTCGGGCTTTGAGGCACGGGACCGGGACCGGCCCGATCTTTCAACCGAGCAAACGCAGTTGAACCACGGAGACACGGAGAACACAGAGACCGAACCGGCCGAAAACACGTGGAATTGGGCTCACGTAAGGGATGAATCGGTCCTTGGAACCTTTTTTGCCTCCAAGCCCTTTTCTCTGTGTCCTCCGTGCCTCTGTGGTGGAGCGTGAGCGCCGAATTTGGGTTCAGCGCTCAACTTTCAACCTTCAACTTTCACCTGCCCGCCAGGGCTTACGCCT
>NEUS01000111.1 GCA_002288455.1 Opitutia bacterium Tous-C1TDCM
ATCGGCTGCCCCTCCATCATCAGGCCGCCGACGAGGATCATGTTTCCCCCTTTGGTGGCGGAAAGAAAATCGACCGTCAGCTCCGCGCCTTCGGGCACCGGCACCGCAAATTCCTTCAACGCGGCTTCCTCGCGGGTGACGCCGTCGGCCGCCAACCGCGACGGCGCCCGGCCGTCGAGCAGGACAAAACGTTTCGTGCGCGCGTCGAACCGCAGCCGCACCTCGCGCTCCGATTTCAATGCCGCTTTCCGCGCCTCCTGCACCGCCTTCCAAAAGACATCGTGCGGCGTCACGGCTTGCTCGGAAATCAGATGCGACGAACCGCCGATCAGGACGCCGGCCAGCAGCGCGATGATCGCCAGGCCCAGCAGCACCTCCAGCAAGGTGAAGCCGCGGCCGGCCCGACGGATTGAAATGGCGGAGAGCGGATCCACAGGGCGCGCGGACCGGGGACCGCCGCGGGCGCGTCCGGGTCCGCCGGAAGCCGGATTATTTTTCCGTCGGCGCCGCCGAATCCCAATTGCCGATGTCGTCCTCCGAACCGCTCTGCTTGTCGGCACCCTTCGACCAAAGATCGTAGCTGCCCTTGTTCCGCGTGCCCGGGTAGGCGTACTGGTAAGGCTCGCCCCACGGATCCAGCGGCACCTTCCCGCCTTCGATGTAGGGTCCGTTCCAGCGGTCGCCCTTGGCGGACGGACGGGTGATGAGCGCCTGCAGTCCGTCGCCGGTCGACGGATAATCTCCCAGGTGGATCCGGTAAGTGGTGAGCGACGTCTTCATGCTTTCGCGCACGAAGAGCTGGACCGTCGAGATCTGCGCCCCGCCGAAAATCTTGTCGACGTTGGTGATCGCGAGCCCGGCGAGCAGGCCGATGATCGCAAGCACGACGAGAATCTCGAGGAGCGTGAAAGCCCGGAGAAAACGCCGCCGCGCGCCGGAACGGGAAGAAGCGGGACCGGCTTGGCCGGCAGGAAAACGAAGAGACATGGCGAGGGGAACGATGGGAAACGCGAATCCGTTGTCGAGACGCGCCCGCGCGCCGCGAAGTTGCAGCGACTCTCCGGCCCACCGGTCTACGGCACGCCTGGCATCGGCTGCCAACGCCCGTCGTCCTCCGTGGCAAATTTCCGGTCCGGCCCCGCGCTGCGGATCTCCATGTGCTCGCCGCTCAATTGATGAAACCGGAACGGCGTACCCCAGCGGTCGCAAAGTTCGCCCTCCGCGTTGATCGCCGGATGACGTTTCGGGATAAGGGCCAAGCCCAGTCGATTCGAGCCGCTGAGAGCCGCGGTGATATCGGTATTCTCGCCGACGGGATTGCCCTCCCGCGGAAAATTCGTGCGCCAAGCATCAAGGACGGCAGCCACGGTCGCGAGGTCCCGCGCCAACGTCGATCCGGGTTGGTTCAGCGGTGCCACGATCGGAAAATCCGACTCGGCAAAGATCTCGGTCGAAGCGGGCGCCCCGGCTGCCAGCGACGGGATTGGCGTAACGCCAAGGTCCCCGATCGGCCTCGGTGCCGGTTCCGCCCCCGGCGCCGCTGTCGCCTTAGACGCCGGTGCCGTCCGGTCGCCCCCCGCACCGGGTCCCGGTGGCCAAAGTTTGACCACGGCCACGACGGCAAAGCCGAACACCGCCACCGTCAGCGCACGCCGGGTCGACATCGACAAACTGGGAATTCGGCTTCGCGGGACGCCCGTCCCCGCGCCTCAGAGGAAACCGAGATTGGGCGAAGCGAAACGACCGATATTCGGCAGAACGACCGGTAGGTTGGTCGGGCTGACGCCAAACCAACTCGCCAACGTGCCGGAATATTCGTCGACGCTCGTCGTCGGGATCCATGAACCGCGGGAACCGCTGTCATCCGGACCGCGGATCGTGAGATCGGCCATTTTGCCGTAGATGTCGCCGCCCTTGACCGCCCCGCCGACGACCAGGTGGTTGGAACCCCAGCCGTGATCGGAGCCGTCGCCGTTCGTATTGTAGGTGCGGCCGAAATCCGACGCGGTGAACGTCGTGACTTGGTCGGCGCAGCCGAGTTCGACCGTCGCGCGGTAAAAGGCCGACACGTTGCGGCTGACATCGGCAAACAGGTTCGCGTGCGCGCCGAGTTGGGCGTCATGCAGATCCCAGCCGCCGACCCGGGCGAAGAAGATCTGGCGCTTGAGGCCGAGTTGCGGCGCGGCGGCGATCAGCCGCGCGATCGTGCGCAATTGCTGGCCGAGACCCGAGGTCGAAAACGCGGTGCTGAACGGCGGATTGCCTCTGAGGATACCGGAAATCATCGCGCTGTCGGAAATCGCGTTGGACGTCAGGCCGGCAAAGGCCGTCTCGAACAGATTGGCATTGGGACTCGCCAACAAATCGTTCTGCGCACGCGTCCGCAGTCCGGCCGGCGCCGTCAGGCTGGTGGAGGAGCCGGAGATGGCGATCGCGGAGCCCGGGTTAACGGCGAACTGCACGATATTTTTGCCGACCTGGAACGAATTCTGGCCGTTGAGGCTGATCGACATCGAGACGCTGCTGCTCGTGTTGAACGCATTTGTCAGGTCGGCGAGCCGGCCGCCCCAGCCCGTGGAAAACGGTTTGTCCGGCACGCTGCTCTGCCATTCGACCTGCTGGTCGTTGTGGGAAAACAACTGCGGCGGGAGCGGCACGGAACGCGACGTGTACTGCTGTTTGGTAGTCGGCACAACCAGCGTACCGACGTTCCCCAGCACCGCCATTTTGCCGGCGTCGAAGAGCGACTTGAGGCCGGTGTTGTTGGTGCCGGCGACATCGGCGTTGAGGCTGGCATGCAGCGCCCAATTCCGCCCGTCGCTCCGCGTCGGGTTGATCGCGAGCAATTGGCTCTGCGGCAGTGCGATCGCCCCGCGACCGGCGTTCGACGCATACGCCGCGTAGCCGGCGGCGTCGGCCGGCACGATCATGTTGTTGGCATCGTTGCCGCCGGAAAGGAACAGGCACACGAGCGCCTTGTAATCGGGCGGCAATGCGCCGGCCCGCGCTGGCACCGCGCCGTTGTCCGGACTGGCGACGGCACCCATCAGCCGCAACTGCGCCAACGTGGAGAGCATGCCGGTGGCGCTCACGGCCGCACAGCACTGGCCGAGGAATTTGCGACGGTTCGGATCGAAGGTGGGATTCTTGGGATTCATGGCACGGCAGGAGATTACTTCTGGATCGCGGCCTGGGGCGAGGTGAGCACGAGGTAGATCGCGGAACGCACGCGCTCCGTGTCGCTGGCGACGGAGTTGGCCGGCATGGCGCCGACCGCCGCGACGATGCGATCGGTCGAGGCCTTGGGCATCGAGCCCGCGGCCAACAGCAGGTTGAGGTTGTCTACCAGCGTCGCCGGCGTCCGGGCCAGCGCCAACCAGTTCGCCAAGTTGAGCCCGACAGTCTGCTGCGCGAGATCGGTCGCCGATCGGTTGGTGTATATGTAGCTGTAGTAGAAGTTCGGCTGCGTGATCGCCGTCGTGTCCGTGAGAATCTGGTACTCCGGCGCGTAGAGGCCGGCCGCCGCCACGGCGCCGGGCAACACGAAGTTCGGCTCATAGAAGTTAAAAACCGTCGGGGCCCGCAGCGCCGCCTGCGCGAGCGAACCTTCGGGATTCGGAATATTGAAACGGCCGGAATTGGATCCGCCCGCCACCGCCCGGAAGAGAACCGTCGCGCGCAGCAACGGCTCCTTCATTTTCCCGAAAGTCGCGGTGCCGGCAACGGCGGGGGATCGGGCCTCGGCATCGAGCAAAATCGCGCGCACCACCGCTCCGAGATCGCCCCGCACGCCGGCCCCGTTGTTCGCAAAGGTCTGGGCCACCCGATACACATAACCGGGGCTCGGATTGCTGGTGACGAGGCGCTGGATGAGCTGCCGGGAGATAAACGGCGCGGTGTTGGGGTGCTCGACCAAGGAGTCGAGCATGTCCTTGAGGTCCTTCACCCCGCCCTGCCCGGCCGGGATCACCTTGCCGCCGAAGATCGTCTTGGCGGTGTCGTCGTGAAACGCCGGCCAAAGCATCATCGGATTGATGTAGTTGGCGGGACTGCCGCGGAACAAATTGGCCGTCGCGGTCGCGTTGGCCGCGCCATTGCCATAGCCCCAACCCGTAAAAACCTTGGCCACTTGCACGATCGTTTCCTGCGTGTAGGTCGGGATCGGCTGACCGTTGGGATCCAACCGCAGCGTGCCGTCGGGATTCAGCTCGTGCAGCCCGATAGTAAAGAGCTGCATGATTTCCCGGGCGTAGTTTTCGTCCGGCAGCGTCACCGGCTGCCCCCGGGCATCGAAGGTCGCCTTGGCGTTTCTCAACGAGCTCAGGTAAATCCCCATCATCGGGCTCAGCGTCACCTGCTCGAGGAGCGCGCGGAAGTTGCCAAACGCGCCGCTGACCAGCAGATCGTAATAATTGGCCGCTCCTTCCTGCCACTGGCCGATCGTACCGTTCGTATCCGAGATTACCAAAATCTGGCTCAGCGCGAACGCGACGCGCTGGCGCAATTGGTCTTCGCCGGTCACCGCGACGTTCCACCAGGCCGCCTGCCGGTGCGTGCCGCCCGGGCGTGCGTAGGCGAGCGTGACAGGGTCGCGATTGCCGGTGCCCCCGTTGGTCTGGTTGCGATTGAAGTCGTGCATCGTTTCCGCGCGATGCGAGGTCGGCGCCAATCGCATCTGCTCGGTGATCCAAGTCTGGTAACCCTTGGTCGTCACCGCCGCGATGTCGGCCGGAGTCGGCCCGAAGGTCGCCTGCGTCAGGAACCGCGCCGCATCCGTGGGCGTGATCCGCGAAAGGTCGACCGCGGGCGCCGGGGCCGGCGGGTTGAAAGCAGCGCTGCCGCTGCTGCGCACAAAACTGCCGCCGAGTTCACCGGTCGGATAGAGCGCGGTATCGATGCTGACAGTCACGCGCCCCGCCTTGATCGCAGCCACCAGATCGGCGGTCGAATACGTGCCCACCGCGGCGAGGGTCCAGAGCGCGTTGGTCACCTGGCCTTGAGGCAGATTGAACACATAGTTGCCGTCGATTGCCAGGTGGGCCACCACCTGCGGCGAACTAAGATTGGAGAACGAAACTCCCACCAACGCCGACTTCTCGTCGCTCGCCAGTTGCACGATCGCGGTGCCGTAGGCGGTGGAATTCGCGGCTGCCGGCAAAGTCCGCAGTGTGGAGACATACAGCGAACCGCTGTTGGCGAAAATTGTCACGGACGCCCGATCGTTCTCGCCGACGCCATAGGCGCTCTGCGGCGCCAGCGTCAGCGTAGCGGTGCGATTGTTGACATTGGCAGGGTTCGACCGCGGCACGAAAGTCACCGTCGCCGAAGTCGCCCCGGCGGGTATTGTCACCGTCCCCGGCAGCGGCGCAAAATCCGTTCCCGCCACCGCCGTGCCGCTCAAGGTGTAGCTCACCGTCACCGGCGCCGTCGTGGCCCCGACTCGCGAGACGGTAAACTGGGCCGGAGTCAGGGAAGTATTGTCCGTCGCCGCCACCGTCGCACGCACACTCACGGTCGAAAGCGTTTCCGGCGACAAATCGTAAACCTCGACCAAGGCGGTGCCCGAGGAACCGCCGACGCCGTTGGCCTGGATCACGTAGTTGCCAGGCGCGAGATCGAGCAGCAGCGCGGAGTCGTTGCTGCCCCGGGCAAAGGGGAACGCCCCGGCCTGGGCGAAGGCGGCCGTCAGCGCGGCGGCCCCGCCGGTTTCCCAGTTGTCGTTGGCTCCGCCGGCAATCTGCCGCCCTGCGGCATCAACTACGGCGATCGCCGGATCGGCCAATGCGCCCGAAACCCCCAGCGCCGACAGGGCCGGCCCGGCCGCGCGCACGAGCACTCGCCTCGCGCCGCCGCCCGGAGCCACGGCCAAGCCGGAGAAGAACGTATTCGCCCCGGCTCCGACCAGCGCCCGCGTCGAAAGATTCAACAGGCGAGCGGACCCGGTCACATCGTAAATTTCAAGAATCGCGACCCCGCTCGTGTTGTTCACCCCGCTGACCTGGGCCGTGTACGCGCCTGGCGACAACGTAGCCACCAGACTCGCGTCGCGGCTGTTAGCCGCCAGCGGAAACGCACCGACCGACGCCATCGTCGCAGCATCGCCGGCCAGCCAGTTGTCGTTCGCCAGCACGAGCACGCCGGCGCTGTTGAACAATTGGACCTGCGGATCGGCCAGCGTACCCGCGATGCCGAACGGCGCGGTCGCCAGACGCGGCCCCACGGCCCGGATCAGCACGCGCTTCGGCGCGCCCGCCTGCACGACAAAGCCGGTGATCATGACATTTCCGCCCGTACCGACTTGGGCCCGGGTCGAGAGGTTGCCGAGCCGTTGGTCGTACTGGGCGGAGAAACCGACGGAGGGAATCAGAGTAGCGGCACAGCAGAGCAGCGCCGACGCAAAGCGAAGGTTGGTTTTCATCGGACGGATCGGAATCCCGGCAGCTCGGGAAGGGGTGATGCGAAAATAGAGCGATGATCGGCGCCAAGTCGAGCGCCCGCTTGCGAAAAACGGGTAAATGCCCGGCCCGTTTCAACTCGAGCTGCCGTCTGCCGAAGGCGGCGGCAAGAGGTCCGACCGCATCCCTCCCGGGCCGCCAAATCCGCCGAGCTCGGTCGACACCGCGGCGTGAAAAGCCACCGTTTCTCAGGGGTGGCCCGACAAAACCTTGGCCGGCACAAACGGCTGCCCGATTGCCGCCAACAACTCGCCATACCAGCCGACGGCGACGTCGAACGGCTTGCCGCCCTTGATTCGCTCGAACTCGATCGCCCGCAGTTCATCGTGACGCGCCTCGTCTTGGCCGACCACGCCGCTTTCTCGCCGCAGGGCGCACGTGACCGAATGGTCGACACAACGCTGGATCAGCTCCAAGTCCGCGGCGTTCGCCGGTGCTGCCCGGGCGAAATATCCGCTCTTCTGGACCAAAACTTTCTCGGCTCCGAGCATCTTGGAAAACTGATCCCCGAACCATTTCCCGGGGTTCACGGCATCGAGCTTGATGTGTCCAAAGGCATCCCGTGGCACCTCCTGCCCCCGGGCCGACATTTCCGCCACAATGGCATCCACCCCGGCGCCTTCGCTCACGAATACGTTTACGTTTCCCACGCGATCCATGACCGACTTCAAGCGTCGCGCCTCGGCCTCGACCTCAAAAGGCTGCTCCGGCAAGTAGACGCCGTGGACGTCCAACCGCTCGCGGGTCAGACCGAGTCCCGGAGCAAACGCGGCGTGCACCAATCGGCGCCGGTAGGCCTCGGCCGTAGCCGCCGTCAGCCAGCCGCAGTTTCTGCCCATCACTTCATGGACGATCAGCATCCGCGGATTGGCCCCGCATTCCGCCACGACGCGAGCAAAGAAGTCCGCCCCTTCCTCCGCCGCGGTCCAAGCCCCGAGACTTTGACGGATCGGAATCACATCGTTGTCGATCGTCTTGGGCAGACCGATCACCGTGAGTTGGTAATTGTTTTTCGCGAGGTAGGCGGCGAGATCGGCCGCAGTCGTGTTGGTGTCGTCACCGCCGACGGTGTGCAAAACATCTACGCCGTCGCGGACCAACTGTTCGGCCGCCACCTGAAGGGGATTCTGTCCTTCCTTCACCAGACCACGTTTCACGCAGTCCTTGACGTTTGTGAGCTTGACGCGGCTGTTGCCAATCGGGCTGCCGCCATGAGCTTTGAGGACCGGTGCCTGAGAGCGCTCCGCGGGCCCCACCTTGATGGAGTCGCCCAGCAGCAGGCCCTTGTAGCCGCCTCGGTAACAGATGATTTCGACCGCCGGAGCGACCTCGGAATAACGGCCGATCAAGCCGGCGACCGCGGCGCTGAGGCAGGGCGCGAGGCCACCGGCAGTGAGGATAGCGACTTTCTTGGGAGCCATGGTGCGAACAGCCAAGCGATGGCGGCATCCCCGCCGCAAGCCTGCATCGCAAATCCCGCCATCCACGCTCGCGAAGGTACTGGTGTCCCCGCCCGGACTTGAACCGGGATCAGCGGTTTAGGAAACCTTCGGACTTCCGTCGTACGAGGGCAAAAGTAGACACTCAGTAGACACTCGGCCGAAATCTTCGCCTCCCAAAACCGGGCCAAAAACAGCCGGTTTCGGCACCCGTTCCTAGGTGGGTCGCAAGGGGAGCGGGAAACCTCTCCAAACGCCAAAAAGGGCCCTTCGGATCACCGTCATCCTCACCCTGAAGCGAGCTTTCGCGTCTCTCGCAGATTGACGGGTGTCCCGGCGAAAAGCTGAACGCATGGCGGTTCCGACGAGGAGGCGTGGTAGCTAGGCCCATTTGGCCGATCTTGCTATTTTAGCCAAAATGGGAATTCTCGGGTTTATGTCTACTGCACCGCTTTCGTCGAACGCTCCGGGGACGGGCGCCTTGGCTGAACTCGCTGAAGTGTCGTCGAGTATCCTGAAGAACAAGTTCAGCGAAGTCGCCCGGCGCGCAACCAAAGGCCCGCTCGCCGTCACGCGCCACAACCGCAGAGAATTCGTTATCTTGTCGGCCGAGCAATACGAGGCTTTGCAGCAAAGCCGCCGTGCGCCGCTCGCCAGTTTGTCGGCGGAATTCGACGACTTGGTGGCCCGAATGAACACTCCGGAAGCACGCCATGCAGCCTCCGCCTTGTTTGCAGCGACTCCCGCTGCTCTAGGCAAAGCCGCCCTGAAAGTCCGCGCCACCCGGAACGATGCCTGAACAGAAGGCGGAGTCTCGAGGAACAATCACGGTATTGGCCGGCATTAACGGAGCCGGCAAAAGCAGCGTCGGCGGCGCCTTCCTGCGCCAGGCAGGCAGCGAGTACTACAATCCCGACGAAATCACCCGGGAGATTCTGCGCCGCAACCCCGGCCTGAGCGCGGCCGAGGCAAATTCGCTGGCCTGGACCATGGGCAAGGAGCGCCTAGAACGCGCCATCGCCGAAGGTTCGGACTTCGCTTTCGAAACCACGCTCGGCGCCAACACCATCCCCGACTTGCTCGTCCGGGCGGCGCGGAACGGCATGGCGGTCAGGGTTTGGTTCGTCGGACTATCTTCCGTCGAGCACCACTTGCGCCGCGTTGCCGCCCGAGTCGCAGCCGGCGGTCATGACATCCCGGAAAGAAAGATCCGCGAGCGCTGGGAGAGCAGCCGCCTCAACCTAGTCCGGCTCCTCCCTCACCTTTCGGAACTCGCATTGTGGGACAACTCCGCCGAGTCGGACTTGGACAAGGCCGCACCGCGTACGCTCTTATTGCTGCATATTGTGGCGGGAAGAATCATCGCGCCCGAGACTCTCGCCGCGACACCCCCCTGGGCCAAAGCCATCGTTGCCGCCGCGCTGAAGCAGCGGGTCCGGTGACTACGAGCGCTTACAACGGCAGATCTGTCCGTTCTGTCCTTTAGCTCCGGAACGCGAAAGAAGGCCGATTTCTCCTCTGAAAACGGCCTTTTCAGAGGTGGTGTCCCCGCCCGGACTTGAACCGGGATCAGCGGTTTAGGAAACCGCTGCTCTATCCAGTTGAGCTACGGGGACGCGCGGGCCCCATACCTCCGGACCACGCTCGGAATGCCAACCCAAAATGCGCGTTGACATGGTTCGGGTCAGCTTCAGCTTCTCCTTTCCTTTTCGAGCCATGAGCACTACCGAACAAAAGCAGCAGACTCCCACTCCCGCGGAAATTCCGTTCACTAACCCGCAGGCCATGGTCCGCTACGTGACCGACACGGGCAAGATTCTGCCGCGCAAGTACACCGGACTCACGGCAAAGCACCAGCGCGCCGTCACCCGTACGATCAAGCACTCGCGGAATCTACTGCTCGCGCAGTAAGCCGCCGCCGCCGATCGCCAGTTTCAGAGGCCGGAGCAAGCTCCGGCCTTTTTTGCGCCGTCATGCCGAGCCTTGCCGCCAAGATTTTCCGCCCAACGGCTCGCAACCTCAGGATGCTCGCCTCCCGACTGCGGGCGGGTGAGTTGGTCGCGGTTCCGACCGAGACCGTTTACGGCTTGGCGGCGAACGCCCTCTCATCCGCCGCATGCGCCCGCATCTTCCGGGCCAAAGGCCGGCCGGTCAGCGATCCGTTGATCGTGCACATAGAGCGTCTAGCCCAGATCGAAGAGCTCGCCGTGGTCACCCCGGCGGTTCGCAAGCTCGCGGACGCATTCTGGCCGGGTCCGTTGACGCTGGTGCTGCCCAAACGGGCCATCGTGCCGGATATCGTCACGGCCGGGGGAAGCAGCGTCGCCATTAGGATGCCCTCGCATCCCGTTTTCCGGCGGCTGCTCAGGCTGACAGGGCTGCCCCTCGCGGCTCCGAGCGCCAATCCTTTCGGCTACGTTAGCCCAACTTCCGCCGAGCACGTGAGAGACAACCTCGGCTCCAGGATTCGATTCATTTTGGAGGGCGGCCCGGCGTACATCGGCGTCGAATCAACGATCGTCGATCTGCGTGAACCACGCCGGCCTGTGCTGTTGCGTCCGGGATCCATTTCCGCCGTCGAGATTGAACAGGTACTGGGTTGTCCGGTTAAGATTCGATCGTCAGCCAAGCGGGCCATTAAGGGACCGCATATCGCCCCGGGCCTTCTCGCGCGGCACTACAGTCCGGCCACACCGGTGATCCTCCATGATTCCGCTGTCGACATGTCCGTGAGCCGTAGCGACGAGGCCTATGTTTTCGTCCGCAAGCCGGCGGGCAAGCGATCACTGAATTGTCATTGGTTCGATAGCCGGGGAAACTTGGCCGGAGTGGCGCGGACGCTTTTCGCCACTTTGCGCCGATTGGATCGCGCCGGCTACCGGCGTCTGCACATTGAAAAAGCTCCGGGCGTTGATGGCCTCGCCGCCGCGATCAACGACCGGCTGCGCCGGGCGGCGGCGCGCTGACAGCAGCGAAGCCCGGAATCACTTCTCCTGTTCAGTGTCGTTCTTCGACATCACGACATAATAATCCTTGTAGGACTTGTCGTAGTACTGGGCGTAGTAGTAGCCGGACACCGCGAGGTTCAGACCGTTGAGCACCGCCCCGAAATTCGGCACATTCGCCTCGAGCAGTTTTTTGGCACTAAACTGTGCCGCCTTGCGCCGCACCTTGTTGAAGAATATAGTGAAGATCGAACCATCGACAAGCGGCAGGATGATCAATGCGTCACTGACCGCTGCGAGTGGCGGTGTGTCGATAAAAACGCGGTCGTACTGCTTGCGTAGATCTGAAATCATCAACTCGAACCCCTTGCTGTTGAGAATCTGCGTGGGATTCTTCGCTCGCCCGCCCGCCGGAATGACATCGAGATTGGGATGCACATTGCGGATCGCGACGTCCGCAATTGTAGCCTTGCCGGCGCAGATATCAATTACCCCTTTGAGATTCTCGAGCCGGAAAGATTTGTGGATATTCGGCTTCCGCAAATCGCAGTCGATCACCACGACGCGCTCGCCGTGGGCGGCAAACGTCAGGGCAAGATTTGTGGTCGTAAAGGATTTGCCTTCGCCCGGAATCGTACTGGTCACCAAAATGCATTTGGCATTCTTGCTCTCATCCTTGAGCCGCAGGCTAGAATGGAGAGTCAAGAATGCTTCGGAGACTTGGCGGTCTGCATTATTGATAACAATCTGGGCCTTATCCGGTTGATCCATCCGCTTGATCTGCGGGATGATTCCGATCAGCGGCAGACCGACAACGCCTTCAATATCGTACGAGCTTTTCACGCGGTCATCGATGAACGCGACGAAGAACGCAAACGCTAGACCGAGTCCAAGACCACCGGCGATGCCGAGACCGAGATTAAGCGGCACATTGGGCGAGATCGGCTTGCTCTCCGGACTTGGGGCAGCCTTGTCCACAATGCGGGCGTTCTGGGTCGTGATCCCACTGGTCATGGACGTTTCCCGGCTACGGGCCACTATGGCATCGAGGATCTTTTCGTTGGTGCGGTACTCCCGTTCCCGGTCGTTGTATTCGAGCGCCGCCCTATCAAGCTGGAGGGAATCCTCTGTCCGCTTTGCAAGATCTTCTTCCAGGTTCTTAAAAGTACGGGAAGCGGCCTGAAAATCCGACTCCACCTGAGCGCTGACATTTTCAACCGCACGCTTCAACTCACGTTCGGTTTGTTGAAATGAATTCAGCGCCTCGATCATCTTCGGATGCTTGTCGCGATAGCGCTCCCGCAGGGTTGCGATCGCGATCTTGCGCTCGGCAAGAAGTTGCCCCAGTTGGACGACTTGAGGCTGGGATGCGATAAACGGCAACTCCGTCAAATCCCCACTTCGCTGCCGTACCTCTTTAATCTGATTAATCCGGCCTTCGGCCGCATTCATCGCGATCTGAGCGCGGGTCTTCTCGGCGTTGATTGCCTTGAGCGATTCGCTGACAATATCCTTTCGCTGGTCCAGCGAGACCATGTTGTTCTTCTCTTTATATTCCTGCAGTTCGCGAGCCATGCGCTCGACACGCTTTTGCTGCTCTTCGACTGTACCTTTCAGCCCCTCGACTGCATTGTTGGACTCTTGGGTTCGGAGAGAAATATTGTGGTCTAAGTAGGCTTCCGCAAACAAGTTGGCCACCTTTGCGGCGACAAAACGGTCCGGATGTTGGTAGGCGACCGTAACTACCAGGGTAAGACGCTGAGGAATGATCTTTCGATTCTTCGCCAGAATCTCGGCGACATAGGTGATATCGGTTCCCGCCCGTTCGTAGGGGGCGAGAAACGCCCTGAGATCGTCGCCCGTAATACGCTCGGCTACCCGCTGGATCATCGTAACACTCTCGATTACCTTGATCTGCGTGTTGAGGTCTTCGGCAGAGCGAATATCCGTATCAACAACCTGCTGCACTTGCATAACCGTCGGATCACGACGGAAGATTTGGACCGTGGCACTCGATTGGTAAATCTTCGTGTCGCTTAAAGTATATACCAGTGAACTGGAGAAGACCACCAAGAAGACGACGACGATGTACCAGATCCGTTCCCGGAGGATCAGCAGATAATCTTGAAAAGTACGCTGCGAGTGGCTCCCGCCGCCACCACCTTCACCATAGCCGTACCCCACGGCAGAATAGCCGGCATAATTACCTCCGTAGTTGTAACCGTAGCCACTGCTGTTCTGCGATTGTTTCTCTCCGGATTCCGACGACATAGGGATTCGCTTCAATAAGACTTAGAGGATTCGCTCAGGGACAAACACAACGTCGCCCACTTCCAGAGCCACATCTTTGGCCCCACCTTTCACAATATCGTCGACGTTAACGACCGAGGTTTCGTTTTTCCGCGTCAACTTTACACGCTTCAAGTCAGCCAGCCGATCATGGCCACCGGCTAGCGAGATCGCCTCCAAGATTGTGAGTCCCTTTTCCGGAGGGAACTGGACGCGTCCGGCATTCTTGATCGAACCCACGACGTTGACGCTCCGGTCAGAATATTTCAGAACGTTCACAGAAACCCCCGGGTTCACGAGGAAATCTTTGTCGTAGAGGTCTCGAATTTTCTGCTCCGCCTGCCGCACCGTCAATCCTGCTACAGAAATCGTGCCGATCATCGGCAATGTTATTGTTGATTCGGACGAGATACCGACTTCTCCCTGTTTGTTGATTTCCTCTTCCTGAAAGACCTGGACTCGGATTACATCTTGAGGCTGCAGGACATAGTCCACAGGTACCGTCGGTACAGGCAAAGACTTCGATTTCTCCGCCTCGCGAGATTGGGAGAATCCGCTCAACAGGAATATGTTACACAAAGCAAACGCCAGAATATGTCGATGAGTGAAGCTTTTCATCTGGGGACAAAAAAACGGAAGAAGACCGAAACGATCTTCTTCCGTCCAAATTTGGTCAAGCGACTAGCCTAGATCAGTAGCGAAAGTTCGCCGAAACGCTGAAAACGTTGTTCTTGAACTCGAAACCAGCCAGATCCGAGCTGTTGTTGCGGTAAGTATAGCCGCCAAGGATAGAAACGTTGGCATTGACCGTATACACACCGCCAAGTTGCCATTCGACGTAGTCGTCGGTACGGGTCCCATAATCGATCGCACGCCAGCTGACCCCGGAGGTGAGGGCAAACTCGGCGGTGAGTTTCGACTGCAGTCCGACGTTGAACGAAAGATTCTTTTGCTGAGCGCCCTGCGGGCTCGTGCCAAAGTCGTTGCTCGCACCGAACGTCAGGGACGTCTTGGGAGTGACAGCATAGGAGAAGCTGGCATCCAAACCGAGTTGGTTGTCACTGCCACCGCGGTCAAGATCACGGTTGTTCAAACCAATCGCGAAGCTTCCCGACAAAAGAGGCGAGAACTCTCCACGCGCACCAACATTGAAGAAATGGTCCGTGGAATCACTTCCGATGCCGACTTGGGTATCGCGATAGCGATAACCGATGCTGAGGTCCACCTTCGGGGAAAGCTCGTAGTAGAAGTTGAGCGGGATCGAGAGCGTGTCGGTATCGGAATACGTGGAGCGCTTGTAATTCTCGGTCCGGAACTCAATAGCGCCACCGACGGAGGTAAGCTGTGAAATTTCCACTTCGGCATTGGAGCCGGCGTTGAAGACGTCGCGACGAGTAAGGCCACGAATATCTACGGAATTTTGATTGAGCTCGTTGTAGCCGAGGTTGAATCCGAGCTTCAATTTGCCGTCGTCGTACTTGGACGCGAAATTCCCGGCAAACAACGTGGTGTTGAGATTGCTGTTGTCGGAGTAGTTCGCAAACGCCACGACAAGGGAAAGATTGCCCTGAAGCTGGGCATTCTTGCCGAAGGTGATATCGACGCCGGGATTAATGTCGAAGATGACGTCATCAACTTCCTCTTGAATCGGGTTCGTCGCGCTGGCCGCTCGGGCGGGGTTCAATGGCAGACCGCTTGCCAAGAAGACATTGTCATCTGCACGAAGACCCAAGGTCCCGGTGACAAACAATTCGGCGCCGTCGCCGATTGCCATGAACGGGGCAGCGAAAGCCGGAGCTCCCATGGCGGCAGAGATGAGTGCGAGACGGATAGTTTTCTTCATTGGCGTGCGGATATGGTGGGACAGTTAAGGCAAAAAGTGATGATTGAGGGAAGCGGAATTTTATGGAAAAAATCCACTGCCGGAGTTTGGCAGACCTAAGATTTTCACTCCGCGTCGCAAAAGACGGGAGGGAAAGACCCTATTTTCAGCCAAACTCCAAGAACGATCAACGGTAAGGATCTGATTGGAGCAAGTGTTTTTTCTGGATCCGCCCCGCACTCCCGAGCTCAGGCCGCAGTCCGGCTAGTCGCGACATTGCAGGACTTGCCGCAAGGTTGAAAGCAAGCGGTCGTTTTGCGGCTCCGAACCGACCGTGACTCGGATCCACTCCGGCAAGCCATAAGATGCAACCGGCCGAACGATCATCCCCAATTTTTGTAGGTCGCCAAACACCCGGGCCCCATCGCCAACTTTGACGAGTTGAAAGTTTGCCACGCTCGGGACCGTCTCGAGGTCGAGGGCGCCAAGTCCTTCCGCCAATTGCCTCAGTCCGGCTCGATTGGCTTCGGCGCACCGGCGGGCGAAGCCAAGATCGCCGACGGCCGCGATTGCGGCCGCCTGAGCGATCGCGTTGACATTGAACGGCTGCCGAAGCCGGTTCAGCAAACGACATAGATCCGAACCGGCGTAGCCATATCCGATCCGCAACGAGGCCAGTCCGTAAATTTTGGAGAAGGTCCTTAAGCCGATCACTTTTCGGCCTTCTCCAATCAAGGGTCGGATATCGGGCGGATGGAGCAGGTACTCAGCGTAGGCTTCATCGATCACGCAGACCACATGCGGCGGGAGCGATCGCACAAATGCAAAAAGCTCAGCCTCTTCGTTAGCCGTGCCAGTCGGATTGTTCGGGGTACAGACGCAGACCAATTTCGTCTTTGGGCC
>NEUS01000112.1 GCA_002288455.1 Opitutia bacterium Tous-C1TDCM
CACCGCACCACCACTCAGCCCCGTTTTGACCGCTTCGCCCTCTTCTTTGCTCTCTGGCTTCCGAAAAAAAACGCCGCCGCTCCCACGCGGGGACCAGCGGCGCGTTTTTCAGAGGCTCCTCAAGCCCGCGCAACCGTCTGATCCCGGATCAGCGGTCCGGATTCGTCTGCTGGACGAACATCGCCGCCGCCTGGGCGCGGCGCTTGACCTGCAGTTTCTCGAACACGTTGACGAGGTAGTTCTTCACCGTGTTCTCGCTCAGTCCGAGTTTTTCCCCGACTTCTTTGTTGGTCAGCCCCGTGGCGACGAGGGCCAGGACCCGGCGTTCCTGCGGCGAGAGCGAAGAGAGGTCGGTGCCGGAGGACGTGCCGTTGCCCGTGCGCAGCAGACGCAGGACGCGGTTGGTGGCTTCGGGATCGAGAATCGACCGGCCGGCGGCGACATCGTGGATGGCCTGCACAAGACCGGCGGGATCGATTTCCTTCATCAGGTAACCCTGAACCCCGGCGGTGACAGCTTCGTAGACGAAGGAGTCGTTCGAGTAAGAAGTGAGAACGAGAAACTTGGTATCGGGCAGCGCCTGCAAAATGCCGCGGCACGCGTCGAAGCCCGTGCCGTCGGGCAGCCGGACATCGAGCAAAACGACATCGGGTTTCAGCCGGAGACACTCGCTGACGGCTTCGATCACATTGCCGGCTTCGCCGACCACTTCCAGGGGCGGTTCGGTTTCGGCAGTGAGCACGGACTTGATGCCGCGCCGGACGAGTTGGCTATCGTCGACGAGGAGAATTCGGATGGTTGAAGCAGCGGTGGCGGTCATGGGGTAAAGCGGCGGTTTCGAGGGATGAGGGATCGGGGATCGCGGCGCGAGCCATGATTCCCATCGGGATTTCCCGGCTGCAATGGAGGAAAAGTTTTCGCTCCTAAATCGTCCGTGGCCGACAAAACCCTTGACTCCCGACCGTGCAATTGAGTTTTTCGCCAGCTTCGAATCTTCGTATCACCATGGCCAACACCAAATCCGCGATCAAGGCAGCCCGTAAGTCCGTGCGCCTCACCGAGCGCAACCGTGGCGTCAAAACCCGCCTCAAGACCCTGCGCAAGCGTCTCGATTCCTTCATTGCCGCCAAGGACGTCGCCGCCGGCAAGACCGCCGCCGCCGAGTACGCCTCGGCGATGGACAAAGCCGTCAAGTCGGGCGTGGTGCACAAGAATGCCGCCTCCCGCGGCAAGGCGCACGCCGCCAAGGCCCTCTCGGCCAAGTAAGCTGCGACCGGGGCAATCCCGGCAGCATCGATTTCGACCCCGTCCGGATTCCGGCCGGGGTTTTTCGTTTTCCGGAAACGGCGGCCGGCAAGGCGGCATTTTCAAATCGGGAACCAGACCCTGATTTCGAAGCCGCCCCGGGGACCGTTTTCGACGGCGAGTTCGCCGCCCAGCTCTTTCGCGCGCGCCGCGATGTTTTCCATCCCGCGGCCGCTGCCTTGGGCGGCCGTTGGACGCGAATCGGCGGTGCCGTCATCGGCAACGACGAGCTCCGCGTGCGAACCGTAACTGCGCAACGTGATCCGGATCTCCGTCGCCGAACTATGGCGGGCGCTGTTGCTCAAGGCTTCGCGGACGATGCCGAGTACGTTCAGCCGTTGCCGGGCGCCGAGGGCGGCGGTCAGCGCCGGATCAAGATCGAGCCGGGCGCTGAAGGTGCGGATCCCCTGCATGAGTTGCGCGGCGGCGCGGATCGCGTCCGGGAGCGGTCGTTCCGGGATCGGCTCGGGTTCAAGTTGGTCGATGAACGAGCGCAGTTCCCGGATCGAAGCGTTCAGTTCCACCCGAGTTTCCTCGAGAATCCGCTCGGCCTCGCCGGGATGGGTCCGGACGGCGCGGCGCGCGGCGGCGAGGTTCATGCCGGCCGCGAAGACGGTCTGGATCACGCCGTCGTGGAGGTCGCGCCCGAGCCGGGTTCGCTCGTCGAGCAGGCCCTTGAGTTCGGCCTTTTGCGCGAAAACGGTCCGGACGGATTGGGCGACCAGCCCGAGTTCGTCGGTGCGGGCGACGAGCGGCTGAATGAGCCCCGGGCTGCCGGCGGCGAGACTGGCCGATACCGTCCGCAGCGGCCGCAGGACCAGCGCGTACGGAATCCAGATCGCAAGCACCACGGCGACGAGGCCCATGACGGTCAGGAGCCAGAAGACGATGCGGTTTTGCCGTCCGGTGATTTTGAGTTCCTCGGCCTCGATCCGGCAGTCGAGGAAGGCGACGATGGATCCGTCCGGGCCCGCCAGCGGAAGCCGCAGGCCGATATCTTCTGCGGAGGAGATGGGCGGACGCGACTGCGCCCCGCCCAACGAGGTCTTGCCTCGGACGAGTTCGCCGAATTTTTCGAGCAGAGTCCGGTCCCAGATGCGGCCAGCCAGCAGCCAGCCGAGCGGCGCCGAGGAACGGGTCGTATCCGCGGAGGGCACGATGGGCGCCAGGCAGAGTTCGAGGACATCGCCTCCGGAGGGGACGAAGGTATTGCGCGCCGGCGGCTTGGCCAGCAACGCGGCCAGAACGTGGGGCGGCAACGGCAAGGAGGGAGCCGGGGCCGGCGCTTCGCCGGCGGTCGCGTGCACCAGCGTGCCGTCCAGCCGCAGCACCCAGGCTCCGCTCAGTTTGAAGTTCTTGATCGAGGCATCGAGGTTGATCGCGGCCCACTCGGGCTTCGGCTGGCGCAGGAACGCGACCATTTCGTCCCACTGCGAATAGTCCGAAGTGAAGTCGCGCAGGGCTTGGCCGGTCAGGTCGACAAGTTCCTCCAGCAGGTGGGATCGTTCCCGGGTTTCCGATTCCAGCAACGAACCGAGAGCGCGCGCCTGGCTCCGCTGGACCGAAAAAAGGGTCGCGGCCGCGAGGAGGAAGATGGCGGCGGCGGCGAGAGCGAAACGGAGCCCGAGGCTCGAGCGCAGGGGAATCGGCCGGAGGGACGAACGCACAGGGCACCTTCGGCCCGGCCCGGCCGTTCGTAAATTGAAATCCAGTGGGGAAATATCGCAGCGGGAAATGCGGTTGTACTCAGCGCGGGCCTGCGTGTTCATGCGCCCGCTGTGAACCGTAATCTCGAGCTGCACCTCGCCCGGCACGCGGACTCCGCTTGGTCGGAGGTGATCCGCCCGTGGCTCGGGGCCACGCGGGACCGTTTGGTCCGGAGTTACGTGATTGTTGCCACCCGCGGCCAGGCCCACGGCTTGAAACATCGCTGCCTGCGCGAAGGGGTGCCGCTCCTCGGCGTGGAGTTTCTCACCCCCGGACTGGCCCGCAAGAAATGGGCGGAGACCGGCGGCGATTGCCGGCCGGCGCTGGGCCGCGAGGTGCTGCTTTTCGGATTGCGCGCGGCGATTGCCCGGCGGCTGGAAACGGCGGTACCCGGAGAACGGGCCTGGGGGTTTTGGCAAAGCCTGCAGAGCGACCCCGAGCGGGCGCTCGACGATTTCGATGCCCTCCTGCAGGCCGGCTTGGGCGCGGCCGATTTTCCTTTGGCGCCGTTGCGGGAGATCTTCGCGGACCTGACCGATTGGGTCGGCGCCCTCGGCTATGCGTTCGCCGCGACTGAAGCGCACCGCGCCGCGGGCCGGACCACCGCCGCCGCCGCCCGGCGCGGCCGGGTGCTCGTGGCCGGGCTGGGGGCCGAGGCGGTCGGGGAGGCCGCCAACGTACTCGCCTTCGTCCACCGTTGCGTCGACGTCGCCGTCGTGCTCCCGGCGCCCGAGTTTGCCGGTCCGACGACTCCCGACGAACGCTGGATCGCGTGGTGGGAACAGCGACTCGGCACGGGGCCGCTGCCGCTCGATGTGGCGGATCCCTTCACGGCCGGCGCGGGCGCCGCGGCCTTGCTCGAGACCGGAGCGGGCGACGTCGCGGCGGTGCGTGTCCTGGTCGGCCGATCGCGCGACGACGAGATGGCGCTCGTGGCCGGAGAGATCGACCGGTTGCTCCGGACGGGCGCGGAAAACATCGCCGTGATTTTTCCGCGGCTGGATGCCGCCCATGCCGCTCTGGTCCGGGCGCTCGGGGAGCGGCGGATTCCGTTTACGGACCTGCTTCCGGCTGCCGGCCAGCCCGAGAGCGAAGTCTCGCAGCTGCGGTCGTTGCTCGGTTTTTGGAGCGAGGGATCGGTCGTGGCCGGACTGCTGGCGCTGTGGCCTTGGCTCGAGGCCGACGGCCTCGCGCCCGTGCCGCTGGCGGAAGCGCGGCGGCTTTGCGAACGCAGCTTCGACCGCTGCCAGACGCATGGGGTCGCGGCGCATCTGCCCCTGTGGGAAGCCGCGGCGCCGGAATTCGCGACCTGGGTCCGGCGACTGCGTCCCGATTGGCCGGATACGGTCACCGTCGTCGCCGCCGCGGCGCGTGTCCGGGCCGTTTGCGCGGAGCTCGGGTTGGCCGAGCCGGAACATTGGTCGCAGTTGGAGCGGATTTTCCGGCCGGATGCCGCGGCCTATCCGGTCGGAATTGTGTTGGCGGCGTTGGCCTCGTTTCTGCCACGGAGCCAAAGCCCGGAGCAGACGGGGTCGCACGGCGGATTTGCGCGGGTCACGCTGACGAGCCGGCGGCGGGCGGCGGGGCTGGCTTGGTCCCACGTGGTGTTTGCGGAGGCCAACGCGAGTGTCTGGCCAGGGCGGGAGGAAGCGAGTTGCTGGCTGACGGATCTGCAGCGCACGGAACTCGCGCCGCGGGCGACCGTGCCCGGATTGTTCACGGCGGAGGAGCAGGCTCGGCTCGAGCGGGCCGGCTACGCGGCGCTCGCCCGGGATGCGCGCGACGGCGTGATCTTCTCCGCCGCGGCGACTTTGCCCGAAGACCCCGAGTTGCCGCAGGCCCCGAACCGTTGGCTGGACGCGGTGCTGCGCGCGCAAGGCGTGGCGGCTCCGGGTACGGCTCCGGATGAATTGCTGGCGCGGTTGGTGCGGACGCAGCCGGCCGCAAGGGAACCGGATGCGGCCGGCGCGCAGTGGTGCGCGGTCTGGTCCGGGCGCCGGGACGCTAGCCGGCCGTTCGACGAATACTTTTTTGCGGGCGATCCCGCGCTTGTTACTCCGGCCCGACTGCCCGCGCGCTTGATCGAGCGCGCCGTCAAGGATCCGGCGGAATTCTGGTTCGAGGCGGTGCTGCGGGTGCAGCGCATCGGATGGGAACCCTTCGCCCGCACGCGCCGCAAGGCGCTCGGACAATGCGCGCACGAGATTCTGGCGGCGGTGCTGCGCCCGGCCGGCCCGACGGTCCGCGGTTTTGGCGAACTGCCTAGTCCCGAGGAAGCCGCGGCCCGTTTGGACGGCGTTTTGGCAGCGGCGCGGGTGGCGTGGCCGGAAAATCGCTATTGGGATTCCTGTGCGGCGGAGCTGGCGCGGGTGTGTCGGGTCCTGCTGGGCAACGCCTTTGCCGTCGACGCGGGCCGGTTCGTGGCCACCGAAGCCTGGCTGCCGGCCGGCGCGTTGCTGGAGGTCGGCGGCCTGCAGTTGCCGGTGGCGGGACGCCTCGATCTCGTTCGGCTGGATCGGCCCGATTGGCGCGGGGCGCAGGTCGATATCTTCGACTTCAAGACCGGTGGCGATGCGGAGCTGTCTGCCCGTCGCATGGGTCGCAGCGGCGCTGCGCTGCAGCTCGGAGTCTATCTTGCGGCGGTGCGCTCGCTCGGCATCGCGGGCGGCCGGGTGCATATGATCAAGCCCGAGCCGGGGGCGGTGACGTCGCTCGGTCTTCCGGAACTGGACGAAGCGCTGGGCCGGCTGCCGTGGCTGGGCGAGGCGCTGCGCCGCGGGGTGTACGGGGCGTTGACGCCGGACCGTTCCGACTACGCTCCCGCCGGACCGCCGTGGCCGACGGCGTGTACCCCGGTCCCCGCGGCGGTCCTCGCGCGGAAATTTGCCGTGACGTTTCCCGGTTTCAGCGGAGGAGCGGACGATGAGTGAGGCGCCGGCGGATCGACGCGCCCGGGAACGCTTCCGCGACGAGTGCGACGTCAACTTTGCCGTCAGCGCCAACGCCGGCTCCGGCAAGACCACGGCGATCTCGGAACGGCTCGCCGCCATCGCGCTCGGCCCCGATGCCGCCGCGCGGCTGCGGCGCACGGCGGTGGTCACCTACACGAAGAAAGCCGCCGGCCAGATCGGCCAGCGCGCCCGACAGGTGCTGCAGCGGCGATTGGCGGCGGAAAGGATTTCCGGCCAGGCTGCGCTGGAGGCGCTGGACCGGGCGTTTTTCGGCACGATCCACAGTTTCTGCCTCAAGCTCGCGCAGACCCACGGACAAACCATCGGGATCAACCTCAATCCGACCGTCGTCACCGACGGCGACGACGTGCAGTGGGAGGACTTTCTCGAGGGCGACCCCATGACGTTTTCGGCGCTCGGTCCGGCCGAGCTGGCGGCGTGGCTGCGGCACCTCCCGCTGGAGGATGTGTTTCCGTTGGCCCGCAGTCTCGACCGCGCGGCCGCGGAGGTTTTGCTCGGTGGCATGGGCCCGGGCCCGGCGGCGGCGCCGTCGGCCGCGGCGCTCGAACAGCTGTTGGCGCTGCCGGCGACGGGGCGGGGCGGCGCCAACATTCTCGCCAGCCAGGAGCGCGCGCGGCACTGGGCCGCGGCGTGGGCCGGAAACGATTTCCTGCCGCTGTACCGGCCGGCGGGTTCCGCCAAGGCGGTGGTGGAGTGCGCGGCCGCCTGGATGGCGCCGCTCGAGCGCTGGCTCGCGGCGGCGGCGGCGCGGCTCGCCGCCGAACTCGCGGAGCGCTACCGGCTCTGGCGTTTCGCCCGCGGCATCCAGACCTATGCGGACCAGATCGACGCCGCGCTCGCGGTGCTGGGCGACCCTGTCGTGCTGGACCGGATACGCGGGGAAGGCTGGCGGATCGTGCTCGACGAGGCGCAGGACACGGACCCGCAGCAGTTCGCCGTGTTGGTCGAATTGGCCCGACCGCCCGGCGCCGGACGCGGCGGCTGGCCGGGCGTCCCGGGCGCGGCCCCGCCGCGGCCCGGCCATTTTTGCCTGGTGGGCGACGGGCAGCAGGCAATCTACGGCAGTCGCGCCGACCTCGGCAATTTCGTGCGCCATGTCGATGCGTACCGGGCCGGCGACGGCGGCGAATGCCTCCGCTTCGATGTCACGTTCCGGACGCCGCAGGCGGTGGTCGCGGCGCTGAACGGCACGCTCCCGGCCGCCTTCGGGCGGGACCGGCCGGACAATTTCGGGCTTCCGCCCGCGCCGGGCGCCCAGGGCCCGTATCTGCAGATCCCCTACACCGCGCTCGTGCCCGGGCCGGCGAACCGTCCCGGCTGGGTGCGCCGTTTCGCGCTGCGGCCGCCGGCCGAGCCGCCGGTCGGCGTGGGCGGGTGGCTCGCCGAAGAGGCGCGCCAACTGGCCGCTTGGCTGCGCGAGGTCGGACCTGCTGGGGTCGGGGTCCGGACGTGGGGCGAAGTCGCGGTCCTCGCGCCCCGCAACGATTGGTTGGTCGAGGCCCGCCGCGCTTTCGAGCAGGCGGGGCTGGAGGTGGCGCTGCAATCGCGCCGCTCGCGCGCGGGCGACAATCCGGCTTACGCCTGGCTCGCCGGGTTGTTGGCGGTCTGCGCCAATCCCGACGACGCGTTCGAATGGACCGGGGTGTTGCGCGAGGTGTTTGGCGTCAGTGACGGGCTGATCGCGGCGGAATTCCGGCGCCTCGGTGCTTTCTCCTGGCAGGATCCGGCGCAGCATCCGGAAACGATGGCGCGCGCGCTCGAAACCGTGCGCCCCTTCATCATCCGGCGGGACGATGCCGGTCTGGCGTTGGGCGGTTGGGTACGCGAGCTTGCCGCAGCGACGCGGTTGCCGGAAAAGGCCGCATGGGTTGACGCCGCCGGCGGTGCGGCCGCAGAGCTTGAACGCTTGCTCGCCGAAGCGGACGCCGCAGGCGCGGAGGGCGCGGGTGTGCGGGATTGGCTGGACGAACTGCGGCGCGGCTTGGACTCGGGGCGGCCGGCGGGACGACCCAGTCCGGCTGCGATCAATCTGCTGACGTCCCATTCCGCCAAGGGACTCGAGTGGCCGGTCGTCGTCGTGCTCGGTTTGTGGCGCGGGATCGGCCAAGCCCCCGAGCGCGGGTTGAAACTGGTCCGTGATCCGGCCGGCGTCCGCGTCTATTTCAACCCCGCAAGCTTGCCCGACGACACGAAGCTGGCGCGGGATCGCGAGCGCGTCCGCGAGTTGACCCGTCTGCTCTACGTCACACTCACCCGGCCGCGGGAAGGATTGCTGGTGCCTTGGCTCGCGGACTTCGGCGGTCGGCAGCGGGAATCGCCCAGTTTCGCCGAGCTTTGGAATGCGGACCTCGAATCGTGGCCGGAGATTGCAGCTTCGCCGCCGCCGGCGCCTTCGGCCGCCGAGGAATCAGGCAGCGGCGCAAAGTCCGGCCCAGATCCCGCCGCGGGTGAAGGCCCGGAGGCTGCATTGCCTCCGCTGCCCGATCGTTTGCTCCCGCACGAACTAGCCCATGAGCCCGACCGGACCCGGGCGGCCGGGCATGAAAGTGGGCAAGACGTGCGCCGGCAGCCTTCGTCCGAAGAGGCGATCGAATACGGCCTGTGGTGGCATGGGATGCTGGAGT
Source organism: Opitutia bacterium Tous-C1TDCM (assembly GCA_002288455.1). Taxonomy (GTDB): domain Bacteria; phylum Verrucomicrobiota; class Verrucomicrobiia; order Opitutales; family Opitutaceae; genus ER46. The sequence continues at coordinate 8,609 of NEUS01000112.1, forward strand.
TTCTCCCGTGGACCGATTCCGAGGCCGCAATTGCCGAGCACATTGCCGGCTTTGTGGAGGAAGCAGATCGGCTTGGTTTCGGTGTGCGCGGACGGAAGGAATGGGAGTCGCTGCGCGGGAGCACGGTGTGGGCGACGTTGCGGGATCCGCGTTGGGAGCGGCTCGCGGAGTTGGGCGTCTTTGCTCCGTTGCGGCCCGATGCGTGGATCGACGGCGTGATGGATTTCGTGCTGCACGACCGGGAGCGTCAGGAGGTCTGGGTGGTCGATTGGAAGACGAACCGACGGCGTGACGGCGAAACGGATACCGATTTGCTGGCGAGACTCGTGGCGCTGTATGCCCCGCAGTTGCACGCCTATGGGGATTGTCTCGCGGTGTTTTTCCCGCGGGCGACGATCAGGCGTTGGGTCTATGCGAGCGCGGCCGGGGCATGGAGCGAGGTTCCGGCTCGCCCGGCGTGAGCTTCCAAATTCGGGCTTTACACTCCGGAATCAGCGTCGCAAGGTGACCGTTCGCCAACTTTCAAACACCATGGGCAACCTGAAAAAGAAACGCCGTCTGAAGATGAACAAGCACAAGCGCCGTAAGCGCTTGAAAGCGAATCGCCATAAGAAGCGTACGTGGCAGAAGTGATCGTTCGGCCTCGGTGCCGACGACCTTCTCCGTTTCCCCTTTCAACCCGCCGCGGCCTGCGGCGGGTTTTCTTTTTGTCGCGAACGGCCGCTGCGCGGATGCGTTTCGGACCGATTCAGTAAGTGCGGCCGGGCCGCTTCGCGGTTCTTGGAATTTACGCGTTTCCGCAGTCCGCGAAGTGGTTCCCTCGCTTTGCTCAAGATTCCGTAAATGGCCGGCGCTCCAAGTATCGCCGCAATGTTTAATCTTGTAAGGACCGGTCCGGTTTGTGACGGTCCGCGGCCGGCTCGCGACGTGGGTTTTCTCCCGCCCAGGCCGTTTTTTTTTGCTGAAACACCCACCCACATTCGCCGGCAGCGCGACCTTCCGCCGTTGAGGCGGTGACTGCATGCTTTTCTCCCAGAAATCCAAGGGATTTTTCGTCGAGCTCAACGATCATGCGGTGATGTTGGCGCGGACTTCGGGTCGGGTGGCACCGTTTGTGGTGGAGGACATGCGGGAATGCGCACCCAACGACGCGCCCGCGCTGGAAGCGGCAATCTCGCAGATCCAGCCGAAGAAGAGTCCGAGCGGTTACCTGCACGCCTCCGTGGGCGTGTTTCCCGGCAAGCGCCTCCTGCGCCGCTATTCTCTCGAACTCAAACGCGTGAAAGAGCCGGGTTATCTCGCCGAGGTTTGCACGCAGCAGTTCCGGATCGAGCAGGACAAGTACACCATCGCCATTCTCAACGCCAACGACGGGGCCGACTTCGATGCCGCCAAGGCGGTCCAGAAAGACGTGCTTTTCTGCGGGCTGCCGAGCGACGAGGTCCTTGCGCTGCAAACGCAGTTGCTTGAATCCGGCATCTACCCCGAGCGCCTCGAGTTGGGCTCCGTTTCGACCCTCGGTGGCGTGGTCGAGTGCTTGGCCCATGCCAAGGCCAAGACGCCGACGCTCGTGCTCGAGATCGGGGCCGAATCCACCCATTCGTTCATCGTCACCGCCGGCGGCGTCGAGGCGTCCCGTCCGATTCCGCAGGGGCTCGATGCCATGGTGCCCATCGTGCAGAAAGAGCTCGGCTTGAAGGATGAGGAATCCGCCCGAAAACTCTTTTATTCGAATACCTTCGATTTCACGGGCATGGGTCCGCTGCTGATCAAGAAACTGCTCAAGGAGCTGCAATCCTCCATCGGTTTCTACGAGGTGCAGACTGGCCAGTCCGTCGGCCAGGTCCTCAGCACGCAATTGTCGCCGAAGCTTGCGTGGCTCGACGCCGCGATTTCCGGATCCCTCGGCGTCTCGAGCCTGAAGTTCGATCCCGTGCCTTGGCTTCAGTCCCGGCAAATCACGCTGCCCGACGCCCTCGCGAAGAATGCCCAGGATATCCGCTGGTTCGGCTTGCTGAGCCTGATGGCCCAATCCTCCTCCGCCCATGCTGCCGCTGCTGAAGAAAAAAAGTAAGGCCGTGGATTCCCCGCAGGTTTCGTCGTGGCATCCGAACTTCCGGAACTACGAACGGCTGCCCGATATCAAGGTCGTCCGCACCGCGTTCTTCGTCAACGGCGCGGCCATCTTCCTCGCGCTGTCGCTCACGATTTATTTCGGCTTCAAGGAATGGCAGCTGCGCGTGATCAACGGCCAGATCGCCACCGTCCAGTCCCAGATCGACCGCGACAAGCGCACCAGCGACCAAGCCGTCGCCCTCTTCAAGAAATTCCAGGCCGAGGAGGCCAAGCTCAACGAAGTCGACACCTTCGTTAAATCCAAACCGTCCTACGCCACGTTGCTCCTCCGCCTGGGCGAGACGATTCCGGGCAACGTCGCCATCGACAGCGTCGATCTTCGCGACACCGGCATGTTCCTGCGGCTCTCCGTGCGCGGCGCGCCCGATGCCGCCAGCGGCTACGCCACCAAGTATCTCGACCTGCTCCGCGCCGACAAGCAGCTCGCCCTCTTCGACACCTTTGAATTCACGAGCACGCCCACGCCGAATCCGGCGACGGGCAAGATGGCCGTGGAGTTTTTCCTGCATCTCAAGGGCGCCCCGGGAGGACGACGCTGATGACCAACGAAGAACTAGTCGCGTTCGTGAAGAAGAACCCGATCAGCGTGGGCTGCGGCGCCTTCGCCCTGCTCGTCGCGGTCGGCATCTATTTCCGCAGCAGCGAGATTCCGGAAGCCGAAGCCTTGCTCGCGGAAAAGTCCGCCGAAGCCGAGCGCTACGCGCTCAACATCAAGAATTCCGCTCAGCTCAAGGAACAGTACGAGACGGTCGTCGCCGCCAACAAAGACGTCGATGCCCGCATCGTCCGCGCCAGCCAGAAGGGCAACAACACGCAGTTTTTCTACAAGCTGCAGAACGACACCGGCGTCCGCCTCATCGACTTCCGCCAATCCGAGGCGCTCGGCTCGGCGTCGAAGACCAAGACGACGTTCATGCCGATCGCGTTCAACGTCTCCGTGCAGGGGACCTTGCCCCAGATTCTCGACTTCCTCCGCCAACTTGAAGGCGGCACCCACTACAGCCGCATCCTCAGCGCCAGCTGCTCCAGCAGCCCGGCGAACCGCGGCGGTGTGCTCACGCTCGCCCTCAGCCTCGAACTGCTCGGTTTGCCATGAACCTGCGCGCCGCTCTTTTCTCGGTGTCGGCCTTCCTGTTGGCCGCCGTCCCCGCCTTCCCGGCCGCCGCCGTCAAATCCGACCTCGCGCCCGCCGCGCGCCGCCAGACGGTCGTCGAGACCGCCGAGCGCCTCACGCGCCGCCCCGTCCCGCCGCCGGTCCCGGCCGACCAGCCGAATCCTTTCAATCCGGCCGACTTCGATCTGCCCGATCCCGATGCGCCGAAACTCCCCGGCGCGGCACCCCGCCCCGGTACCGGTCCGGTCCAGCCGGCCGCGCCCTCCGGCGACCGCGAGATTCTCGAATCCCTCGCCCAGCGGCTTACCCCCTCCGGCATGTTCATGATCGGCGGCCGCCCGCTGCTCGTCATCGACCGCAACCGTTTCGAAGTCGGCACGAAGTTCATCGTGACCTTCAACGACAAGGACTACGAGCTCGAGCTCGTCGCCATCGACCGCACCACCTTCACGCTGCGTTACCGCAACGAAGAAATTACCCGGCCTATCAAACCCGTGAGATAAAATGAGAACCCGCACGCTCTTGCCGCTTTCCGTCTCCGCGCTGCTGGCCGTCCTGCCCGCCGCCCGCGTGCTCGCCCAGGCGCCCGCTCTGCCCGTCGCCCCGGCCGAAGCGGCGCCCGCGCCCGCGGCCCTCGCCGACAAACCCGCGGCCGAATCCGCCCCCGGGGCCGCGGCCGCCGCCGCGGCCGCCGCCGCCGCCAAAAGCAAGGACGCCTCCGGCCGCGACACGCTCTCCGTCGACTTTCCCGACGAGGATATCCGCAACATCCTCCGCAACGTCGCCGACCTCTTCGAGCTCAACATCATCATGCCCGAAACCCTGCAGGGCAAAACGACGATCAAGCTCCGCGACGTCACCTGGCGCCAGATCTTCGAAAGCGTCCTCACCCCGGTCAACTACACCTACCGCGAAGAGGGCAACATCATCAAAATCGTCAGCAACGAGAGCATCCTCCAGGAGCCCACGTCGACCGACGTCTTCATCATCAACTTCGCCCGCGCCTCCGACATTCTCCCCACGGTCTCGTCGCTCGTCGACGCCGCCGCCGGCGGCAAAATCGTCGTCGATAACCGCAGCAACAGCCTCGTCATCACCGAGCGCCCGTCGCGGATGAACCGCATCCGCCCCATCATCGAGCAACTCGACCGCGCCACCGACCAGGTGATGATCGAATCCAAGTTCGTCGAGGTCACCGGCTCCGACGTGAAAAACATCGGCGTCAACTGGTCCTCCCTCGCCAACTACCAGGTTTCCGCCGGCGGCCTCAACGGCACCTTCGCCCGCGGCCGCGACCAGACCGGCGCCAACGGCTTCGATTCCCGCAACACGAACAACCGCAACGCCGTCAACGGCACGACCAACGTCAGCTCGACCGCCAACACCAATTCCCAGACCAGCGGTTCGACGAGCAGCAACTCCGTCACCTCGACCAACGGCACCCCCACCGCCACCTCGACCACCGGCACCACCGGCGCCCTCAACAATTCCACCACCGTCACCGGTACCCTCGGCACCAACGCCGCGACGACCGACACCGTCGACAACGTCTTCAACAACCTCAGCTCCCTCGTCAGCAACGACAGCACCGCCCGCGCCCTCAACGCGGTGTTCTCCGCTTCCGACTTCCAGCTCGTTCTCAGCGCCCTCCAGACGCTCCAGAACACCAAGGTCGTTTCCAATCCGACCATCGTCACGCTCAACAACAGCCAAGCCGTCATCAACGTCGGCGAAGAGCGCCCGATCCCGTCCTACACCTACAATTCCGAACGCGGCACCTACGAAGTCAGCGGCTTCCAGTACCGCCCCATCGGTATCATTCTGAAGGTCACCCCGCAGGTGAACGCCCGCGGCTCCATCAAGCTCCAGATCGAGCCCGAAGTCTCCCAGTCCACCCGCGACGCCAACTTCCAGGGCGCCTCCATCCCGATCGTCGAATCCCGCAAGGCCTCGACCACCGTCTCCATCAAGGACGGCTACACCATGGGCATCGGCGGCCTCATGCGCTCCTCGTCCAACGACACCAACGCCAAGGTCCCCGTCCTCGGCTCCATCCCTGTCCTCGGCCGGATCTTCAGCCACAAGGCCAAGAACCTGGAATCCACCAACCTCATCATTTTCATCACCGCCAAAACGCTCAGCTCGGACGGTGCGCCCATCGAGCAGGTCTTCGAATCCGACCGCGTCCGCCAGCTCCAGCTCCGTCGCGAAGACCTCCCCGGGTACCGCGATGGCTCGAACCCCTTCATCACGGAAACCGCTCCCGCCGCCCCCGCGGCGAAGAAGAAGTAAGCCTCGCGGCCTCCCGAACCCGAAAACAAAGGATCCGTCATGAAACTCTGGCTCAGATTCCTGCTGGGTGCGGCCGCTGCCTGCGCCGCGATTTCCTCGGCCCAAGGTCAGGCTCCGACAAACGCGCTGCTCAGCGCCACCTCCGTCGCCGCTTCGCCGGTTTCCGTCAAACCAGGTGACCGGGTCAACATCACCATCGGCCTCACCAACGGAGGTGTGGGTACTCCAGGCAACGATTTTTCCGCCGGCGGCACTGTCAATTTCGACGTCCAGTTCACACATATCACGACCGGCTATAGTTTTACTCAATCCGGTGTCGCTACCGCCGCGGCCGCAATCGCGGGTGCTGGTGGTTCCGGCACCGTCACCGGTTCCGTCACGGTTCCCACTCGGACGACCGAGGCTGGTGCCTATTCTGCCCTTGTCACTCTCACCGCTGCAAGTGGTACCGGAACAGCATTTGGAACCACCACCTTCAACAACTCCGGCACCGTCCTCACCGTATCAGGGACGCCCGACTTCCAGATCACGAATCTGACCTACGGCGCGAGCACGAGCTACGTGGGCGGCAACGTCATCCCCATGACGCTGACCTACCGCAATCGCTCCATCAGCAATGGTCAACCCAACGTACCTTGGGTCGCCTCTGCGGGCGGCACGGGCGCGACTTACTATCGTATCCAAGTTATTCTCTCCTCTAACCCCGTCTACGGCGACGCGGACGATTTCAGGCTCACATTTCACGACAGAGACCGTGATGCCGCAGGACTAAACGCCAGAGCCAAGCTCGATGCCGACGACTCCAACCAAGTCATCTCCTGGAACCAATTGCTCCCCGGCAATTTCTCCGGCTCCTACTACGTTCTGGCCAAGATCGATGCCCTCGACGCCACCGCCGAGACGGTCGAGAACGATCTGACCCAAAACGGTAACAATATCTGGCAGGACGTCGCCGCCACCCGCATCGCCCTGCAGCCGTCGACCTTCCCGACGATCTACCTCGCGAGCACCACGGGCACCTCCGGCACCAGCAACAGCGGCAACGGCTACAGCGACAACCCCTCGCTCACCGCCGACGGCCGCTACACCGCCTACGCCTCCGATGCCACCAACCTCGTCTCCGGGGATACCAACGGCGTCCGCGACATCTTCCTCTTCGACAGCCAGACGAGCCTCGTCCGCCGCCTCAACCTCTCGCAGCAGGGCGCGCAGGGTAATGCCAATTCCAATACGCCCGCGCTCGCCGGCAACGGCCGTTACGTGGCCTTCTCGTCCGACGCCACCAACCTGATCGTCGGCGACGTCAACGGCTTCGCCGATATCTTCATTGTCGACACCCTCACCGGTGCGATCTCGCTCCAGAGCGTCTCCACCGCCGGCGCCCAGGCCAACGGATCCAGCTTCCGGCCCAGCGTCAGCCACACCGGCCGCTACATCGTCTTCGAATCCTCCGCGACCAACCTCGCCGGCACCACGACGCCGGGTGTCGTGCACATTTACCTGCGCGACCGCGACGTGTCCGGCTCCGGCACCTTCGACACCGCGGGCAACACCTCCACCGTCCTCATCGACGTCAACGGCGCCACGGCCGGCAACGCCAGCGCCGTGCAGGCCCAGATTTCCGCCGACGGCAATTACGTCGTCTTCGCTTCCCGCGCGACCAATCTCGCCGGCGCCGCTACCACCGCCAA
>NEUS01000113.1 GCA_002288455.1 Opitutia bacterium Tous-C1TDCM
CTCGGCGCGAGCATCTTCACGGCGCTCGGGATTTCCGTGAGCGACTTCCAGATCGCGGGCGGGTTGATCCTCTTTATTCTCGCGGCGAAGGATCTCGTCCATTCCGTCGCCGAGCCGGAGAAAATTCCGGCGGATTTCGGCGTGGTGCCGCTGGGCATGCCGTTGATCGCGGGGCCGGCGTTGATCGCGACGCTGCTGATCGTTTCCCAGACGCACGGTTGGCTGATCGCGTTTGCCGCGTTGGTGGCGAACCTCGTGATCGTCATCTTCGCCCTGGCTTACAGCGATCCGCTCGGCCGCCTGATCGGCGAAACGGGCATGCGTGCGATTTCCAAGATTGTCTCGATGCTGCTCGCGGCGATCGCGGTCGCGATGATCCGGCAGGGCTTGAAGAGCTGAACGGCGCGGGTCTGATTTGCGCTCCGCATGCCTGACCCCGTCCTGCCCGCCGCCCAGACTCCGCTTGAGACCGTGCCGCCCCGGCTCGGCGAGCCGAGCCCGGCGGCCGCCGGCCTCACCGCGGTGGCCAAGACGGCCGGGCTCGTCGGCGCCATGGGTTTGGGCAACGGCGTCCGCGCCTTGCTCGACGTCAACCAGCGCCTCGGCTTCGACTGCCAGTCCTGCGCATGGCCGAGCCCGGACACGGACCGGCACGTCTTCGAATTTTGCGAAAACGGCGCCAAGGCCGTGGCCGACGAGGCGACGCCGTTGCGCATCGACCGCGCGTTCTTCGCGCGCCACTCGGTCGCCGAGCTCGCCGCGCAGAGCGACCATTGGCTCAACGCCCAGGGCCGGCTCACCGAGCCGATGGTGCTGCGGCCGGGTGCGACCCACTACGCGCCGATCGCGTGGGACGAAGCGTGCGCGATGATTGCGGCGGAGTTGGCGGCCTTGCCGACGCCGGATGCGGCGGCGTTCTACACCTCGGGCCGCACGAGCAACGAAGCCGCGTTCCTGTGGCAGCTCTTCGCGCGGCGTTTCGGGACCAACAATTTGCCCGACTGCTCGAACATGTGCCACGAGTCCAGCGGCGTGGCGCTCGGCGAAAGCATCGGCATCGGCAAGGGCACGGTGAAACTGGCCGACTTCGACCGCGCGGAGGCGATCTTCGTGATCGGGCAAAATCCGGGGACGAACCACCCGCGCATGCTCGCCGCGCTGGAAGCGGCGAAACGCCGCGGCGCCAAGATCGTCGCCGTCAACCCGCTCCCGGAAATCGGCACCGATCGGTTCAAGAATCCGCAGGATTTTCTCAACCCGCTGAAGGTGCTGCAAACGCTGGCCGGCGACGGCGCGCGTTTGGCCGACCTCTGGCTCCAGCCGAGGATCGGCGGCGACCTTGCGCTTTTCAAGGGCGTGGCCAAGGCCTTGCTCGAAGCGGAGGCCGCCGCGCCCGGGACGGTCGTCGATCACGGCTTTGTCCGCGAGCACACCCACGGTTTCGAGGCGCTGGCGGCTGATCTGGCGGCGACGCCGTGGGCCGAGATTACGGTGGCGAGCGGCGTGGACGAAGCCGGTATCCGCGCCGCCGCGGCGATCGCGGCGCAATCGCGTGCCACCATCGCGTGCTGGGCCATGGGCCTGACGCAGCAGCCCGCCGCCGTGGCGACGATCCGGCAGGTCGTGAACGTGCTGCTGCTCGGCGGCCACCTCGGCCGGCCCGGCGCGGGCGTCTGCCCGGTGCGCGGGCATTCGAACGTCCAGGGCGACCGCACGATGGGCATTTACGAGAAGATGCCGGCGTGGTGGCTCGACCGGCTCGACGCGGAATTCGGCGGCCGCTCCCCGCGTGCCGAAGGTTTGGATACGGTCGACACGATTCGCGCGCTGCACGACGGCCGCGTGCGCGTCTTCCTGGCGATGGGCGGCAATTTCCTTTCGGCCACGCCCGACACCGAGTTCACCGCGGCGGCCTTGCGGCGCAGCGCGCTCACGGCCCACGTGGCGACGAAGCTGAACCGCGCGCACCTCGTGACGGGTCGCACCGCGCTGATTCTGCCCTGCCTCGGCCGGAGCGAGCGCGACCCGCGCGGGACGGGCGAACAGTTCGTCACGACCGAGGATTCGATGGGCGTGATCAATTCGTCGCGCGGCCGGCTCGAGCCGGCGTCGCCGTTGCTGCTTTCGGAACCGGCGATCGTGTGCCGATTGGCGGAGGCGGTGGCGGCGACGGCGTCGGCCCGCACCGGCATTCCGTGGCGCGATTTCGCGGAAAACTACGACCTGATCCGCGACCGGATCGCGCGCGTGGTGCCGGGTTTCGAGGATTACAATGCGCGCGTGCGCAGCGGTCCGTTCCATTTGCCGAATGCGCCGCGGGATCGCCGCGAATGGAAAACGGGGAACGGGAAGGCCAACTTCGGCATCGCGCCGATCCCGCGTTACTGGCTCGACCGACCGGCCGGGAGCGCGGCGTACGTGATGATGACGATCCGGACGCACGACCAGTTCAACACGACCGTGTACGGCCTCGACGATCGTTACCGCGGGGTCTTCGGGGGCCGGCGCGTGGTGTTCATGCACGCCGAGGACATCGCGGCGGCGGGATTGCAGGCGGGGCAATGGGTCGATTTGCGCAACGACCACGGCGGCGTGGCGCGCATCGCGCGGCGATTCATGGTGGCGCCCTACCGGATTCCACGCGGGTGCGTGGCGACGTATTTCCCGGAAGCCAACGTCCTGGTGCCCATCGGCACGACCGCGGCGCAGAGCAACACGCCGACCAGCAAGTTTGTCGAAGTGACGATCACGGCGCACCGCGAGTGAGGGAATCGCGCGAACGCAAGGGCATGGGGCCGACAAAAGCGTCGCCACTATCGCACGCGGGCGGCTTGCTGAGCGGCGAAGCGCAGGAACTTTGCGCCCGGTTCACCGTCTCAAAACGCACTATGAAAATCTCCCGCATTCTCCTCTTGGCTTGGGCCGGCTTGGCCGCCGGCTGGACGACGGCGGCCGGGGCCGCCCCGGCACTCTCCGCGACGCCGGTGCCTGCGCCGGCACCGGCCGTCGAAGTTGTCTTCCTCGAACCGGCGAAATTCACCGACGTGCGCGATCGCGATTACGGCAACTACGAGCGCACGACCTACCTCGACCAGTTGCGCGAGCATTTGCAGCGGCGCGGCGCGCTGTACGTGCCGGCGGGCGGCAAGCTGGCGGTGACGTTCACCGACATCGACATGGCCGGTGATTTCGAGCCGTGGCGCGGCCCGCAGTTCGGCGATGTCCGCATCGTGAAGGACATCTATCCGCCGCGGCTCGTGATCGCGTTCCAGCTGACGGATGCCGCCGGCAACGTCGTGGCCCAAGGCAAACGCGAGCTGCGCGACCTGGCGTTTTTGATGAAGATCCACGGCGGCTTCCGGGACGACACGATGCGCCACGAGAAGGCGCTGCTCGACGATTGGCTCGGGCAGGAATTCACCCGCGTGAAGAAAGCCTGAGCATCGCCCCGGGCCCCGAGTCCGCCGCACTTCTGCCGGCCGCCGCGTTTGACAACGCGCGCGGCCGTTTTTGTTTTCCAATTCTTGAATCCCGAACCTGCCGCCGCCGGACGCCTCGACAAGTGGTTGTGGGCAGTGCGGATTTTCAAGACGCGGGCGTTGGCGACCGATGCGTGCCGCGCCGGCAGCGTCACGATCAACGACCTCGCCGCCAAACCGGCGCGCGATGTGCGGCCAGGAGAAACGGTGTTCGTGCGCCAAGGCCTGGTGTTGCGGACCTTGCAGGTGGTCGGGGTGCCGCGGACGCGGGTCGGGGCGAAACTCGTGGCGCAGTTCTGCACCGATCTGACGCCGCCGGAGGAATTCGCCAAAGCCAAGGTGGAGAAGGTGCAGCAGATCCTGGCGCGGGAAAAGGGCAGCGGGCGGCCGACGAAGCGGGACCGGCGCCTGTTGGACGGCCTGTTCGGGTGAGGCGCGGGCGGCGCCGCGGGAAAATCGGGCGTTTCATTTTTCCGCCGCTTGCGCCTTTTTCGGGCGATCCCGCATGAATGTTTTCTCGAAGTTTGAAACCGAGCTCTCGGTCCGGCCCGACGACATCGACCTTTACCAGCACGTGCACAGCACGCGGTACCTGGACTACGTGCTCGCGGCGCGCTTCGAGCAGATGGACAAGCACTACGGCATGTCGATGCAGGCCTTCGCGGCCCGCGGCCTGGGCTGGTGGATGACCACGGCGCACATCGACTACAAGCGGCCGCTGGGCTGGGGTGACCGCATGAACGTGCGGTGCTGGATCGTGCAGTTTACGGAGACGGGCTGCCGCGTGGCCTTCGAAATCGAGAAATTGCCGACCGGCAAACGCGTGTGCGACGGCTACTGCGATTACGTGCTCGTGACGCTCGCGACGGGGCGTGCCACGCCGATTCCCGACGACGTGAAGGAGAAGTACTCGATCTGATCGGTCCGCTCTTTTCCCGGTGGCCGGAGCTTGGCGATGCGGTTGAGAATCGGCGATTCGGGCGAACCGGGCGCCGCGCCGGGGTGAAGGTCGCTGCGGATCCGGGTTGGCGGGCGGCTCGGACCGCCGTCAAGAATTCCCTTGCGTCACCTTTCGCCCTCTGCACGGTCGTGGGCCTTCGTTAGAGAAAGCGTTAGGTGACAGTTTCTGGTGAGTCGTTGGCTGAGCGTTTGGCTTAAGTGATGATTTCGAAACCCACAGTGGGAACGGACTGGCAGCGGACGGTGGATCTACGAGACATCACATGAGCAACTCCAAACTCTACGTCGGCAATCTGTCTTTCAAGACGACCGAAGACGAACTCCGCTCGGCCTTTGGCCAGTTCGGCGCCGTCACCGACGTTTACGTCGCGATGGACAAGATGACCGGCCGCCCCCGCGGTTTCGCGTTCGTCACCATGGGCACGGCCGACGAGGCCAAGCAGGCCGCGGAAAAGATGAACGGCACCGATCTCGGTGGTCGTCAGCTGACCGTCAATGAAGCCCGTCCGAAGGAAGAGCGCCCGGGTGGCGGCTTCGGCGGCGGCGGTCGCGGCTTCGGCGGCGGCGGTGGCCGTGGCGGTTTCGGCGGCGGCGGCGGTCGCGATCGCGATCGCGGCGACCGTCGTTACTAAGTCGTTTTTCTAGAAACGGTTTTTCGAGGGACGAAGCTCCTCCGGGGCTTCGTCCTTTTTGTTTTCCACTTCCTCCGGGTCGCCATTCTGCGCGGAGCGAAGAATCCACGGCGGTTGCGACCGCCCCTCTGCATCGAAAGTCCCCCTGGATTCTTCGCTGCGCCCAGAATGTTCCGTTCCGTCCGAAGTCCGTCATGCCTTTCAAAGCTCTCAATCTCTCCGAGTCCGTCCTCCGCGGCATCCAAGCCGCCGGTTACACCGATCCGACTCCCATCCAGCTCCGCGCGATTCCCGTCGTGCTCGGCGGCGGCGACCTGATCGGTTCCGCCCAGACCGGCACCGGCAAAACCGCCGCGTTTGCGCTGCCGATCCTCTCGAAACTCGCCAACCACCGCCCCGGGATGCCCGCGCGCGTGCTGGTCCTCGAACCGACGCGCGAGCTCGCCGCGCAGGTCGAAACCGCGTTCCGCGATTTTGCCCGTTTCACCAATCTTCGCGCCGTCGCCGTCTTCGGCGGCGTCGGCTACGGCGTCCAGCGCACGGAACTGAAGCGCGGCGTCGACATCATCGTCGCCACGCCCGGCCGTCTGGTGGATTACCTCAAGGACGGCACGATCACGCTGCGCGACATCAACGTGCTCGTGCTCGACGAGGTCGACCGGATGCTCGACATGGGCTTTTTGCCCGTGGTGAAGGACATCATCGCCCGCTGCCCGAAGAACCGGCAGACGCTGTTCTTCTCGGCCACCGTGCCGCCGGAGATCCAGGCCGTCGCCTCCTTTGCGCTGCGCAACCCGGCCCGCGTCGAGGTCGGGGTCAACCGCTCCGTCAACACGAGCGTCAACCACGCGATGTACCTCGTGTCGTTCGAGCAGAAGTTCGAACTGCTCGTCGCGCTCCTGGAGAAAACCAATTTCGACAGCGTGCTCGTGTTTTCCCGCACCAAGCACGGCGCCGACAAGATCGCGCGCCGGCTGAAGGCGGCCAACCACAGCGTCGCCGTCCTGCACGCGAACCGCTCGCAGAACCAGCGCATCGAGGCGCTCGCCGGTTTCAAGAGCGGCAAGTACGAGATCATGGTCGCGACCGACATCGCCGCGCGCGGCATCGACGTCGCGGGCGTCACGCACGTGATCAACTACGATGTGCCGGAGAATCCCGAGGATTACGTGCACCGCATCGGCCGCACCGGCCGCGCCCAGGCCGTGGGCGACGCGTTCACCCTCGTGACGCCGGAGAACGCGAGCGACATCCGCGACATCGAGCGCTTCATCGGGCAGAAAATCCCGGAATTGAAGCTCGAAGGTTTCGACTACAAGCCGCTCACCGCGCGCCCGGCTCCGCCGGTGCAGCATGGCGGCGGCCGCAGCGGGTTGCCGGGCGTGCTGAAGCCGCGCAGCGGTTACCGGCGCTTCGGCAGCCGGCGCTGAGCCGATGGCGTCGCCGCGAGGCGGCGCCGGGTTGAAAGTTGAAAGGTGAAGGTTGAAAGACCGGAGCCCGCTTCCGCCGAGCAGCGGAAGCGGAAACCGGGCTTTCGCCGGCGGGGCAACGTGCTCTATCCTCGCGGACGATGCCCTCGGTTGCCTCCGTCGAACGCCATCTCGCGGCCGTGCGCGCGTGCCGGCAATGCCCGCGCATGCACCGGCCGGCGGTGGTGGGCCGCGCGGTGACGGGGCGGATCCTGCTCGTGGGGCAGGCGCCCGGGGACAAGGAACCGAAGCTGGGCCGGCCCTTCGCGTGGACGGCGGGCAAGACGTTGTTCAAGTGGTTCGACGCGGGGCTGGGCTGGTCCGAGGACGACGTGCGCGACCGGATCTATTTCGCGGCCGTGTGCCGTTGTTTTCCCGGCAAGCGGCCCGAGGGCGGCGACCGCGTGCCGGCGCCGGACGAGATCGCGCGTTGCGCGGGTTGGCTGGAAAAGGAGTTCGCGTTGCTGCGACCGCAGCTCGTGTTGCCCGTGGGCAAATTGGCGATCGGGCAATTTCTCGGCGAGCGGCCGCTGGCGGAAACGATCGGGCGCACCTTTGAAATCCGGTATCGCGGCCACGCGACGACGTGCCTGCCGCTGCCGCATCCCTCCGGGGCCTCGACGTGGCACCGGACGGAGCCGGGAAAAACGCTGCTCGCGGCGGCGCTGGCGTTGCTCGCACGGCATCCGGCGGCGGGGGCCGCGGGAGCGGCGAGCGAAACTTGCCGGGACAGGATTGAAACGCGGCCGGTGCGATCCGGCGCGAAGCGGAAACGGAATTTCCCTCGCGCGGAGTCGTGAGCGCGGCACGAATGCCGGTCTACTCCATGAACCTAAGATGCGTTTGGCCGCTGTTGGCCGGTTTGATTCTTTGCAGCGCCGTGGCTTCAGCGGCGGAGACGCCGCGGGACAAACCGGCGCCGAATCCGGCTTTGGCAGCGATCGTGGATACGCCTGGCTTGCCGCGGGTGCTGCTGCTCGGGGATTCGATTTCGATCGGCTACACGCTGCCGGTGCGGGCGGCGCTGGCGGGACGGGCCAACGTGCACCGGCCGCCGGTGAACTGCAGTTCGACGGGCTTTGCGCTGGCGAAAATCGATGCGTGGCTCGGGCGCGGATCGTGGGCGGTGATCCATTTCAATTTCGGCCTGCACGACGCGAAATTGCCGCCCGAAGGCGTGCGCCATGCGTCACCGGAGCAGTACGAAAAGAACCTGCGGCAACTCGTCGCGCGGCTGCGGGCGACGGGGGCGAAATTGATCTGGGCCACGACGACGCCGGTGCCGAACGGCGGCAACCTCGCGCCCGACCGGCGCTTCGGCGATCTCGCGATTTACAACGCGGTCGCGGCCCGGGTGATGGCGGAAAACGGCGTCGCAACCGACGACCTCGCCGCGGTGGTTGCGCCCCACGTGGACGCCGAGCGGCGGCCCAACGACGTGCATTTCACGGCCGCGGGTTCGGAGCGCTTGGCCCGCGCCGTGGCGGAGAGCATCGCGACGGCATTGCGGTGAGGCGGTGTCAGCGCAAGCGGTGCGCGGCTCGTTTTGTCCAAGGCGCAACGACGCTTGACCGCCTCAGTTCACCCGGTTCCAGACCGGTTGGCCGAGGACGGCGGCGCGGGCGATTTGGGCGGAGGTGCGGCGCATTTCGATCATGCCTTCGGGCGAGCAGAAGGCGGCGTGGCAGGTGACGATGAGGTTGGGCGTCGCGGCTTCCTCGGCGGTGCGCAGGGGCTCGGCTTCGACGACATCCAGGCCCGCGCCGGCGAGGTGGCCGGAATGCAAGGCGGCGAAGACGGGCGCCTTTTGCACGATGTCGCCGCGGGCGGTGTTCACGAGGAAGGAGCCGGGTTTCAGGGCGGCGATTTCCTTCGCGCCGATGAACCCGCGCGTTTCCGCGGTGAGCGGGCAATGGATCGAGAGGGTGTCGGCTTGCGCGAGCAATTCGGCGAGGCTGCCGACGCGTTCGACACCGACGGCCTTGTGCGTGCCGGTCGGCGCGTAGGGATCGAAGAAGACGGTGCGGAAGCCGAGGGCCTTGGCGCGGAGGGCGGTGGCGGTGCCGATGCGGCCGAGGCCGACGAGGCCGAAGGTCTGGGTGCGCAGGCGGCGCATCTTCGGGGCGACGTCGATTTTCCAACCCAGGCGCTTGGCTTCGGCGTCGAGGGGAAAGAGTTGGCGGTAGAGGGCGAGGGTGAGGGCGATCGCGTGGTCGGCGACTTCCTCGGTGCCGTAGTCGGGGACGTTGCAAACGGGGATGCCGGCTTGCGCGGCGGCGGCGGTGTCGACGGTGTCGAAGCCCACGCCGTTGCGGATGATGGCGCGGCAGCGGGGCATGCGGGCGACGACATCGGCGCCGAGGTGCGGGCCGTGCCACAGGATCAACGCGTCGGCCGCGGCGGCGGCGGCGGGGAAGGGGGCGTTGAAGTCGACCCAAACGGTTTCGACGTCGGCGACGTCGGCGAGAAACGGCCGCTCCACGCTGGCGGCGTGGTCGGTGAATTTGAATTCCTTGGGGCAGAGGATAACGACGGTGGGGCGGGGCATCGGGGAAAACCTTTGACCACGGAATACACGGATGCCACGGATGCCGGAAGTCCCAATCGTAAACCCTGTGAAAACCTCCGCCCGCTCCCTCTTTTTGTTCAGTTTCGCGGCGTTGCTGGCCGCGCCGGCGCTGCAGGCGCAGCGCGAAAAATTGCCGCCGGAAGACCGCGAGTTCGTGGAAAAGAATTGGCCCGAAGCAAAGAAGACGACGACGGGCATCCGTTACATCGTGATGCGGCCGGGCGAAGGCACGGAAACGCCGAAGCCGGGCGACAAGGTCAACGTGCTCTATGTCGGGCGGCTGATCGACGGGAAGATTTTCGACCAGACGGGCGATCCGACCCAGCCGTTCACCTTCCGGGTGCGGCGCGAAGCGGTGATCGAGGGCTGGGACCAGATTTTGCAGCTGATGAAGAAGGGCGAAAAACGCCTCGTGATCATCCCGCCGGAATTGGCTTACGGCACGCGCGGCCAGCCGCCGAAGATCGGGCGGAATGCGACCTTGGTGTTCGAGATCGAGCTGCTGAGTTTCGGCAAGGAGTGAGCGGCGATGCGGGGGGCCGGGCGTAGCGGTCCCCCGGAAACGCGGAGCGGCAGGGAGCGTTTCTTCCCATGCCTGTAAGTAGGCTCCGGAGTTTCCCCAAGAATTTACCTCTGTCTTGCTGGTCAGCATGAGCGAGAACCGCCCCACCGTTAAGTTTCCCACCCGCCCGGTCGATCCGACCACCGCCACCGCCGCTCCGGCCAAGTCGGAAGCCGAAGTGAAGGCCATGTTGGCGAATCTGGGTTACACGTTGCCGGCGGGCAGCGCGGCCGGTGCGAACCGGACCGACGGCGTGGTGGCTCCGGTGGTGCCCGTGCCCCAGGTGCGGACGGCTCCGGTTTCGACGAAACAGGGTCGCGTGATTCTTTCGGCGGTGGCCGCGACGGTGGTCCTGACCGGCGGTTTCCTTTTTCAGACCCTGGTGGTCGCGTCCGGCACCTCGATGGAGCAGTCGATTTTGACGGTCGAGCGCCCGCAGATCGTGACCGTGGCGGCCCGCGAGGGTGCGGCGGACGCGGCGCCGGCGGTGGCGACGTTGGCGGCTTCCCCGTTCCTCACCGAGATGGCCGAGCGTCCGGCGCTGGCGGCAAATCCCGTGGCGGAGCAGCCCGCGCAGCCGATGTTCGTGCCGGCACCGATGGCGGTGGCCGCTCCCGCGGTGGCGACGGTGTCGGCTCCCGCGGTGGAAGCCGCCGTGGCCGACGTGCCCGAGCGGGCGGTGGTGGAGAGTTTTGTGGCGAACCTGCGCATCTCGGCCGTGGTGCCGCCGCGCGTGATGGTGAACGACAAGGTGCTGACCTTCGGGACGGCGGTCGACGCGACGTCCGGCGTGATGCTGCACTCCGTGGACACCGAGAACCGCCTGGTGATTTTCAACGACAACTTCGGCCGCCTGGTGGCGCGCCGTTACTGAGCGGGGGCGCGGCGCGTCCGCGCCGCGAGCAGATTGTCGGCCGTGTAGAGGGCGAGGGCGGCCCAGATGAACGCAAAGCCCAGGCCGCGCTGGAGGGAGAACGGCTCCCGGTAAACCCAGACGCCGAGCATGAATTGGACGGTGGGCGCGAGGTATTGCAGCAGCCCGAGCGTCGAGAGCCGGATGCGTTTCGCCCCGTAGGCGAAGAGCAACAGCGGGACGGCCGTGATGACGCCGGAGCAAAGCACCAGCACTTGGGTGCCCGGTTCGGCCCGGCCGAGCACGCCTTGGCCGCCGGCAAATTGCCAAATCAGAAATCCGACGGCGACCGGTGCGAGCAGCAGCGACTCCGTGGCGAGGCCGGCGGCGGCGCCGAGTTTCGAGCGTTTGCGGCTCAGACTGTAGGCGCCCCAGGTGCCGGCGAGGGCGAGGGCGATCCAAGGCGGACGTTCCAATTGCACGAACATCAGCACGACGCCCGCGGCGGCGAGGGCGATGGCGGCCCATTGGGCCCGGCGCAGTTGCTCGTGCAGGATCCAGCGGCCGGCGGCGACATTGACGAGAGGCACAAGGAAGTAGCCGAGGCTGCACTCGATGACGTGGCCGGTGTTGACGCCCCACACGTAGACGAGCCAGTTGCCGGTCAGGAGGGCGGCGTTGAGGAAATTGACGCCGATCGACGGCCAATCGCGGAGGGCGGTGCGGATTTTGGCAAAACCGCCCTGCCAGGCGAGAATACCGAGCAGCAGGGCCAGCGACCAGACGTGGCGGTGGGCGATGAGCTCAACGGACGGGACGGCGGCCAGGCGCGTCCAGTACAGCGGGACGAGGCCCCAGAGAAAATAGCAGAGACCGGCCGCGGTGGCGCCGCGGATCTGGTCGGGCGTCGCAGCGGGAGCAGCCAAGGCCGGGCCTGGAAATGCCGGCAGGGCCGAGCTTACTTCGAGCCGGGTTTGCCGAAACCGTAGCGCTCGGAGAATTCCTTCTCGGCCTGGGCGCGGGCCGCTTCGGCGGCGGTGCCTTGGGCGGCGAGCTCACCGACGCGCCGTTCCACCCAGCGGCGGCGGAAGGTGGCCTCGACGTCGCCGGCGATCGCGGGATTTTCCTTCGGCTTGTCGGATTTGCGGAAGAGCGAGCATCCCGAAGTCAGGGTGAGGACGGCAGTGAGCAGCACGAGGAGCAGCGACGGTTTGGTCATGGGGTCAGCGAGCGGTTAACGTGGGGAGCGCTCGTTTCGACCGCGAGGGAAACTTTTGGGTTCGCCGAATTTGGGGGTCGCGGCGACGCCGTCCGGCGGTCCGGAGGCTTTTTGGTTTCGCGCTTCGATGGATTTTCATTTTCGTGGCCGCCATGAGCGACGAGCAAACGCCCCCGCCCCCTGCGCTGCGCCTCAAGCCACGCCTGCGGCCGGCGGAGGGTGCCGCTCCGGTACCGCCCGCGCCGCCCGCGCCGGTCGCGCCGGTCGCTCCTCCGGCCGCGGCGGAAGCGGCGGCGGAACCGCCGGCAGCGCCGAAGATCCGTTTCAAGCCGCGTTTGAATCCCGAGGCGGCTGCCCCTGCAGCGGAACCGTCCGCGGCCCCCGCCCCGGCGGCAGCAGAGCCGGCGCCGGCCGTGGTGCCGGCCCCGATGCCCGAGGCGGTCGTGCCCGCCGTGGTGCCGGCGCCGGCGGCGGAAGCGCCGCGCATCCGGCTCAAGTCCCGGCTCGGCGGCGAAACGCCGGGAGGTGCGGCGCCCGCTCCGGTGATCCCGCCGGCGCCGATCGTGCCGCCTCCGCCGGTGGTGCCGCCTCCTCCCGTGGTGCCGGTTCCGGTGCCGGGCGGTTCGCGTCCGCCCTTGCCCTTGCCGCCTCCGCCGGCCTTGCCGGCGGCGGCCATCGAAGGGGGCGGAAAATTCAAACTGAAGCCGAAGGTTCCGGCGGCGGGTGGAGCCGCGGCGCCGGCGGCGGGGGCGGTTCCGGTTCCGGCCCTCGCGGTGCCGGCCGCGGCGATGCCCGTGCCCGCCCTGCCGCCGCCTCCGGCCGTGGACGGAGCGCCGAAGGCACCGCCGCCGTTTCCCGTCATGGCTCCGCCGGCGAGCGGCAAGACGACTCCGCCGATCCCGCACATGGCGTTGAAGAACGTGGCGGTCGATGCTCCTCCGCCGGGGCTGGCGAAGCCCAAGATCAAGCCCAAGAAGAGCCTCAAGGCGCCGCTGTTGGCCGCGGCGGCCTTGGTCGTGTTGGGTGGCGGCGGTTTCTTCGGGTGGATGTTTTTCATGCAATCGGAGCCGCCGCCGCCGCCGTTGGCAATCAAACCGAAGGCTCCGGTTCCGGCCGCACCGGCGGCGGCACCCGCGGCCAAGAGTGCGCCCGCGCCGGCTCAGGCGGATGCCGGCACGCCGTCGGAAGCCCTGAACAAGCTCGCCCACGCGCCGGCGAATGCGATCCAGATGGCGCAGGATGCCATCTCCGCGCGCCGGGAAAGCGGCCAGGGTCGCGTCGACTCGGCGCTCGCGGCCGAAGACCTCGGCAACAAGCCGGCGCAGCAGGCCGTGCCGGCAACGCCGGCGATGACGGGGTCGACGGGCACGCGATCGGTGGCGCCGGGTCTGACGGCGACGATCGAGGTCAATGCGGTGGCCGAGGCCAGTCTCGAGTTCCGTTCCTTTGTCGCCAACGCGCGGGTCAGCGGCGTTTTCCAAGGGGCGCCGTCGCGCGCCTTCATCAACGGCCGCCTCACGCGGGCCGGGGAAACCGTGGAAGCGAATCTCGGGATCGTGTTCGAGGCGGTCGACGCCGAGACCAAGCAATTGATTTTCCGCGACAAGAGCGGGGCGTTTGTTTCGCGCCGCTACTGAAACCGGCCGCGGCGGCCGGTTTCAGGGTTTGGAGTTCGGGGTTCGGGGTTTGGAGTTTTGGCGATTCGAACCTGAATGCCGCCGGGCGGTAGGTGGTCGATGTGGATGAATTGGGCCGACCTTGGCCCGTAACTCCGAACTCCAAACTCCGAACGAGGAAACAGTGACGCGCGGCGCGGCGCGTCACGGGATTTCGTAGATTTCCACGAGCGCGACACCGTTGGCGCCGCCGTTGGCGCTGATCTGGGCGGTGTAGGTGCCGGGTTGCAACCGGGCGAGCAGGGCGGCGTCGCGGGCGGCGGGCGGGAGCGCGAAGGCGCCGACGCTGGCGAAGGCGGCGCTGAGCTCGGCGGTCCCGCCCCAGTTGTCGTTTTCCTGCACCTTGGTCGCGGCGCTGTTGAAGAGTTCGAGCTTGGGGTCGGCCAGGACGCCGGTGACGCCGAAGGCGGCGAGCGTTGGGCCGATGGCGCGGATGAGGACGGTCTTGGCCGTCGGGCCGGCGATCGCGAAACCGGCGATCAAGGTGTCCGCGCCGGAACCGCTGACGGTGCGGGCGGAGACGTTGACGAGGCGCGGGGTCGTGGCGCCGAAGGCGGCGGACGGGGTGGCGTCGTAGATCTCGGCGAGGGTGATGCCGGTCGCGCCGCCGGTACCGGAAATCTGGGCGGAGTAGCCGCCGGCGGGCAACGTCGCGTTGTAGATGGCGGCGTCCCGGCTGCCGGTGGCGAGGGCGAAGGCGCCGACGCGGCTGAACACGCCGGCGTCGGAGAGGGCCCAGTTGTCGTTTTCGGCCACGCGCAGGGAGCCGGCGAAGACTTCCATCCGCGGATCGACGAGGGCGCCGGTGACGCCGAAGGCGGCGAGGGTGGGGCCGATGCCGCGGATCAGCAGCGGTTTCGTCCCGGCGGTGCCGCCGCCGCCGACCACGAAGCCGACGATGAGCGTCTGGGCGCCGGTGCCGGCGTTCGTGCGGATCGAGAGATTCGCGATGCGGCTCGTTTCGGGGGCGGTCGGGCCGGTGGTGACGGAAACGACGGCCGGCGACGTCACGATGGTCCTCCCCGCGCCCGTGACGGCGACGTCGTAGCGGCCGGCGGTTGCCGCGGTGGCGGCGGCGAGGGTGAGGGTGGCGGCGGTGGCGCCGGGGAGGTCGACGCCGTCCTTGCGCCACTGATACGTGACGGTGCCGGGCGCGGACGCTTCGGCGCGGAGCACGGCCGTGGCGCCGGTCGCCACGGCGGTGTCTTCGGGCGGCCGGGTGACAAAGAGACCGGCGCCGACGACGGCGAAGGTGCCCTGGGCGGAGGCGGCGAGGGCGTGGGCGCGGGGCAGGCCGGCGGGGACGGTGAGTTTGCCGCCGGTGGTGCTGCCCCAGCCGACGACGGTGCCGTCGGCCTTGAGGGCGAGGGAGTGGAAGTCGCCGGCGGCGACGGCGACGACGTTGTTGAGGCCGCTCGGGACGTTGATCTGGCCGTTGCCGTTGTTGCCCCAGGCGACGACGGTGCCGTCGGTTTTCAGGGCGAGGGCGTGCGTGCCGCCGGCGGCGAGGGCGGCGACGCCGGCAAGTCCCGCGGGCACGGCACGGATGCCGGTGCCGCCGAGGGCGACGACGGTGCCGTTGCGGCGGAGGATCACCGAAGTCTGGGTTCCGGCGGCGAGGTCGGCGACATCGGCGAGGCCGGCGGGCAGGGCGATCTGGCCGGCGGCGTTGCTGCCCCAGGCGACGACGGTGCCGTCGTTTTTCAGGGCGAGCACGTGGGTGGTGCCGATGGCGAGTTTGCGGACATCGGCGAGGCCTGCGGGCGGGGTGGTGAGATTGCCGGCGACGCTGCCCCAGAGTTGGACGCGGCCGTCGCGCAGGACGGCGCCGCTGACATTGCCGCCGGCGGCGACGGAGGAGGCGAAGTTGGCGAGCAGCGGCACGGTGGCCTGGCCGAAGACGTTGTCGCCCCAGGCGGCGACGGTGCCGTTGGCGCGGAGGGCGACGGCGTGGAGCCCGCCGCCGGCGACGGCGCGGATGCCGGTGAGGCCGAGCGGGACATTGGTGACGGCGGTCGGCGTATCCAAAAAGTTGAGTCCGGTGCCCCAGGCGGCGACGACATCGGGGACGGCGGCGGGCAGGGTGACTTCGACGTCGAGCCATTGGCCGGGTGCGG
>NEUS01000114.1 GCA_002288455.1 Opitutia bacterium Tous-C1TDCM
GCTTCGTCATGCACCCAAGGGACAGAAAACTCGTCTGTTGGCTCATCCCTTACCTCACCACTTTTCGTGCCGACTTCCGGCGCGGAGGGGACGTTTTTCAGAGGCTCCTTGAGGGTTGAGAGAGCGATCCGCCGAGCCACGGAAAACGCAACCGAAGCCAGCAGCCTGACGAGCCGAACGGTTTTGCGCTCAACTCCCAGCCAAGCTCTCTCAACTGCATCCGTTCGGCTCAGGCCAGGCGTTCGAGTTTCACCGGGTAGGTCTGCTGGGCGTTCCACTGGCAGACGATGAGATCGCCGTCGGGCAGCACGCAGACATCGTGGCCGTGCTCGAGGATCGGTTCGCCGCGGCGGAGCGGCTGGAGCTTGCCGTCGACGTAGGTCGGCGCGGTGCCGCCGGGGGCGCTGACGACTTTGCCGGCGGCGTCGAGGATGACGACGAAGCCGGACGGGTTGCCGGGGAGTTTGCTCGCGACGGGGTCCTTGGACCAGCAGACGCCGGCGTAGAGTTCCTGGCCGGAGAAGACGGGGCGGCAGACCATGCAGCCGGGGACGGGCAGGGTCTCGATGAACTTGCCGTCGAGGGTGAAACGCTGGAAGCAAAGATCGGCGCGGGAGGTGACGAGCAACGTCGCACGGTCCGCGCCTTGGCGAAGATCGACGGCGATGCCGTGGGCGGAATTGAGGCGTTGGTTTTCGGGGACGCCGTCTTTGCCGCCGAAGCGCGAGATGAAGCGGCCCTGGGCGTCGTAGCGGAGGACGAAGTTGGAGCCGTAGCCGTCGGCGACGTAGATATCGCCGTTGGGCGCGACGGCGGTTTCGGTGGGGTTGAACGGCATTTTCGGCTCGTAGGCGCCGACGGCCATCGGGTGGCTGAGGCTGAAGAGTTCGCGGCCGGCGAGATCGATCTTGGTGATGCGGCCGGTCTGGCGGTAGCCGCCGTTGCCGGATTTCCAGAGGCCGGAATCGGTGACGAAGAGAAACTCGGCGCCATTCTCGCGGCCGAGGGTGAGGCCGTGGCCGCCGGGCCAGACCGTCCCCCAGGATTCAAGGATCGTGCCGTCGGGTTTGAACACGAGCATCTGGTTGCCCGGGTGGTCGCCGATCATGAAGAGACGGCCGTCGGCGGCCCGGACCATTTCGTGGCAATTGAGAATCGGGTGGTGGCGGCCTTGGCCGGGGGCGACCCAATCGCGGAGCACGCGATAGCGGAAACGGCCGTGGCCGACGACGGTGTCTTTTTTCGGATCGGCGGCGCGGAGGGGCTGGACCCAGGTCGCGGCGGCGGCGGTGGCGAGGCCGGCGAGGAAGTGGCGGCGGGAAGACATGGAGGGGGAATTGCGGAACGCGGATTGCGGAAGGCGGATTGGCCCAGACCGGAAATCGGAATTCGGATTGCCAAAACCGGAAACCGGATACGGGTCAGAAGGTGCCTTTGAGGCCGAAGGTCCAGAGGGAGCCGAATTCGGTGCGTTGGCGGAATTGGGCGTGGGCGGGGGTGCTGGGGCCGTGGACCTCGATGTCGTCCGGGGCGTCGCCGATGTTGCGGAGGGCGGCGAAGAGACCGAAGTGGCGGGTGAGTTTGTATTCGGCGTTGAGGTCGACGTAGAGGCGCTTGGACCACCAGACGAAGGTGCCGGGTTCGATGCTGGCGCCGGCGGCGATGGCGTTGCGGCGCTGGCGGCTGCGGTAGTTCCAGTTCGCGCGGAGGGTCCAGCGGTCGCGGTTGAAGTTGAGGCCCCAGCTGGCGGTGCGCGGGACGAAGCCCGGGAAGTTGGCGGCGGCGGGGCCGAGCAGGCGCTGGGCGCTGCCGTTGGCGAAGACGGTGAAGCCGCGGGCCCAGCGCGGGAGGAAGGTCAGCGCCTGCTTGTAGTCGAAGGTGAGGCCCTGCATGCGCACGGTGGACGCGAGGTTGTACTGGGTCGCGACGGGGTAGTTGCCGTAGACGTTCGGATCGAGGCTGTAGAGGGCGAGGAAATCGTCGGGCGGATTGAAGACGGTGTTGCCGAAGAAGTTTTCGAAATCGCGGCGGAAGGCGCCGACGGAGATCTGGCCGACGCCCTGGAAATAGTATTCGAGGCGGGTGTTGAAGGTGCGCGCGGACCACGGTTTGATCGCGACGTTGCTGACGGTGATCTGGTCGCCGGGCTGCGGGTTTTCCGGGTCGGGCAAGGTGACGCCGCCGGCGTACTGGTTGTAGTCGGGGCGGCCGATGGCGGTGGAGACGGCGGCGCGGACGATGAGGTCCTCGCGCACGTTGTAGCTGGCGTTGAAGCTGGGGAACCAGCGGAGGTATTCCTTCTCGGAGTGCGCGCCGCGGTCGAGGAACGTGAGCTGCGAGACGCCGAGGGCGTTGGTGGCGGGCACGAGCGGCAGCGGGCGGCCGTTGGCGCCGAGGACGGGCCGGCCCGAGGCGTCGCGCTGGACGTTGCGCGAGGGATCGGTGAGGGGGCCTTCGGCCTCGAGGTTGGTCTGTTCGGCGCGGATCCCGCCGACGAGTTTCAGGCGGTTGCGGAAAAGGGAAAGATCGCCGCGGAGGTAGGCTGCGGAGACCAACTCCTGCGCGCGTTTCGACAGGTTGACCTCGGAGCGGTAGAGCGTGTTGGGGTTGACGGTGAAGTACGAGGGGTTGGCGACGAAGTGCCCGTGGAACAATTCGCTGCTGACGCCCTGGATGGCGGGAAAGCCGTAGGGGGCGATGCGGCTGGAGAAGCTCGGGTCGAGGAACGGCCCGGCGCGGTCGTCGGAGGCGGCGGAGGGCGCGGTGCTGGCGAGGTTGTCGCGGCCGACGTAGGTGTAGGCGGGGTTGGTGACGCGCTGGTCGCGCGCGGCCTCGCGGAAATCGAGGCCGGCGCGCAGGGAGAACGGCAGCGACCCGTGGAAATCGCGGCGCACGTTGGCGTAGGCGGTGCGCTTGGTGTCGTCGGTGCCGCGGGTGTTGCCGGTGGCGGCGGTCATGACGTAACTGTCGAGCGAATACGGGTTGACGGGGTTGCCGGCGGCGTCGGTGACGGTGACGACGCGGGGGCGCAGGTAGAAGATGTCGGCGAACGAGACCGTGACGCCGGTGCGGCGGGCGGTGGTGGTGTCGAAGAAGCCGGAGCGGAGGTTGTGGTTGCGGTTGCGGGCGCGGGAAAAGGCGAAGCCGGCGTCGGTTTTCCAGACGGGGCCGTCGTGGCGCCAGACGACCGAGGGCATGTAGGTCCAGTTGGAGCGGTCCGCTCCGGTGGTCTGGAGCTGGAGATCGCCGGCGCCGGCGGCGCCGCGGGTCGAGGTGGTGGTGAAGTCGCCGGGGGCGACGCGATTCACGTTAAAGGTGAGCTGGTTGTGGTTGATGAGGACGTCGAAGGTCGAGGCCTGGAGGGAGAAGGCGAAGCGGTCGTGCCGGGTGGGTTTCCAATCGACGGTGGCGCCGAAGGAAGAGCGCTTGGTATCCTTGCCGCTGTTACGCACGACGAAGGTCGACAGATAGGGCCGGTCGAAGGACGTGTGCGGGAAGGCGGCGCCGTTGGTGGCGGCCTGGGTGCCGCGCCAGGTGTTCTGCACGAGAGGTTCGCCGGAGTACTGGCGGTTGAAGCCGGCGGAGAGGGTGAAGCCGAAGGTTTTGCTGACGGGGGCGAGGTAGGAGAAATCGGCGCCGGGGTGGATCTTGCGGGTGGGGTGGCGCGGGGCGGGGCTGCGGTCCCAGTCGCGGGCGTTGTCCCGCATCATGAAGTAGGTGCTGAAATTGAAGACGGGTTTGGCGCGTTCGAAAGAGGAGCGCGGGACCATGTTGACGGAGCCGGCGAGGGCGTTGCCCTGGGCGTCCGGGGTGGGCGAGAACGAGACCTCGATGCGGGAGAGATTGTTGATCGAGACCTGGTCGAGGCCGACGGAGCGGTTCGTGCCGCCGGCGCCGCCGCCGACCGCGCTGGCGAGGCTGAAGCCGTCGATGGTGACGGGCACGTAGTTGCCGGGCACGCCGTTGAGGGAGACATCGCGGGCGTTGCCGCCGGCGTAGTCGATGTTCACGCCGGGGAGAAACTTGAGGAACTCGGCCACGTTGCCCTCGGCGACGTCGCCGAATTCGTCGGTGGCGACGACGTTCTTGATGTTGGGGGCGAAGCGTTGCTCGTTGATGGCGAGGGCGGCGCCGCTCATCTCGCGAGTGGTGGCGACGACGAACTGCGAGAGTTGCACGGTGCCGGTGGCGTCGGGCTTCGGGGCCTCGCCGAAGGAGAGGTCGCGGACGACCGCGGCGCCGGGGGTTACGGCGACGGTCGAAGTCTGGGTCGGAAAACCGGAGAAGAAAACTTCGAGGCGGGCTTCGCCGGGCGGCAGACGGTCGAGGCGGTAGAAGCCGTCGGCGTCGGTGAACGTTTCCTGGCCCGTGCCGGCGACGCGCACGCGGACGCCTTCGAGGTAGTCGCCAGTGGCGGCGTTTTGCACGCGGCCGGAGACCGTGGCGGGGGCGGGAGTTTGGGCCGCGGCGAAGGCGGCGAGCGAGCAGGCGAGAACGATACCGAGCAAAACGCGGAGACGGGGCATATCGGCGGGAGCGGGGTTGGTGGCGCCTCGTTCTCCGAAGGCGGATGCGATCGGAACCGAGGCGAAAATCGGTTGGACGGAGCGGCAAGCGCCGCGGGGAGTGTCGGATATCGCGCCGAGCGGAGCCGGCCTCAAGTCCCAATTCCGGTTCGCGCACGCCGCGGCGTCAGCGCGCGGCGGCGTACGCGAGAAATTCGCCCCATTCGCGCGGGCCGAGGGGAGCGCGGTCGCGGCGGAATTCGTCGGAGACCAGCCGGCCGAGGGCGTCGAGGGCGGTGTCGGAAAGGGTCGACCGCAGGAAGGCCGGATCCGCGGCGAAAACGCGGTGCACGATCAGCAGGGTTTCCATCGCCTTGTCTTTGTTGGGGGCGCCGGGGCCGGCGAAATCGGCGTTGCGGGCGCGCAGGCCGAGGGCGAGGGCGGCGACGAGTTCGGGCCGCGCGGCGTCGTCGGCGGGCAGCGCGCCGATCGTCTCGGCCAGCGCGCGCAGCATGATATAGTGGTAGGCCGGTCGGGCGTTGTGCGGATCGAGCCAACGGCCGGCGCGCGGGCCGTCGGGGAGTTGGCCGGGGAGGACGCCGTGGCGCAGTTTCCGGACGGCGGCGTCGAGGTAGCGGCGCTCGCCCGTGGCCGCGAAGGCGCGGGCGAGCAGGTGGGCGCTGAAACTGTTGTAGTTCCAATTGCGCGCGAGCGGCCGGGCGAGGGCCCAGTCGGCGGCGCGGCGGGCGCCGGCGAGGTCGCGTGCGTCCTTGGTTTCCCGATACAGATCGAGCAGGGCGGTGCCGGCTTCGGCGTTGTCGAATTGCAGGCCGCCGTCGTCGCCGTCGTCGATCACCCAGCCGCGGTGGACGAAGCGGTCGAGCCGGCCGGCCTGCCCGGCACGGCGGAGGAAGCGGTCCGCGGCGGCGAACGCGGGGTCGCGGGTGACGCCGCGGACGGCGGGAAACGGGAAGAGCCCGGCGCCGGCCTCGGCCTGGGCGGCGAGCAGGAAATCGGCGGCGAGGCGGGCCTCGCGCAGCGCGCGTTCGGCGCCGGCGAGACCGCCGCGGGCGGCCGCGGCGCAGCCTGCGACGACGGCGGCGGGTTCGCGCAGGGCGCGTTCGAGTTTCGCCGGATCGAGGCCCGGCCGCCACCAGCGGAGCTGCTCGAGCCGGGGGAGCGTGCGCGCAAAGGCGGCGCGCGCTTCGGCCGGCGTGAGCCACGCCGCGGCGCGCGGGATCGGGAGATGCCGGTCCGCGGCCTCGGGGACGCCGGCGCGGGCGCCGAGCCGGGCGCGCACGGCGGCGACCTCGGCGCGGATGGTGGCGGGATCGATCGGGCCGGACGGGATCGCGGGCGCGGCGCGGGAGGACGGAGCGAATGGCAGCACGGCGAGCGCGAGAGCAAACGCGAGGGGTGCGAGGGGGCGCATCGGAGCCGGGCAGGCTGGCGGGGCGCCGCGCCCGCGGCGAGTCCCGCGTTTCGCGGCCGGGCGCAGAATCGCACTTGCCCCGGCGGGGGCGGGCGTTCTGCTACACGTTTTTCCCGCCGCACATGCCTTCCACGATCGCCGTTCTGGACTTCGGTTCGCAGCTCACGCAGGTCATCGCCCGCCGGATCCGCGAGTGCCAAGTCTACTCGAAGATCTACCATTACTCGACCCCGGCGGCCAAGCTGCGCGCCGACGGCGTCGTCGGCATCATCCTCTCGGGCGGTCCCCAAAGCGTCTACGCGAAGCAGGCGCCGCATCCCGATCCCGAGATTTTCAAGCTCGGCGTCCCGATGCTGGGCATCTGCTACGGCGTCCAGCTGATGGGCTACTTCCTCGACGGCGTGGTCGAGCACAGCAAGGCGCGCGAGTACGGCCACGGCGTGCTCACGGTGAAGAAGGCCGGGCGGCTCTTCGCCGGGTTGCCGAAGAAGATCCGGGTCTGGAATTCGCACGGCGACAAACTCACGAAGCTGCCGCCGGGTTTCCGCGCGATCGGCACGACGGACAATTCGCCCTTCGCCGCGATCGAGGACCTGCAACGCAGTTTCTACGGCATCCAGTTCCACCCGGAAGTGTTCCACACCGAGCGCGGCGTGGACATGATCCGCAACTTTCTCCTCGGGGTCTGCGGCGTGAAGCAGGAGTGGACGACCCGCGACTTCATCGCCCAGGCGGTCGAGAAGATCCGCGACCAGGTCGGTTCCGGCCGCGTGTTGCTCGGACTTTCCGGCGGCGTCGATTCCTCGGTGGCGGCGGCGCTGCTGCACAAGGCCATCGGCAAACAGCTGACCTGCGTCTTCGTCGACAACGGCCTCCTGCGCAAAGGCGAGCGCGCCGCGGTCGAGAAACTCTACGGCGACCATTTCCAGATCGATCTGCGCGTCGTCGACGCCTCGAAGCTCTTCCTCCGCCGCCTCAAGGGCGTGACCGAGCCCGAGCAGAAGCGGAAGATCATCGGCCGCACCTTCGTCGAGGTCTTCGAGCAATCTTTGAAGTCGATCAAGGGCCGCGCGCAGTTCCTCGGCCAGGGCACGCTCTACCCGGATGTGATCGAGAGCGTTTCCATCGGCGGCAATCCCGCCTCGCTGATCAAGACGCACCACAACGTCGGCGGCTTGCCCGAGCGGATGAAGCTCAAACTCGTCGAGCCGTTGCGCGAACTCTTCAAAGACGAAGTCCGCCGCGTCGGCGAGGCGCTCGGCCTGCCCCGCGAAGTCGTTTGGCGCCAGCCCTTCCCCGGTCCCGGCCTCGGCGTGCGCGTGATGGGCGACATCACCGCCGAGAAACTCGAGATTTTGCGCAACGCCGACTACGTGCTGCAGGAGGAGATGCTGGCCAGCGGCTACTATTACAAGGTGTGGCAGTCGTTCTGCGTTTTCCTCCCGGTCCGGACCGTCGGCGTGTTCGGCGACGAGCGCACCTACGACTATGTGATCGCGATGCGGATCGTCGAAAGCACCGACGCGATGACGGCGGACTGGGCCAAGCTCCCGCACGAACTCCTGCAGAAAATCTCCGGCCGCATCACCAACGAAGTGCGCGGCGTCGGCCGGGTGGTTTACGATGTGAGTTCGAAGCCGCCCGCGACGATCGAATGGGAGTGAGTTGCCCCGCGGGCCGACCGCACTTCCCTTTGTTTCAACCCTTCGCCACCGTCCGACCATGATCTTTTCGCTTCCGCGCGTTCTCGTTGCCGTGTTGTCCGCCCTGCTCGTTGCGCCCGCGCTCCAGGCGGCCGAACCGGCGATTCTGGCCAAGGCCCGCGCCTACCTCGGGACCGAGTCCGCCCTCGATGCGGTCAAGTCCGTGCACTACATCGGCACGCTGGTGTCGTCCGATCCGGCCGATGCGACGAAGCAAACGCGGGCCGCCATGGAGATCATTTTCCAGAAACCGGGCCAACAGCGCATCGTGGCCACCTCGGACAAGGTCATCGAAACGACGGCGCTCGACAGTTACGACGGCTGGCAGCGCATCCAGGATGCGGCCGACGCGACGAAGTGGCGCCAGACCCTGCTCGGCACCGAACAGATCAAACGGCTTCGCGCCAACACCTGGGAAAATCTCGCGTTCTTCCGCGGCATCGAGCGCGTCGGTGGACGCCTCGAAGAGCAGGGAACCAAGACGGTCGACGGCGTCGCCTGCCAAAAAATCGCCTTCATCCACGGCCCGGGGATCGTGTTCTACCGTTACTTCGAGACGGCCACGGGCCGCCTGGTTTTCACGGAAACCGAAGCCGGCGGCACGATCCGCGAGCAGGGCGAAATGGTCGTCAACGGCGTGCGTTTCCCGCGCAGCATCGTCACCTCGACGAAGAACGCCCAGGGCCAATCGCAGACCGTCACGATCAATTTCGAGAAGATCGTCGTGAACACGGTTTTCCCCGACATCCTCTTCCGCGTGCCGGCCCTCAAGGGCCGCTAAGGCGTTTCGGGATATTGGCTTAAGGGCAGTGCGGCCGCGCGGGCGGGCGCGCTGCCGCGGAGCGCCGGCGATGGTCCGCCGGGCGGGGTTGCGCCCGGTCCCGGCAGAGAAATTTCTCGCGACCCAAGGGCGGTCGCCCTACATGAGGCGTCACCTTCATGCGTACGCTCCATCATGCCTCCAAGACCTTTGCGGAAGACCTCGCTACGTTTTGCCGCGGTTCGGTGGTGCCAAAAGAGATCAGCGATTCGGTCGCGACGATTTTGGCCGATGTGCGCCTCCGCGGCGACGAAGCGGTCTCTTATTACGCGGCCAAGTTCGACGGCGCCAAGCTCCGCGCCCGCGATTTCCGCGTGCCGGCCAATGATTTTGCCGCCGCGGCCAAGCGTTTGCCCGCGGCTTCGCTGAAGGCGCTTCAGGCGGCCCGCGAAAACATCGTCGCCTTCAACAAACGCGGCCTGCCCGAAAACTGGACCGCGAAAAACAAACACGGCGCCACCGTCGGCGAGAAGTTCGATCCGATCCGCCGCGTCGGGCTCTACATTCCCGGCGGCGAAGTGCCGCTGGTTTCCACGGTCCTGATGACCGTCACGCTGGCCAAGATCGCGGGCTGCCCGGAAATCGCGGTGTTCACCCCGTCGAATTCCGACGGCAAGGTCGCCGACGGCATGCTCGCCGCCCTCAATCTGCTCGGCATCGAGGAAGTCTACCGCGTCGGCGGCGTGCAGGCGATCGGCGCCATGGCTTTCGGCACGACGACCATCGCGCCGGTCGACAAGGTCTTCGGCCCGGGCAACGCCTACGTGTGCGAGGCGAAACGCCAGGTCTTCGGCACCGTCGGCGTGGATTCGCTGCCCGGTCCGAGCGAGGTCATGATCATTGCGGACGAAACCGCCAAGCCGGGCTTCGTCGCCGCGGATTTGCTCGCGCAGGCCGAACACGGTTCCGGCCGCGAGAAGATCTACCTCGTCGCCACGACGGGCGAAATCATCACGAAGGTCGCTTCGGAGATCCGCACCCAGCTGCAGGTTCTTTCCCGTTCCGAAAAGACGCAGCGCGTGCTCGAGCACGGCTTCGTCGCCATCGAGGCCAAGTCGCTCGCCCAAGCCGCCTCGATCGCCAACTACGTCGCGCCCGAGCACCTGGAACTCATCGTCGCCGAGGCCGCGGCCAAGAAACTCACGGCGGACATCACGACGGCCGGCGCGATTATGGTCGGCAACTATTCGCCGACCGCGCTCGGCGATTTCACCGCCGGTCCGAGCCACGTGCTGCCCACGGGCCGCGCGGGGCGTTTCTTCAGCGGCCTGCGCGTCGCGGATTTCGTCCGCCGCACCAGCTTGATCCAGTACGACCGCGCGAGCGTGAAGAAAGCCGAGCCGATCGTCGCCGCCTTTGCGGCGATGGAGAAACTCGACGCCCACGGCCGCAGCGTGCGCATCCGCACGCAGTGACGCGCCCGGCGCGGGCCGGCCCGAAAAAGGATTTTGTTTTTCGGCCGGTTCGTGCCTGCTTGCCGACCGCCATGTCCGCTTCCACGTCCCTCGCGCTCCCGCACATCGCGAAACTCCATGCCTACACGCCGGGCTTGCAGCCGACGGAACCGGGCTGGACGAAGCTCAACACCAACGAGTGCCCGTACCCGCCGAGCCCGCGCGTGGCCGAGGCCGTGATCCGCGAATTGGGCGCGGACGGCGCCGCGTTGCGCCTTTACCCGAATCCCAAGAGCAGCCCGCTCCGCGCCGCGGTGGCCAAACTCCACGCCCGCGATCTGCCCGGACTCACGGAGGAAAACGTCTGCATCGGCAACGGCTCCGACGACATTCTCAATCTTCTGATCCGCGCGTTTTGCACGCAGGAGGCGGCCGCCGGCCTCACGCTGCCGAGCTATTCGCTTTATCCCGTGCTCGTGGAAATCCAGGACGGCCGCACCGCCGTCGTGGAGTTCGACCGGTCGATGCGGCTGCCCGTCGAGCGCATCGCGGCTTCCCCGGCGCGCGCGTTCTTCCTCACCTCGCCCAACGCCCCGACCGGCGTCGCCTTCGCCAACGCCGACCTCGAACGCGTGCTCGCGTCGTACCGCGGGCTCTTCGTGGTCGACGAGGCGTATGCGCCCTTCGCGACGGAGAACGCCGTGCCGCTGCTCGCGCGTTTCCCGAATCTCGTGATCGTGCGCACGCTGTCGAAAGCCCATGCGCTCGCCGGCATCCGCGTCGGCTACGCGTTGGCGCACCCGGATCTCATCGGCGTGCTCGACCGCGTGCGCGACAGCTACAACGTCAACCGCCTCTCCCAGGCCGCCGCGCTCGCGGCAATCGGCGACCCGGCGTACTACGACGGCGTCGTGGCCAAGGTGAAGGCGACGCGCGACGCCGCCCTCGTCGATCTGACGCAGCGCCGCGGCTGGTTCACGTATCCGTCGCAGGCCAACTTCGTCTTCACCGAACCGCGCAACGCCCGCGGCGAGACCGGTCCGGCCGTCGCGAAGTCCGCCTACGATTTTCTCTTCCGGCACCAGGTGCTGATCCGCTACTTCCCGAGCCACGCCTTGACCGCCAGTTTCCTGCGGCTCAGCGTCGGCACGGACGCGGAGATGCGCGTTCTCAGCGAAACTCTCGACGCATGGCAACAGGCTCCCGCACCAGCACCTTAAACCGCAAAACCGCGGAAACCGACATCGCGCTTACTCTCGCGATCGACGGCCGCGGTCTGGCGAAGATCGACACCGGCGTGCCGTTCTTCGACCACATGCTCACCTTGTTCGCGAAGCACGGGCTCTTCGACCTCGAGGTGAAGGCGAAGGGCGACGTCGACGTCGATTACCACCACACCGTCGAGGACGTCGGCCTCGTGCTGGGCCAGGCTTTCAAGGAAGCGCTCGGCGCCAAGACGGGCATCCGGCGCTACGGCTTCTTTCTGCTGCCGATGGACGAATCCCTCGCGCGCGTTGTCGTGGACCTCGGTGGCCGGCCGCACCTGGTGTACGCGGCGAATCCGCCGACGATGTTCGTGCGCGATTTCAACATCGTGCTCGTGAAGGAGTTTTGCCGCGCCTTCAGCAACGCCCTCGGCGCCAACCTCCACGTGCACCTCGAGTACGGCGAGGAACCGCACCATGTCGCGGAAGCCATTTTCAAAGGTCTGGCCCGCGCCCTCGACGTCGCGACGCAGATCGACGCCCGCGCCGCCGACCAAGTGCCCAGCACCAAGGGCAGCATCTGAACGATTCAGCCGCGGGCGGAGCAAACCGGCGGATTGACGGTACGGAATTCCGTTTCCGTCCGGCTCCGCCCCTCCGCCCCCAAGCCGCGTGAACTCCGAACTCCAAACCCAAAACTCCGAACCGGCGCGGCCTGCGCCGCGCTCCGGCCGGATCGCCGTGATCGACACCGGCATCTGCAATTTGCGCAGCGTCACGAAGGCCCTTGAGGCCGTGGGCGCGCCGATCCAGGTCGTGCGCACGCCGGCCGAAGTCGCCGCGGTGCAGGCCACGGGCTTGGTTTTGCCGGGGGTCGGGGCCTTGCGCGATTGCGTGGCGGCGTTGCGGCAAACGGGGCTCGACGCGACGGTCCGGGATTGGATCGCGGCGGACCGGCCGTTTCTCGGGGTCTGTCTCGGGATGCAGGCGCTCTTCGAAAGTTCGGAGGAGGGGGACATCCGCGGTTTGGGTATTTTCCCGGGCCGGGTCGTGCGTTTCCGTCGGCCGCGGGAATTCAAGATTCCGCACATGGGCTGGAACGCGGTGCGGTTTACGCAGGCGAATTCGCCGCTGGCGCGGGACCTCGCGCCGGCCGGGGAGGCGTTCTATTTCGTGCACAGTTTCCACTGTGTGCCGGCCGATCCGGGGCTGATGCTCGCGGCCTGCGATTACGGCGGCGAATTCTGTGCGGCGATCGCGCGGGGCCGCGTGTTCGCGACGCAGTTCCATCCCGAGAAATCGCAGGCGAAGGGGCTTCGCATCTACGCGAATTTCGCGGCGGTCGCGGCCGGTTAAAGGCGGAGAGTTGAAGGTTGAATGTGCGGACCGCGCGCGGTTCCCCACCGTCAAGCGTGACGCACCGGCGATAATGCCCGCGCAGCCGACGCACGCGCCGGGCTAATTCCGCGGGACAAAGTTCGCCGCGGACAAACTTTTCTTTGCCAGCGGCGCGGAATTGGCTTCGCTCGCCCCTCTATGGCTATCACTGCCTCGCTGAAGCTGGACGACAAAGAATACCCCCTGCCCGTCATCGTCGGCACCGAAGGGGAAAAAGCCATCGACACCCGCCAGTTGCGCGCGGCCAGCGGCTACATCGCCTTCGACCAGGGCTACGGCAACACCGGCTCGTGCGAGAGCCAGATCACGTTTCTCGACGGCGACAAC
This sequence comes from Opitutia bacterium Tous-C1TDCM, assembly GCA_002288455.1. Classification (GTDB taxonomy): domain Bacteria; phylum Verrucomicrobiota; class Verrucomicrobiia; order Opitutales; family Opitutaceae; genus ER46. The sequence continues at coordinate 12,785 of NEUS01000114.1, forward strand.
GGCATCCTCCGCCACCGCGGCTACCCGATCGAGCAACTCGCGCGTTACAGCGACTACGTCGAGACCGCCTACCTGATTATCTACGGCGAATTGCCCAACGCGACCCAGCGCAAGGAATTCGGCCTGCGCCTGCGCAAGAATGCCGCGGTCGAGATGCAGATGCAGAAGATCCTCGAGGGCTTCCCGACCAACGCGTCGCCGATGGCGATGCTGTCGGCCATGGTCAGCGCGCTGCCCGCCTATTATCCCGATCTGGCGACGAACAATTTCGAGAAGGACCTGAAGAACTTCGACCTCGCGGCGGCGATCGCGATTTCGAAGATCCGCACGATGGTGGCGATGATCTATCGCTACACGCACGGCCTGCCGTACATGTTCCCGAAACAGGAACTGCCGTTCGCCGAGAACTTCCTGCACATGATGTTCTCGGAACCGTACCAGGATTACGCCGCCGCGCCCGAAGTCGCGAAGGCCCTGAACCTCGTGCTCCTCCTCCATGCCGACCACGAGCAAAACTGCTCCACGTCGACGGTCCGCATGGTCGGCTCCAGCGCCGCCAATCTCTTCACCTCGATTTCCGCCGGCGTGAACGCCCTCTCCGGTCCCTTGCACGGCGGCGCCAACGTCGCCGTCATGCAGATGCTGCAATCGATCCACGACGAAGGCGACGACGGCACCCGTTTCATCGCCGCGGCCAAGTCCGGCTCGAAGAGCAACCGCCTGATGGGCTTCGGCCACGCGGTGTACCGCAACTTCGATCCCCGCGCGAAGATCATCGGCGACGCCTGCGACGTCGTGCTGAAGAAGCTCGGCATCAGCGACCCGCTGCTCGATATCGCCAAGAACCTCGAGCAGGCCGCGCTGAAGGACGACTACTTCGTCTCGCGCAAGCTGTACCCCAACGTCGATTTCTATTCCGGCATCATCATGCGCGCGGTCGGCATCCCGATGAACATGTTCACGACGATGTTCGCGATCGGCCGCGCTCCCGGCTACATCGCGAATTGGAAGGAAGTCGCCTCGAATCCCAAGGGCCGCATCTACCGTCCCCGCCAGATTTACGTCGGCGCCCAGAAGCGCGATTACACGACGATCGATCACCGCGCGTGAGCGCGCGGTGAAGCTGTAAGCGGTAAGCTGAAAGCCGGACAGCGATCAGCTATCGGCTATCAGCACTCAGCGATCGACGTTGGTCCGGCGGTATTCCGCCGGATTGATTTCCGGTTTCCGGTTTACGAATTCCGGTTTTGGGACATTCCGCAATCCGCGATCCGAATCCCGCAATCTATTTCGCGGCTTTCGGCTTTTCCGGCGGGGCGTGGAAGATGTCCTCCATCTGCAGGCCGGTGAGGTTGGTGAGGCCCTTGATGAGGCTGAAGAGCACGTAGAGCGTCATGGCCATGCTCGGGATCACGATCACGGGCCAGTTGAGCAGATTCATGCGGCCGAGCTCGGCGTTGAATTCCGGGGTGCCGGCCGGGCTCTTGAGCAGGTAGCGCGCGAGGCCGAAGTTGAGCACGGCGCTGACGAGAAACGAAAACGCGAGCCCGTAGCTCGCCCGCGCGAGCAGGCGGTCGAAGTCGGGCTGTTTGCCGCGCTCGGCCAGGGCGGCGTCGACCTTCGCGGTGTCGATCACCTGGTCGTTCCACAGCAACTCGCGGACGAAGGGCCGCTTCGTCCGCATCGAGAGCAGCACCGCGACGCCGAGCAAGGTCGGGATCGAGGCTTCCTTGATCGCGAACCACATGCCGTCGGCTTTGACCTGGTTCAACCCGCCGGTGAGCAGCACGCTCGCGATGCCGAGGATGGAAAACAGGTTGGTCTTCTTCCGCTGGATCAGATCGTAGACGCCGTAGGCGAGGGGAAACAGCAGCGCCACCGCCATGCCCCACTGCGGGCCGAGCCGATTTTCGTCGCTCAGCTTCATCAGCACGATCGTCGGGATCGCGATGTTGCAGGCGAGGTTGAGGAGCAGGTTTTCGCGCTTGGGCTGGGGGGCGGTCACGGGCGGAAGGGCCCAGAGCCATGAGGCCGGCACCGGGCGGCGTCCAAACTATTTTCCGCGTTTGCGGCCCGGGGAATTTCTGTCACCTCTGCGCGGTGCGCGCCGTCCCGCGGCCGCCCTCCGCGAACCATGGAAATCACCCTGCCCCCCGGCGGCATTTTGATCGGGCTCGGCACCGACCTCATCGAGGTCGAGCGCATCCGCGGCGTGATCGAACGCCAGGGCGAACGTTTCCTGCACCGCGTCTTCACCGACGAGGAGCGCGCCTACTGCGGCGGCATGAAGCATCCGCACAAGCACTACGCCGCGCGCTTCGCGGCCAAGGAAGCCGTCTCGAAGTGTTTCTCCACCGGCATCGGCGCCGAGTTCGGCTGGCGCTCCGTCTCGGTCTACCACGGCCCCCGCCACCAGCCGCTCGTGCGCCTCGATGCCCAGGGCGAGGCCTTGCTGTACCGCGTAGGCGCCACGCACGTGCACCTCAGTCTATCCCATACCGAGACGGTCGCCCTGGCCGTCGCCGCGCTCGTCCGCGCCTGACGCCGCCGCCCTGCCGCCCATGCCCGATTCCGAATTGCCGCCGGAGAGCGCCTACCCGCTGAAAGCCGCGAAGCTGTCGAAAACGCCTTCGTGGATCATGCTCGGCTTTTTGCTCGGCGCCGCCTTCGTGCTCGCCCTCCCGCCGCGCGGGCCGAAATCCGCGGCCGCGCCCGCGACG
>NEUS01000115.1 GCA_002288455.1 Opitutia bacterium Tous-C1TDCM
CTCACCCTGCGCATCATCGCCCTCATCCACTGGCACGCCTTGCGTCTCTGGTTGAAGAAATTGCCTTGGTTTGCCAAAGCCGCCCGCCCCGCCGACCAGCGGGACCTCTACCGGCCCCACTCTTCCCTTTCCCTGAGTTCCTCCAACGATATCCCGCTTTCCGGCTTGCCGCGCCGTAGCCTCGGCGAAGGCGGGTAGCTTTCCGACGCCGCATGAGTTCGCAGTCCAGTTCCACCTCCGTCGCCGGCAGCCTCGCGCCCGCCGCCAAACCGTCCGCCGCCCGCGCCGCCGTCCTGCAGGCCTTTTCCGCCATGCAACGCGGGCACCTGCGCATGGAGTTGCCCGACGGCACCGTCCATGAAATCGGCTCCCGCGCCGACGCCGCCGCCCGCACGTTGCCGCTCGGCCTGCCCACCGAGGTCCAACTGCGCGTGAAACGCGAAGCCTTCTTCAAAAAATGCTTCTGGTCCGGCGACATCGGCTTTGCCGAATCCTTCATCGACGGGGATTGGGAAACGCCCGACCTCGCCGGCGTCATCGCCTGGTTCATCCTCAACGTCGACAACGCCCCCACCCTCTCCGGCTCGCAGCGCGCCCAGACCGTCGCCCTCAACTTCCTCCGCTTCGCCAACCGCGTCGGCCACCTCCTCCGCTCCAACACCCGCCAGATCGCCCGCCGCAACATCAGCGAACACTACGATCTCTCCAACGACTTCTTCGCCCTCTTCCTCGACCCCTCGCTGATGTACTCGGCCGCCAAGTGGCCCGCGCCGACGCCGAACCTTTCCCTCGAGCAGGCCCAGCGCGAAAAGAACGATTCCCTCTGCCGCAAACTGCGCCTCAAGCCCACCGACCACGTCCTCGAAATCGGCACCGGCTGGGGCGGCTGGTCCCTCCACGCCGCCGGCACCTACGGCTGCAAGGTCACCACCGTCACGATTTCCCAACAGCAATTCGACCTCGCCCGCCGCCGCGTCATCGACGCCAAGCTCGCCGACCGCGTCGAGGTCCAGCTCCGCGATTTCCGCGACATCGAGGGCCGTTTCGACAAGATCGTCTCCATCGAAATGCTCGAGGCCGTCGGCCACCGCAACCAAGCCGCCTTCGCCGAAGTCGTCTCCCGCGTCCTCAAACCCGAGGGTCTGATCGCCCTGCAATTCATCACCTGCCCCGACGCCCGCTACGCGCAGTTCCGCCGCGGCGTCGACTTCATCCAGAAGCACATTTTCCCCGGCTCGCTGCTCCTCTCCCTCAACCGGATGAACAGCCTCCTCGCCGATGCCGGCGGCTTCGTCCTCCACGGCCTCGAGGACTTCGGCCCGGACTACGCGCGCACCCTCCGCATCTGGCGCGACAACTTCCACGCCTGCCTCGAACAGGTCCGCGCCCTCGGCTTCGACGACCGCTTCGAACGCAAGTGGACCTACTACCTCTGCTACTGCGAAGCCGCCTTCGCCATGCGCAACATCTCCGTCGTGCACACCGTGCACACCCGCTCGAACAACCTGAGCCTCCGGTAAAGGCATTCGCCGCCGCGCCGCGCCCGCATCCCGCAGGGCGCTCTGCACGTTTCAGTACTGTCATGGGCTTCGGTCTACCCGCGACCCACTACTCGCTACCCGCTACTCCCTTCATCCCTCCGATGATCCTCTTCCTCCGCGCCCTCTTCGTCCTCGTCATCGTCTCCATGCTCGGAGTCACGACGTGGGCCAGCCTCGACACCCCGCTCTTCGCCATCCCGCGCGCCGTGTGGACGCACCCGTGGTTCATCGCCACGCTCGTCGACGCCTACTGGGCCTTCGTTTCGTTCTACGTCTGGGTCGCGTGGAAGGAACAAAACCTCGCCGCCCGCCTACTCTGGTTCGTCGCCATCATCGCCCTCGGCAACATCGCCATGGCCGCCTACATGCTCCGCGAACTTTTCTCCGTGCCTGCCGCCGGCCCCCTCGCCGACGTCTTCACGCGCCGCAACCCGGGCCGCCTCGCGCTCCCCGTCGGCCTCGCCGCCGCCGGGGTCGGCATCTACCTGCTCGCGTGAACGTGGCCGCCCTCGACATTCCTCCCGCGGCCCCCGCGCCCACCCCGGCCCCGGGCTTCTGGCGCCGCCGCATCGTCGCCCCGTTGCTCGCCCAACTCACGCAAGGCGTCACGCCCGACAAACTCGCCCTCACCCTCGGCGTCGGCACCGCCTGCTCCCTCTTCCCGTTCCTCGGCTTCACCTCTTTGCTCAACCTCGGCGTCGGCCTCGCCCTGCGCATGAACCAGCCGATTCTGCAGGCCCTCAACCAACTGCTCGGCCCCCTGCAACTCGCCCTGATTTTCGTCTATCTCCGCGGCGGCGAACTCATCTGGGGCGCCGGTTCTTCGCAATTCACTCTCGCCGAGATGCTCCGGATTTTCCGCGAGGCCAGCCTCGGCGAATTCCTCGCCCGCTTCGGCTGGGCCGGCGTGTATGCCTTCACCGCCTGGATTCTCACCGCGCCGTTGCTCATCGCCGCGCTCACGTTCGGCGTCCGCCCCGCCCTGCGCCGGCTCGCGCGCAAACGTACCGCATGAACGCCCTCGTCCTCGCCCTCGTCGCCACCGCCGGTCTCTGCCTCGCCTTCGCCGGCATCTTCTGTCTCGCCCGCAAAATCGACAACTACGGCATCGTCGACGTCGCCTGGTCCTACGCCTTCGCCGCCGTCGCGCTCTTCTACGCCTTCGCCGCCGCCGGCACCCCGTCGCGCCGCGCCCTGATCGGCACCATGGCCGTGCTCTGGAGCCTGCGCCTCGGCACCCACCTCTACCGCCGCGTCATGGGGCATCATCCGGTCGAGGATGGACGCTACGTGCAGCTCCGCCGCGACTGGGCCGCCGACTTCGGCCCGCGCATGTTCCGTTTCTTCCAGATGCAGGCCGTCTCCGTCGTTCTGCTCGCCCTGCCCTTCCTCTTCGCCGTCGTGAATCCGGCACCCGCCCTGCACCCGCTGGAAATCGCCGGCGCCGTCCTCTGGCTCCTCGCCCTCGGCTGCGAGTCCCTCGCGGACGCCCAACTCGCCGCCTTCAAACGCGACGCCGCCAACAAGGGCAAAGTCTGCGCCGTCGGCCTCTGGGCCTACAGCCGCCACCCGAACTACTTCTTCGAATGGCTCGTGTGGGTCGCCTACTTCGTCTTCGCCTGCGCCTCGCCCTGGGGCTGGATCGCGATCCTTTCCCCCGCGGTCATCCTCTATCTCCTGCTCCGCGTGACGGGCATCCCGCTCACCGAACAGCAAAGCGTCCGCAGCAAAGGCGACGCCTACCGCGCCTACCAACGCACCGTCAGCCCCTTCGTCCCCTGGTTCCCCAAGCGCCCGGCGCGCAGCGCCTGATCCCGGCTCTCAACTCTCAGCTCTCAACGCTCAACTCTCTTTCCCATGCTAGACACCCTCCTCGAGAAGAACCTGCTCCCCGACTCCCTCGTCCGCATGGGCATCCGCCGCCTGCTCGCCGAGCGGATCAACGACGAGCGCAAGCAGTACGAGGCCGCCGCCTACGTCGCCGATCTCAAGCAGCGCCCCCTCGCCGAACAAACCGCCGCCGCCAACGAGCAGCACTACGAGGTGCCGACCGCGTTTTACCAATTTTGCCTCGGCAAACGCCTGAAATACTCCGGCTGCCTCTACCCCACGGGCCGCGAGACCCTCGACGAAGCCGAAGAACACATGCTCCGCCTCTACGTCGAGCGCGCCGAGCTCGTCGACGGCCAGGAAATCCTCGAACTCGGCTGCGGCTGGGGCTCCCTCTCGCTCTACCTCGCGGAACGCTTCCCGCGCTCCCGCATCACCGGCGTATCCAATTCCCGGACGCAGCGCGAATTCATCGAGGGCGAGGCGCGCCAGCGCGGCCTGGGCAATCTCCGGATCCTCACCTGCGACATGAACGCCTTCGACATCGACGCCGGCCGCTTCGACCGCGTCGTCTCCGTCGAAATGTTCGAGCACATGAAGAATTACCGCCTCCTGCTGGCCAACGTCGCCCGCTGGCTCAAACCCGGCGGCCGCCTCTTCGTCCACATCTTCACCCACCACGCCTTCTCCTATCACTTCGTCGCCCGCGAGGCCTCGGACTGGATGGCGCGCTATTTCTTCACCGGCGGCCAGATGCCCGCGCACGATTTGCTGATGCACTTCCAGGACGACCTGAAGCTCGTCTCCGATTGGAAAGTAAACGGCACCCACTACCAGCGCACCGCCGAGCATTGGCTCGAAAACATGGACGCCCACCGCGCCGAGATCTTGCCGCTCTTCGCCGACACCTACGGCGCCGGCCAGGAACAGAAATGGTGGGCGTATTGGCGAACCTTCTACATGAGCTGCGCCGAACTCTGGGGCTACCGCGGCGGCGAAGAGTGGCTCGTCAGCCACTACCTCTTCCGCAAGCCCTGAACCCTGCCGTCGGGAGCCGAAAGTTGGGGCTTGAGAAATCGAATCCCCCGACCCGATTCACTCGAACCACCGTTCCTTGGGTGTCGGAATTTGGGAAACAGACTTTTGACCACGGATTTCACGGAATCTCACGGACAGAAATTCCGTATCCGTGCCCCTCAGTGCCATGAAAGCCCGGGGAGCGCGGTCTGACCTCCGCCGCCGGGCCCCGCGCGCGCCCGCCGCCGCGACCCCGCTTTTCCGTTCGCCAAGGCCGTTGCCGCCGGACCAACCTGCCGTTTTGCCGTGAACCCCGTGCCTTCTTCCGACGCCGCCCCGATTCCCAACGTCCTCGCCGAACGCTACGCCTCGACGGCGATGAAGGCCATCTGGTCGCAGCACGGCCGCGTCGCCCTCGAACGCGATTTCTGGATCGCGGTGATGAAGGCCCAGCGCGACCTCGGCGTGCCGATTCCCGCGGAAGCCATCAAGGACTACGAGAAGGTGAAGGACCACATCGACCTCGCTGCCATCGCCGCGCGCGAACGCGTCACCCTCCACGACGTGAAGGCCCGCATCGAGGAATTCTCCGACTTGGCGAAACGGCAATTCATCCACCTCGGCCTCACTTCCCGCGACCTCACCGAAAACGTCGAGCAGCTCCAGATCCTCCGCGCCCTCAAGCTCGTCCACTTCAAGGCCGCCGCCGCCCTCCTCGCCGTCGCCCGCCAGGCCGAGGCGCACCGCGATGTCATGATCACGGGCCGCACCCACAACGTGCCCGCCCAGCCCACGACCCTCGGCAAACGGCTCGCCATGTTCGGCCAGGAATTGCTCGGCGCCACCGCCCGCCTCGACGAACTCATCGCCCGCTACCCCGTGCGCGGCCTCAAGGGCGCCGTCGGCACCCAGCTCGACCAACTCACTCTCCTCGGCGGCGACTCCCAGAAGGTCGACCAGCTCGAGCAACGCGTCCTCAAACACCTCGGCTTCCGCGCCTCCCTCGGCGCCGTCGGCCAAGTGTATCCGCGCAGTTTGGACTTCGAGGTCGTCACCGCCCTCCACCAGCTCGGCGCCGCCGCCGCCAGCGCCGCCACCACGCTCCGCCTCATGGCCGGCGCCGGCCTGCTCACCGAAGGTTTCCAGACCGGCCAGGTCGGCTCCTCCGCCATGCCCCACAAGGTCAACGCCCGGAACTGCGAACGCATCTGCGGCTTCGCCACGATTCTCGGCGGCTATGTCGCCATGACCGGCGCCCTCGCCGGCCACCAGTGGAACGAAGGCGACGTCTCCTGCTCCGTCGTCCGCCGCGTCGCCCTGCCGGATGCGTTCTTCGCCCTCGACGGCGCCCTCGAGACCTACCTCACCGTCCTGCGGCAGATGGATGTGTTTCCCGCCGCCATCGCCGCCGAGAACGAACGCAACCTCCCCTTCCTCGCCACCACGACGATCCTCATGGAGGCCGTGAAACACGGCGCCGGCCGCGAAACCGCCCACGAGGCCATCAAGGAACACGCCCTCGCCGCCGCCAAGGCCCTGCGCTCCGGCGCCGGCGACGCCGATCTGCTCTCCCGCCTCGCCGCCGACCGCCGCATCGGTCTCGGCAAACGCGCCCTCCAGTCGATCCTCGCCGAAAACGCCCGCTTCGTCGGCGCCGCCCCTCACCAAGTCGACGCCTTTGTCGCCGAAGTGAAACCCCTCGCCCGCAAATTCCGCGGCGCCGCCGACTACCAGCCGGGCCGTTTGCTGTAGCTTTTGCCCCGTCGGCGGCGGTTCCCGCACCGCTTTCCGCGCGGCGAAATCGCCGCGGGGAAATTTGAGTTTGCCACGCCCAAGCGCGGCGCGCTTTCTTGGCCGTTCACGTTCTCTCAATCCTTTATCACACCTCGTCATGGCTGAACTCGTAGGAAATGTCTTGGTGGGCCAGTCCGGTGGCCCCACGTCCGTCATCAATGCCAGCGTCGCCGGCATCATTTCGGAGGCGCTGAACCATGAATGCATCGAGGAAATCTACGGCACCCTGAACGGTGTGCTCGGCATTTTGCAGGAGGACCTGATCGATCTCGCCTCCGAGTCCCAGCAGCAAATCCGCGCCCTCAAGCACTCCCCCGGCGCCGCCCTCGGCACCTGCCGCTACAAGCTCAAGAAGCAGCAGGATTTCGAGCGCGTGCTCGAGGTCTTCAAGGCGCACAACATCCGCTACTTCTTCTACATCGGCGGCAACGACTCCCAGGACACGGCCGACAAGATCTCCAAGCTCGCCCAACAGCAGGGCTACGAGCTCCGCGTCATCGGCGTGCCGAAGACGATCGACAACGACTTGCCCATCACCGACCACACGCCCGGCTACGCCAGCGCGGTCAAATACCTCGCCACCACGGTCCGCGAAATCGCCGCCGACAACGAGGCCATGGGCCAGGGCGATCTCGTCTCCATCATCGAGGTCATGGGCCGCAGCGCCGGCTGGCTCGCCGCCGGCTCCGCCCTAGCCAAGCGCCGCGACCACCCGCACGATCCGCCGCACCTCATTCTCCTCCCCGAAGTCCCGTTCGCCCAGGACAAGGTCCTCGAGGACATCCGCCGCACCCTGAAGCGCGAGAAATTCTGCCAGATCGTCGTCGCCGAGGGCCTCGTCGACAGCGACGGCAACTACCTCGCCGCCGATGCCGCCACCGACTCCTTCGGCCACGCCCAACTCGGCGGCGCCGGTGACGCCCTCGCCGAAATCATCGGCCAGAACATCCCCGGCGTGAAGGTCCGCGTCGCCAAGCCCGGCCTCGCCCAGCGCTGCGCCGCCCACGCCGCCTCCAAGACCGACGTCGACGAAGCCTTCCTCGCCGGCGAAGCCGCCGTCGAAGCCGCCATCGCCGGCCACACCGACAAGATGGTCACGCTCCTCCGCGGCGACGGCGACCACTACACGACCGAGACCGGCCTCGCGCCCCTGAGCGACGTCGCCAACTCCGTGAAGAAACTGCCCCGCGAGTGGATCAACGAAGACGGCGTCAGCATGAACTTCCAGTTCCTCCGCTACGCCCAGCCCCTCATCCAGGGCGAAGTCACGGTCCCGCACGACAGCGGCGTCCCGGTTTTCGCCCGCCTCGAAAAGGTGCGCGTCGACAAGATCCTCCCCGGCTACGACGTCTGAGCCGATCGCAATTCCTGAATCTTCAAAGGGCGGGTCCTCCGGGACCCGCCCTTTTTCATGCCCGGTTTCCGCCCAAGTTCCGCCGTTCAAGTTTCACCACGGAGGCACAGTGAACACAGAGACCGGAGTTGGAGGCAAAGACCGCTTGATCGACCGACCACCAAGCAAACAAACCCAATTTCCCTGAACTCTGGGCCGGTTTGTCTCCGCGTCCTCCCGGTCTGCTCTGTGGTTCAAACGAGTGTCTTGGGTTCCCCCCCTCTTCTCCTTCTTCCTGTCCCCTCCTCCGTTCCCCTCCCGTCAATCCTGTCCCCGGATCGATCCGCGCCCGACCCCGTTCACTTCCGCAGGCAAAACCCCAGCAACCGGTCGTGCACCGCCGTCGCCGGAATCGCCTCGGCGCTCGCACCCGTCCCGATCAGCACCGGCCACTCCGCCGCATCCGCGGGACATATCCCGTGCGACCCTTTCACGAGCGACGCATCCAGCGGAATCACGTCCATCAAAATCCGGAAACCCAATTTCTTCCGCAGCAATTTCGCCGCAATCCGCAATTTCGGCAGCGCCAACGCCGGATCCACAAACAGCTCCACCGGATCGTAGCCGTACTTCCGGTGGATATCGACGCACCGCGCAAAATCCGGCGCCTTCCGGTCGTCCTCCCAATAGTAATACGTGAACCACGCGTCCTCCGCCGCCAACGCCACCAAATCTCCCGACCGCTCGTGCGCCAATCCCGCCGCGGCCATTTCCGTTCCGCCCAACACCCGCGCCACGCCGTCCGCCGCCTCGACCGCCGCGCGCACCGCGCCGAGCAAAGCCGGATCGTTGACGTAGATGTGCGCGATCTGGTGATCCGCGATCGCGAAGGCCTGGCTCGCGCCGCAATCGAGCAACTCGAGCCCGAGTTCCTCTTTCACCGTGATCCAACCTTTGGCCCGGAAAATCCGGTTCAACGCCACCGTCCGCCTCACCGCCGTGATGCCGTACTCCGATAGCACCGCCGTCTTCACGCCGCGCCGCGCGTAGAAATCCAGCAACCCGCCCGCGACGTCGTCGATCGCCCGCAGATCCGCCGCCAGCCGCGGATCGTCCGGCCCGAGACGCTGCAAATTGTAGTCGAGGTGCGGCAGGTAAACGAGCGACAGGTCCGGCCGGTGCCGTTCCTCGATCCACTCCGCCGATCGCGCGATCCATTCCGAGGAAGCAATTCCCGCCGTCGGTCCCCAGAACGCGGGAAACGGAAACGGCCCGAGGTCCGCCTTGATCTCTTCCCGCAGACCCATCGGCTGCGTGTAAACATCGAAGACCTTGCGCCCGTCCGCCGGATACATCGGCCGCGGCGTGATCGCCCAGTCCGCGCTCGAGTACATGTTGTACCACCAGAAAAGCTTCGCGCAGGTGAAACCCGGCCGCGCCGCCCGGCACGTTTCCCAAAGTTTCCGCCCCGCCACCACGCGGTTCGACTGCTTCCAGAACTGGTGCTCCGCCAACGTGCGGTCGTACCAGCCGTTGGCCACCGCCCCGTGCCCCGACGGCGACAAACCCGTGAGGTAGGTGCTCTGCGCCGTGCACGTCACCGCCGGCAGCACCGGCCGCACCCGGATCAGCCCGCCCTGCTCCGCCGCCCGCCGCAGCCGCGGCGTATCCGGACCGATGAGACGCGACGTCAGCCCGACGACATTGAGGATCGCGGTGCGTTCAGCCATGGGTCCGGGAATTCGGGAAACGGAAATCGGGAATCGGCGCCGTCGGCCTCACGCGAACCGCTCGCGCAATTCGTCGAACGCCGCCTTCACGATCGCCCCGTCCATCTCGTGGATCTCCAGCCGCACGCCCGGCGCGCGGATCATCGGGATCGTGAGCTTGCCGCCGAGGTGCTCGCGGAACTCCTCCAGCCCGTCGAGCATGTCCTGCCGTCCGCTCGGCCCGCGGATCTCGCGCACCGGCGCGAACAATTCGAAACCCAGGCCGCGGACCACGCCGAGGATCCGCTCCGCTTCCGCTGCCGGCAACAAACCCGTGCGCCGCGCATAGATCAGATCGATCGCCATCCCCACCGCCACCGCTTCGCCGTGGCTCACGCGGAAATCCGACAGTTGCTCCAGTTTGTGCGCCGCCCAATGCCCGAAGTCCAAGGGCCGCGCCGAGCCCCGCTCGAAGGGATCCCCCGCCGTCGCGATGTGCTCCATGTGCTGCCGCGCACTCTCGCGGATCACCGCCTCGTAGGCCTCCGGTTCGAATTTCGCCAACGCCGGCACCCGCGCCGCGATGAATTCGAAAAACGCCGCGTCGCGGATCAGCGCCACCTTCACCGCCTCGATCAACCCCGCGCGCCGGTCCCGCGCCGGCAAGCCGTGCAAAAACGCCAAATCGTTCACGATCGCGTGCGGCACCCCGAAGGCGCCGAGCCAATTCTTCTTCCCGAAGAAATTCACGCCGTTCTTCACCCCCACGCCCCCGTCGCCCTGGCTCAGGCTCGTCGTCGGCAAACGCACCAGCGGGATCCCGCGGTGCGCCGTCGCCGCCGCGAAACCCACGAGGTCGAGCACCGCCCCGCCGCCCACCGCCACGACGTACGAATGCCGGCACAGGCCCGCGGCATTGATCGCCGCCCAGATTTTTTCGAGCTGCGAAAAATCGTTCTTCACGCGTTCGCCGCCCGGAATCTCCACCGGCGCCCCGGCCAGCGCCACCGTGCCGGCCCGCGCCGCGAACCAGCGGACGATCTTTTCCCCCAAATCCGGAAACGCCGCCTTCAGGCCCGCGTCCCACACCACCAGCGCCCGGACTTTTTCCCCGGCTTCCCGCGGCGTCAGCACGCCGGCCAAAGCCGGATTCTCCGGCGCAAACACGTCGCGCGTGAAAAACAGCCGATGGTCGTGCTGCAGCGTGATCGGGTAGGAGAGAGGGGGCGTTGCGTCTGCCATGGACCGGAGGCGCATTTAGCCCGCAACCCGCGCGCGACAGCAAGGCCGCAATCGGCAACCGCGTCAGCGCCGCCGCCGGCGCCCCGCCGCGAACGCCAACGCCGCCCCGCCCGCCAGCGCCGCCCACGTCGAAGGTTCGGGAATCGCGGTGAACGCGCCGAACGTGTACCCGTCCGCCGCGAGCTGCGTGTTGATCGCGTTGTAATACGCGGGGATCAACACGTCGAAGGTGCGGACCGGCGAACTGCCGCTGTCGATCGCGGAATGGGTCCCGATCAACGCCAGCGTGCCGTTGACCGGGAAAAACGTCGGACTCCCCGAATCGCCGCCTTGGCCCTGCGTCTGGCCCGTGACGGAGTCGTAGTCCGTGATAAAAACCGTGTTGTCGATCACACCGTTGGGCGCGCCGAACGGCAGCATGTCGGCGTTGCCCGCGAGATCGAGCGTGTTGCTGCCGGCGCGTCCGCCATTTCCAAATACAGAGACCGTCAGGCCGTGGTACGCCGCCGCCGTGTTCAGCAGCAGCGTCGAATAGTGCGCGATGTTGTCGCCGCCGGAAATCGGCGCCGACAGCCGGCCGATCTTCAAATCCGTCGCCACCCCGGCGCTGTGCTCGATCACGCTCGTGCTGTCGACGGTGTAGCTGCGGACCACGCCGTCGGTGCCCATGAACGACACGGTCGAGCCGACTGTCACGTGCGCCGCGGTGAGAAAATGCCGCGGTGAAATCAGCGTGACGCCGAAGTTTCCCGTCGTCCAACCGATGCCCGACAGGTTGTAGCCGCTGTAGAGGAACGACGCGTTGGCCACGGGACTCGAGGGAAACCCCGAGCTGAACCGTTCGTGCGTCGTCGCGCTGTAGTTGAACACCTCGAGCGCCCTCGCCACCGGGGCGAAACCGAGCCCGAGCAAAACTCCGGGCAACGCAAACCACGGCGCGGGACGAAACTTCGGATTCATGGGGACCGGTGGGTAAACGACGCGCGGCGACCCAACCCGAATCCGGCCGGAGGGGAAATCCTTTTCGCGGCCGCTCCGCCCCGGAATCGCACTTGCACGCGCCGCCGCCCGGCCTGACACCATCGCGCCGTGACGTCCCGCTCCGCCCCGCGCTTTGCGCAACGCTTCCCGGCCGTCTTCGCCGCCGCACTGCTCGCCGCCGATCTCGTCGCCGCCCCGCCCCCCCGCGCCGATCTGCCGCCGGGCCTCGAGCTCGTCGTGGCCGCCGCCGCCCCTCTCGTCGAACACCCGCTCATGGCCGCCTTCGACGACCACGGCCGCCTCTACGTCGCCGATGCCGCCGGTCTCAACCTGAAGCGCGCCGAACTCGAGGCCCAGCTGCCCAATCGCGTGCTCCGGCTCGAGGACCGCGACGGCGACGGCGTCTTCGACCACCGCACCGTGTTCGCCGACCGGATGACGTTTCCCCAAGGCGCCTGCTGGCTCGACGGCTCGCTCTACGTCGCCTCGCCGCCCGGCCTCTGGAAACTCACCGACACCGACGGCGACGGCGTCGCGGACGAACGCACCATGCTCGTCGGCGGCTTCGACTACGACGGCAACGCCGCCGACGTCCACGGCCCGTTCGCGCACCCGACCAACGGCCGCCTCTACTGGTGCCACGGCCGCAAAGGCCACCGCGTCACCCAACGCGACGGCACCCTCGTCCACGAAGGCAAGGCCTCCGGCATCTGGTCCTGCCGGCCCGACGGCTCCGACGTGCAGTGGCACGCCCTGGGCAGCATGGACAATCCCGTCGAGGTGGATTTCACGCCCGAGGGCGACCTCTTCGGCACCGTCAACCTCTACTACAACCAACCCCGCGGCGACACGTTGATGCTCTGGCAATACGGCGGCGTGTACGAGCGACCGGACCAACTCGCCGTCTTGGCCGGGCTGCCGCGCACCCGCGAGCGCATGCCCATCGTGCACAACTACGGCCACGTCGCCGTCTCGGGCGGCGCCTTCTACCGCTCCGGCGCCCTCGACCCGGCGTGGCGCGGCGACTTCCTCGCGACGTTTTTCAACACCGGGAAAATCGTCCGCACCCGGCTCGTGCCGGCGGGCTCCGGCTTCACCGCGACCGAACACGAAGTGCTGCAACTGCACGACCCCGACTCCCACCTCACCGACGTGCTCGAGGACGCCGACGGCTCCCTGCTCGTCATCGACACCGGCGGCTGGTTCCGGATCGGCTGCCCGTCGAGCCTCACCGCCAAACCCGATTTGCGCGGCGCCATCTACCGCCTGCGGCGCCCGGGCGCCGTGGTCCCGGCCGATCCGCGCGGCCTCAAAATCGATTGGCAAAAACAAACTCCGCCGGCACTCGCGGAGTTGGCCCGCGATCCCCGGTGGACCGTGCGCGAGCGCGCCGCCCGCCTGCTGGCCGCGCGGCAAACGACTCCTCCGGTCGACCCGGCCCGCTTGCTCGACGCCACTCGCCCCGCCGACCAACGCCGCGCCTGCGAAGCCCTCGCCCGCGCCCGGACGCTCACGGCGGAACAACGCGCCGCGCTGCTGTCCCTCCTGGCGCAGCCGCTCGACGCGCCGCTCGAACACGCGGCCATCTTCGCCGCGATCGCGACCCAGGCCTTCGATGCGGCCACTTTGTCCGCCGCGCGCATACCGGCGCAGATCCGCCGCCTGCTCGTCGCGCTCGACCAAGGTGCCGACACCGAAGTCGCCCGCGAAACGGTCCGCACCGTCGCCCGCCGCCACCCGGCATCGACCGATCCCGAACTTGCCCGCACCGCCGTCGCCCTCGCCGCCCGCGACCCGCGCGCCCTCGAGCGCGACGGCCCCGCCTTCACCCGCTGGCTGCAGACCGGCCCAATCCCGCCCGGCGGTCTCGCCTGGTTGGGCGAGGTCGTCGCCGCCCGTCTGGCGGAACCCGCCGCCCGCGATCTCGTCGCCGCGATGCTCGCCCACGCCGAGCCGACCGTGCGCCGGCTCGCCTGGAAAGTGATCGCCGAGCAAACCGCCGGCCCGCGCGATCCGCGTTGGCTCGCGGCCCTCGCCGCCGATTTGCCGACCGCGGCCGACGCCGACTTGCCCGCCCTGCTCGACGCCGTCGCCCGCGGCGGCAGCGGACCGGCCCAGCCCGCCCTGCGCCAACTCGCCGACGACTCCGCCCGCGCCCCCGCCGTCCGCCTGAAGGCATTCGCAGCCCTGCTGCACGCCGGCGATCCGGTCGCCCCCGCGGATTTTTCCCGCCTGCTCGCGTGGCTGCGGCCGCCGGGCTCGCCGCTCGCCCGCCTCGACGCCGCCCGCCTGCTCGCCCGCGCCAAGCTGGCGCCCGGCCAAGTGACCGCCCTCGCCGCGACGCTCCCCCAAGTCGGTCCGATGGAATTGGCGGAGTTGCTCAAACTGACCCGCCGCCTCGACGCCGCCACCGGCCAAGTCTGGGCCGAACAACTCGCGCTGTCGCCCGTCTTCGGATCCGTCGAGGCCAGCGTGGTGAAGACGGCCTTCAGCGGCCTGCCGCCCGAATTCTACGAACGCATCCTCGCTCCCGCCGTGCGCGCCGCCACGGCCGCGACCGCCGCGCGCTGGCGCCGCGTCGATACCCTCGCGGCGCGCGCCGCCGACGGCCGGAGCGCCGCCGGCGCCGAGATCTATGCGCGCAGCTCCTGCGTCGCCTGTCATGTCGCCGGCACGACGGGCCGCGCCCTCGGCCCCGACCTCAGCCAAATCGGCCGCATTCGCCGGCCGCGGGATCTGCTCGAATCGATTCTCTTCCCGGATGCCACCCTCGCCCGCGACTACGAAACCCATGCCGTCGACACCGCCGACGGCCGCACGCTCGTCGGTCTGATCCGGCGCCACGATCCGGCCGGTCTCGTCTTCGTCGAAGCCACGGGCGAGGAACAGCTGCTGCCGCCCACGCAGATCGTCGCCCGCCGCCAACTCGCGACGAGCCTGATGCCGGCCGGGCTGGAGCAGACGTTCACCGACCAGGAATTGCTCGACCTCGTCGCCTGGCTCGCGTCGTTGCGGTGAACCAAAGCCGCGGGCGGCGCGCGCAGTCTTGACGCCTCCGCCCGCACTCGCCGGAAATGCGGCCATGCACCCCAAACTCGCCGTCCTTGCCTTTTCCCTGTCCGCCCTCGCCGCCCCGCTCGCCGCCCAAACCGGCAAGGCGCTCCCGCTCGCCAACGGCGGCTTCGAAGAGCAACTCAAGGGTTGGTCCGCCAACGCCGACGGCGGCATGAGCGTCGCCTCCGCCGCCGCGGCCCACTCCGGCAAACTCGGTCTGCGCGTCACCGACGCCAAGGATTCCGCCGGCTCCAGCCTCGGCTCCATCCGCCTGCCCGCGGTCGCCGGCAAAACCTACGAAGTCCGTTTCCAGGGCCGCGTCGTCGAAGGCGCCGGCATCGGCGTGTACCTGCGTTTCATCGATGCCAAGGGCGCTTCCTTGAATTCCCAGCAGAAGAAAAACGAACACATCGTCGCCCTCGGCCGCAACCACACCGCGTGGCAGGCCCACAGCGTGAAGGGCACCGCCCCCGAAGGCACCGCCAAGGTCGAAGTCTGGATCCACTCCTACAACAAGAACACGGTGACCGCCGACTTCGACGACGTCGCCCTCTTCGAACTCTGAGCCGGACTCACGCAGTTGAGGGAGCTTGGCTGAGAGTTGAGAGCATAACCGTTCGGTTCGTCAGGCTGCCGGCTTCGGCGGCGTTTTCCGTGGCTCGACGGATCGATCTCTCAACCTTCAACGCTCAAGGAGCCTCTGAAAAACGCGCCGCTGGTCCCCGCGTGGGAGCGGCGGCGTTTTTTTTCGGAAGCCAGAGAGCAAAGAAGAGGGCGAAGCGGTCAAAACGGGGCTGAGTGGTGGTGCGGT
>NEUS01000116.1 GCA_002288455.1 Opitutia bacterium Tous-C1TDCM
TGAGGGGCGTGGTGCCTTCGGTGGCGAGAAACTTGGCGGCGAGAACGGCGCTGCCGCAGCCGCCGAACGTGAGCCAGAACGTGCCGAGGAATTCGGCGAGGAGTTTGTTTTTCATAGCGGGGATCGGGGACAACCGAGGGGCGGCGCGAGGGGGTGGAGGGGCGGCGCCGCCGCGGTCGAGATGGGACGGTCCGCTGCGCGCGGGCAAGCGGGGACTTGGGGCGGTGCCGAAACGTCACGGTCGACGGTCGGACCAAGCGGGCGCCGTGGTAAATCCGCTGGGCGCGGCAGGGAGGACGCGGGGCACGGACGATAACCCGGGCTGAAGCTCCGGGCTACGCCGGGCTACGTCGGACGCGGAACCCCAAACCCAAAACTCAAAACCCCAAAACTCAGAACCGCGCGCCGGCAGGCGCGCAGCGTCAGCCCTTCTTCTTCCGCGCGCTCTTCGGCTCGATGTTCAGGTAGGTCTTGTTGAGCATCTGGCTTTCGTAGAGCTCGAGGAGACGCACGCCCTCGCGCGGCTTGACCTGGTCCTTCTTGGTCGCGGCGTCGATCTGCGCCTTCATTTTGCGGCAAAGGTCTTCCTGCTGGTATTGCACGCCTTCGATGACGTCGGCGATGCGGCTGCCGCTGAGGGCTTCTTCAATATAGAAGCCGTTGGGTTCGTCGTCCTCGAGGAAGACGTGGACCTCGTTGACGCGGCCGAAGAGGTTGTGGAGGTCGCCCATGATGTCCTGGTACGCGCCGGTGAGGAACACGCCGAGGTAGTACGGCTTGTTGTTCAGCGGGTGGAGCGTGATGTAGTCCTTCACGTCCTGGAGATCGATGAACGAGGAGATCTTGCCGTCGGAATCGCAGGTGATGTCGACGAGGATGGCGTTGACGGAGGGCTTTTCGTTGAGCCGGTGGAGGGGCGCGACGGGGAAGAGCTGCTTCAGGGCCCAGTGGTCGAGGAGGGATTGGAAAACGGAGAAATTGCAGACGTACTGGTCGGCGAGGAGCTTGTCCAAGTCGTGCAGTTCCTCGGGTTGGTAGCCGGTCTGGCGGCCTTCCTTGGCGATCTGTTCGCAGATTTGCCAAAAGATCGATTCGGCGGCGGCGCGGTTCTCGAGATCGAGGTAGCCGAGATTGAAGAGGGAGAAGGCTTCTTCCTTTTTCTGGAGCGCGTCGTGGAAGCGTTCGAGGCGGCCGAGCTTGCCTTTGTTTTTCAGCATTTGCTCGAGGTCCTCGACGACCTTGTGCTTTTGCTTCGGCTGGTGCTGGTGGCCGAGGGATTCGCGTTTGTTGATGCGCTCGAAGACCTCGACGACGAGGAGCGAGTGCGGGGCGACGATGGCGCGGCCGGATTCGCTGACGATGTCGGGCACGGGCACGCCGGAGGCGGTGCAGATCTCGCGGATGTTGAAGACGACGTCGCGGGCGTACTCCTCCATCGAGTAGTTCATCGACGATTCGAAATTGGTGCGGGAGCCGTCGTAATCGACGCCGAGGCCGCCGCCGACATCGAGGTAGCCCATGGGGAAGCCCATCTTGGCGAGCTGGCAGTAGAAGCGGGAGGCCTCGACGACGGCGTTCTTGATCGTGAGGATATTCGGGACCTGGGAGCCGATATGGAAGTGGACGAGCTTGAGCGCCGAGGAGAGTTTGGCGTTTTTCAGTTTCTCGCAGGCGAAGAGGATTTCGGCGGTGTTGAGGCCGAACTTGGCGTTGTCGCCGGTGGACATCGCCCACTTGCCCTCGCCGCGGGTCTGGAGTTTGGCGCGGAAGCCGATGAGCGGTTTGACGCCGGTTTCCCGGGAAATGTGGATGATGTCGTCGAGTTCGGCGAGTTGCTCGACGACGATGATGATCTTCTTGCCGAGCTTGCGGCCGAGGAGGGCGAGGCGGATGTAGTCGTGGTCTTTGTAGCCGTTGCAGATGATGAGGCGCTGGGCGCCTTCGTGCATCGCCAACGCGATCATCAGCTCGGGCTTGGAGCCGGCCTCGAGGCCGTAATTGTAATCTTTGCCGGCGGCGACGATCTCGTCGACGACCTCGCGCAGCTGGTTGACCTTGATCGGGAAGACGCCGCGGTAGGAACCCTTGTAGCTCTCCTGCTTGATCGCCTTGGCGAAGCACTCGTTGAGCTGGGTGACGCGGTGGCGGAGGAGGTCCTGGAACCGGATGACCATCGGCGCCTTGAGGCCCATGCCGAGCGCTTCCTGGACGACATCGAGAACGCGGATGCCGCGGCCGTCGACGAGGGGCTGCACGTTGACGAAGCCTCCGTCGTCGACCGAGATGTGGCCGGAGCCCCAGCGTTTGAAACCGTAATGTTCTTCGGACTTGGCAGCCGACCAGGCGGAGGAGGATTTGCTTTTCAACGCGGTGCGATGGGAAGTTGAGGAGGAACGGAGAGTTGAGAGCGAACGACCGCGAATGCAAGCGGCGAGCCGCGGTCGCGGAGCGCGCGGGCGGTGACGATCGTGCGACGGCGCCGCGGTGCGGGTTATGGCTTGCTTTTGCCGGAGGCGAATCCGTTAGATGCGTGTTTTCTTTTTTCAAAACACCCGCCACGCAATGTCGAAAATGTCCTCGTTGATCTCCTTCCCTGAATTCCTCGCGCAGACGACCGCGCCGGCCGGCCAACCGCAGGGCGGGATCCCGACGGTGATGATCATCGGCTACCTGCTGCTGTTTGCCGCGATGTATTTCTTCATGATCGCGCCGCAGCGGAAGAAGCAGAAGGAACACGAGAAAATGCTGAAGGCCCTCGAGTCCGGCGACGAGATCGTCACGACCGGCGGCATCTTCGGCGTCATCACCAACGTGAAGGAAGACCGCTTCGTCGTCCGCATCGCCGACAACACCAAGATCGAGATCGGCAAGGGTTTCGTGCAGTCGGTGCTGAACAAGACGGCCGCGCCCGCCGACAAGAAGTAAGGCCGTCCCGCCCGGTCCGCGCCCGCTCCGACCGCGCCTCCGGGGCGGCCGCTCCGGCCGTTCCGCCTCCTCCCTTTCAATCAACCCACAAGACCCATGCTCAAACGCAACCTCTGGAAACTCGTGCTCTGCCTCGCCATCTTGGCGTGGTCGGTCACGCAGCTGATTCCGATCCAAGACGAGCCCTTCGTCGGCTACGTGCGCACGCACGCCTCGGCGAAACAGGCGGACTTCGCCAAACTCCTCGACGAAGCCGCGGCCCGCAAAAAGGACCTGAAGGCCTCGAGCGAATTCGTCGCCCTGAAGCAGATCGGCAAAGAGCGGAAAATCGATTTCTCCCAATACTTCCCGCACATCCGGCTCGAGGATTCGCTGAAGAACATCGAGAAGCGCAACGACATCCTCCTGAGCGAACTGCTCCGTCTCTCCAAGGGCCGCCTCCAGCTCGGCCTCGATCTCAAGGGCGGCGTCGCGTTCACGCTCGAAGCCGCGGAAACGCCCGGGCTCGACGAGGAGGCCCGCAAGGAGAAGCTCCAGAAGGCGATCGAGATCATCGGCGCCCGCGTCAACGGCCTCGGCGTCGCCGAACCCGTGATCCGTCCGGTCGGCACCAACCGCATCGAAGTCCAGCTCCCCGGCGTCAGCACCAAGGACAATCCCGACGTCGTCGACACCGTTAAGGCGCCCGCGCGCCTCGATTTCCGCATGGTCCATCCGACCGCGGTCCCCGGCGCCGGCGTCGAGACGCCCGCCGGCTACGAAATCAAATTCCTCGAACAGGAAGGCCGCCGCGGCGAGACCTTCTCCGAGGAAGTCTTCGTCAAACGCATCCCCGAAATGACCGGCGAGATGGTTTCGAATTCCTTTGCCCGGCCCGACCTGTACGGCAAGCCCGAGGTCATCCTCGAGTTCACCAAGGAAGGCAAAACCCGCTTCGCCGACGTCACCCGCGCCATCGCCGAAATCGGCCAGCGCGGCGGTCCGCTCGGCCGCCTCGCCATCGTGCTCGACGGCAAACTCTACTCCGCGCCGACCGTCCGCGAGGAGATCAACAGCGACTCCGCCCAGATCACGGGCAGTTTCTCGGACCGCGAAGCGATCAACCTCGCCAACGTCCTGAACAACCCGCTCGACGTCGAACTCCGCATCATGGAGCAGTACGAAGTCGGGCCGACGCTCGCCGCCGACTCCATCGTCACGGCCAAGAACGCGTTCATCGCCAGCACCGCGCTGACCGTGATGTTCATGGTGGTGTTCTACACCCTCGGCGGTCTCGTCGCCGCGATCGGCATGGGCGTCAACGTCGTCATCACCCTCGGCGTCATGGCCAGTCTCGGCGCCACGCTCACGATGCCCGGCATCGCCGGCATCGTGCTGACGCTCGCGATGTCCGTCGACTCGAACATCCTGATCTTCGAGCGCATGCGCGAGGAATTGAAACTCGGCAAATCGCTCGGCAGCGCCCTCGAGGCCGGTTTCGACAAGGCCTGGTCCGCGATTCTCGACTCCAACGTCACCACGCTGCTCGTCGCCTCGATCATGATCGTGCTCGGCACGGGTCCGGTGAAGGGCTTCGGCGTCACGCTGACGATCGGTATCTTCACCACGATGTTCTCCGCGGTGGTCGTGAGCAAACTGCTCCTCGAGTACCTCATCCACGGCGAGATCGTGAAATCGCTGAAAATGTTCTCGATGCTGCAGAAAACGAACATCGACTTCCTCAAGTACACCAAGGCCGCCGTCATCGGCACCGTGGCCATCCTCGTCGTCGGCATCGGCGCCGTGGTCTACAAGGGCAAGGAAATCTACGGCATCGACTTCGTCGGCGGCGACATGGTCACGCTCAATTTCGCCAAGAAGGTCGAGACCGCGCAACTCACCGCCGCGGCCCAGAAGGCCGGCCTCAAGGACGTGAACTTCTCGTACCAGCAGCCCCTCGGTTCCAACCTCGAGGTCCTCAAAGTCACGGCGCCCTTCGACCAAGGTGCCGCCAGTGTCGCCAAGCTCCAGCAGGCGCTGCCCGACGCGAAGTTCGAAGTCGCCGGCACCACGCGCATCGGCGCCTCGGTCGGCGAGGAAATCCAGTGGAACGCCGCCAAGTCCATCTTCTGGGCGCTCGTCCTCATCCTCATCTACGTGGCCTTCCGTTTCGAGATCGGCTACGGCATCGGCGCCGTCGTCGCGACGGTGCACGACTTGATCCTGACGGTCGGGCTCTTCGTCCTCTTCGACCGCCAGTTCAACGCCTCCATGGTCGCGGCCATTCTGCTCATCGCCGGTTACTCGATCAACGACACCATCGTCGTGTTCGACCGCATCCGCGAAGAGCTGAAACTGAACCCCACGGGCACGCTCCGCGATATCATCAACCGCGCCCTCAACCTCACGCTCTCCCGCACGATCATCACCGGCGGCACGACCTTCCTCACCGCCATCACCCTGATCGCGACCACGACGGGCGACGTGAACGACATCTCGTTCACCCTCCTGATCGGCGTCCTCACGGGCACGTTCTCCTCGCTCTTCATCGCCACGCCGGTGTTCTTCTGGTGGCACAAGGGCGACCGCAAGCACGTCGAGGCGCACCACGACGTCGCTCCGACGTACGAGTGGCAGGGTTCCAGCAAGGCGTCGGAATAACCGGGTCGGGCGGCTTGTCTCCAAGCCGCCGCCTCGCCGGCAGCATTTGATCCGGCCGGGGCGGCGCGGGGGGACGGTTCCGACCGATCCTACGCCACGCCATGCGCTGGACCCACACGCCGCTTCCCGACGGGGAAGTCGAGGCGCTGAGCAAGCGCGCCGGCATCAGCCGCGTGCTGGCGGAGTTGCTGTTGCGCGCCGGACTCGGCGCCGGGGAGGCGGCCGACGCCTTCCTGCAACCCGCGCTCGCCGGCCTGCAGGATCCGTTTCTCCTTCGGAATCTCGATGCGGCGGCCACGCGGTTGCGCCAAGCCATCGCCGGGCGCGAAACCGTCGTCGTCCTTGGGGATTACGATGTCGACGGCGTCAGCAGCACGGCGTTGCTCGTGATGGTGCTGCGCCGGTTCGGGCTCAACCCGCGTTTCGTCGTGCCGCGGCGCAGCGAGGACGGCTACGGCCTTTCCCGCAGCGCGATCGACCGGGCGCTCGAGGCCGGCAAACCGGACCTGTTCATCGTCCTCGACTGCGGGACCAATTCGCACGCCGAGACCGCGTTTCTCCGGGGCCAGGGCATCGATGTGATCGTGATCGATCACCATCGCTCCAAGGAACCCGCGCTCGACCACGGTCTGTTGATCAACCCGCACGTCCACTCCAGCGCGGACAACAGCGACTCGGCCTGGCGCAATCTCTGCACCGTCGGCCTCGTCTTCAAATTGTGCCACGGCCTGCTGAAACAGCTGCGCGCGGAGAACCACCCCGTGGCCTTCCGCATCAAGCTGCGCGACCACCTTGATCTCGTCGCCCTCGGCACCGTCGCGGATCTCGTGCCGCTGCTGGGCGAAAACCGCATTCTCGCACGGCACGGCCTGCGCATTCTGCAGGAAACGCAGCGCCCCGGCCTGCGCGCTTTGATGGGCGTCGCCGGCGTCAAGCCGAGCCAAGGCATCACGCCGACGGATATCTCCTTCCGCCTCGGGCCGCGGATCAACGCCAGCGGCCGGCTCGCCGACGCGGCGCTTTCCGTCGAGCTGCTGCTGAGCGACGACGCCGCGTTCTGCGAGGAGACGGCGCAGCAACTCGACGCCTTCAACCGCGAGCGCCAAGAGATCGAGCGCGCGATCACGGACGAAGCCGAGCGCCTGATCGAAACGCAGTACCTGCGCGACGCCGGCGTCGTGCTGTTCGCCGAGAATTGGCATCCCGGAGTCGTCGGGATCGTCGCCGGCCGCGTCACGCGGAAGTACAACCGGCCCTGCGTCGTCCTCGGCAACGAAGGCGACTTCGCCAAGGGCTCGGGCCGCAGTGTCGACGGCGTCAATCTGGTCGAAGTGCTCGGCACCTGCTGCGAGCACCTGACGAGCTGGGGCGGGCACCCGATGGCGGTGGGCGTGGCGTTGCCGAAGATCCATCTCGAGACCTTTCGCGGCCGCTTCAATGCGGCGGTGCGGGCGCATGCCGGCGGCGATATCGCCGAGGCCCGGCTCGACCTCGCGGCGTGGTTGACGCCGGAGCAAATCAACGAGCGGCTGCTCGACGAATTGGAAACGCTGCATCCGTTCGGCCAAGGCAACCCCGAGCCGGTGTTCGGCGTGCACGGCGTGGTCCTGCGGCAGGCGCCGGAGGTCTTCAAGGAGCAGCATTTTCGTTTCCAGTTCGAGGACGGCCGCGGCCGCCGGCTCCACGGGGTCGCCTGGAAAATGGCGCAGCGGCTGCCGCCCGTGCACCGCCCGCTGGATTTCGCGGTCGAGCTGAAGTGGAACCATTTCAACGGCCGCAAGCTGCTGCAGGTCGGTCTGATCGACTGGCGTCTACCGGCGGCCTGAACGGCCGGGCCGGAGTTTAAAGTCGAAAGATTCAGGTTGAAGGAAGGGAACGGGAGCGCGTCCGGCTCGGGACGAGGCGCGATGGGCAGCGGCGGCCGGTTTGGGTTTGAAGCGGGCGCGGGGGCTCGGATGCTCCGCGCTGCATGCGGACTTACGCGCTCCGATTTCCCCGGGATCTCTGGCGGATCTGGCAAAACCGGGAAAGCCCGCCGGGCCGGCTGGCGTTGCTGCGTTGCTGGTCTGCGCTCCGGCTGGCGCGGGCGGACTCGGCGCCGGCGGTGCGCCTCGGGCCGTGGCGGATGTTTGCCGGCAGCCACAACGACCTCGCGTTCGGCTTCATGGAGATGTTCGTGAAAGAGGAATACGGCGTGGCTTTGCCGACAGCGACGCCGTCGATCATCGACTGCGGCGCCAACATCGGGCTCGCGATGCTCTACTTCAAAGCCCGCTACCCCGGCGCCAAGGTGCTGTGCTTCGAGCCGAATCCGGCCGGCGCGGACTTGGTCGAACGCCACATCCGGGAAAACAACCTGCGCGACGTCGCGGTGCAGCGGGCGGCCTGCGGGGCGGCCCCGGGCGAGGCGAGTTTCTTCGTCAATGCCACGGATTCGATCTTGAGCAGTTTCGACCGCGAGCGCGCGAAAGCGGATGCGGAAATCAAAGTGCCGGTGGTGCGGCTTTCCGAATTCATCCAGGCGCCCGTCGATTTGCTGAAGATCGATGTCGAAGGCGCGGAATGGGCGATCTTCGAGGACCTGATCGCCGCCGGAAAAATGCCGCTGATCCGTGCGCTCATCGTCGAGTACCATCACCAGATCGGGGGCCGGCCCGCGGAGCTCGGCCGTTTCCTCGCCTTCATCGAGGCAGCGGGTTTCCGCTACGAGATCACGGCCGAGGTCGCGAAGCGCCAGCGGTTCAAGGGCGCTTTCCAGGACGTGATGATCTACGCGTCGCGGAAATAGGTCCCGCGCGCCCCGCCGGCGGGGCCTTCAGATGCCGTTCACCCCCAGGATTTCCATCGCGCGCAGGGCGGCGGCGAGCCGCGTCTCGAGCCCGAGTTTGGGCAGGAGATTGTAAACGTGTTTTTTGACGGTGTTCGGCGCGAGTTCGAGAATCGTGCCGATCTCGGCGTTGCTCTTGCCGTGCGCGATCCAGAAAAGAATTTCGGCTTCGCGCGGCGTGAGGCCGAGCGGTTCGAGCATGGCCGGGGTCGCGGTGGGCGGCGCTTCCTCGAGGAGCCAGAGCACGGCGTCGCTGTCCGGCCGGAGGGAGTGCGCCGCGCGGAGGCCCGGCACGGATTGTCCTTTGAGCAACGCATCGGGCATCCGGTCGGGCGGCCGGTCCGGGAAGTGGCGGGCCAAGAGGCGCGCGGCACGGTCGCTGCAAAACCGGATCGCCCCGGTGGGCGACGCGACGACCACCGCGCGGTCGAGCGCCCGCTGCATGGCGCGCTCCGTCGCGATGCGGCGCTGCATCTCGAGTTCGAGCACATCGTTCTGCCGCTGCAGCTCGGCGGCGTGCGCGGCGAGCTCCCGTTGCAGCTGGCGGATGCGCAGGTGGGCCGAGACGCGGGCGAGCACTTCCTCGGCCTGGAACGGTTTGGTGATGTAGTCGACGCCGCCGGCGACGAACCCCGCGACTTTGTCGGCCATGTCCCCGAGCGCGGTGATGAAGAGCACGGGAACATCCGCCGTCGCCGGCTCCGCCTTGAGCCGGCGGCACACGTCGAGTCCGCCGAGCCCGGGCATGTTCACATCGAGCAAAATCAGATCCGGCTGGACGCCGCCGAGGCGGGCCAGGGCCGCGGCCCCGCTTTGCGCGATGAAGATCTTCGCGCCGGCGGCGACGAGAAACTCGCCGAGCGCCCCGAGATTGGCGGGCACGTCGTCGACCAGCAGAATGCGGGCGTCGTGGAGCGGCGAATCAACCATGGGGAGACGGCGGGGGCTGAGTCGTGTCCGGACGCAGGGCGCGCAATTGCGCCCCGACGCGTTCGAGATCGTAGGTGGCGGCGAGTTCCTCGAGCCGGGCGATCCAGGCGGCTTGGGCCGGATACTCCGAACGGCACCGCGCGAGCGTGCCGCGGAGGTTGCCGACATCGCCCTGCTCAACCTGCGCGAGCAATTCCGCCACGAGCGCGGCCGGCAGATCCGGGGCGGCTGCGGCCGGCGCGACCGAGGCGCGGCCGGTGAGCCAGGTGAGGTTGAGCACGCGGCCGACGGTCGCCCACAGCTGCGTTTCGGCAAACGGCTTGGGGACGAAATCGTCGCAACCCGCGTTCGTCGCCTCGTGCCGATCCGAGGGAAACACGTGGGCCGAAACGGCGACGATGCGGACCGTGGCCCCGGCGAGGGTGCGCAGTTCCCGCGCGACGGCGAGTCCGTCGGGACCGGGGCCCAGCCGCAGATCGAGCAGCGCGAGATCGGCCGGTCGTGCCGCGAAGGCGGCGCGCGCCTGTTGCGCATCCGCGGCCGCGTCGACGCTGAAGCCGACCTGCCGCAGCAGGTCCGCGAGGGCGGTGCGGCTCGCTTCGTCGTCGTCGACGACCAGGGCGTGACGGCGCCGGCCGGTGTAGCCGACGACGGGGCCGACGGTGTCGTCCGGCCCGGTGCCGGCCGGCGCGAGCGGCAACGAGAGCTCGAACCAGAAGCGGCTGCCGCGGCCGGGGGTGCTTTCGACGCGGAGTTCGCCGCCGAGCAACGCCACGAGGCGCTGGCTCAGCGCCAGGCCGAGGCCGGTGCCTTGGTTGGAGGATTGGCCGACCGCCCCGAAGGGCTGGAAAATCTGCGGCAGCCGGTCCGCGGCAATGCCCGGTCCGGTGTCGAGCACCGCGAAACGGATCGCGACGACGCCGAACGGCGTGCGCGAGCCGAACGGAGGCCGGCTCTGGCCGCCGGCCGGGGCCGGAGCGACGGCAAAGACAATGCCGCCGCGGTCCGTGTACTGGACGGCGTTGCCGAGCAGATTGAGCAGGACCTGGCGGAGTTTCTGTTCGTCGGTGCGGACGGTGGCGGGCAGGGCGGGATCGGGTTCGACCGTAAAGCCGAGGCCCTTGGTTTCCGCACGCACGCGGGTGAGTTCGGCCACGCTGCGGATGACCCCGCGCAGATCGCAGTCGCGTTCCTCGAGCGAGAGGCGGCCGGCCTCGACTTTCGCGAGGTCGAGCACTTCGTTGATGAGGGCGAGCAGGTGTTCGCCGCTGCGCGTGATCACGGCGGCGCGGGCGCGCTGCGCTTCGGGCAAGCTCGGTTCGCGCCGCAGCAATTGCGCGTAGCCCAGAATGCCGTTCAACGGCGTGCGCAATTCGTGGCTCATGGTCGCGAGAAACGTGCTCTTGGCCCGGTTGGCGGCGTCGGCGGCGTCGCGCGCGGCGCGCAGTTCGGCGGTTTGTTCCGCGATCGCGGCGAGCAATTGTTCGTTGCGGCGCCGGAGGGCGCGGCCGCGCCAGCGCACGAAACCGGCGACGGCGGCCGCCACGGCCGCGAGTGCCGCAGAGCGCGCCCACCACGTGGCCCACCACGGCGGCGGAATCACGAAGGCGAGGGTGGTTTCCGGGCCCCAGGGGCCGGTGCCGTCGCGGGCGCGGACGGCGAAGGTGAAATTGCCCGGCGGCAAATTCGTGTAGTCGCGCGTGCGCCCGGTGCCTGGCTCGCTCCAGGCCGGATCGAAACCGCGCAACTGCGTCTGCCATTGCGGTCCGTGCAAGGTGGGCAGCGCGGCGTATTCGAAGGTCAGGTCCTGCCGTCCGGCAGGCAGCCGGCCATCGACGGGCCAAGGCGGGCCGCCGCGGGCCGTGACGCCGCGCAGCCAAGCACGCGCCGCGGGCGGCGGCCGGGACGAGGCCGGATCGAAACGCTCGAAGGTCTCCAGTGCGGCCAGCCAGTGGATGCCTGCTTCGCGGCGGCTCGACAGGGCGTCGATGGAAGCACCTTCCATGGCGGCGGCCCAGTCGGCGTCGATCTCCGGCGCCGTCGGCGGCAACCGCACCGGCCGGCCGAGAGCGCGATCGAAACCCCAGCGCTCGGTCCCGATCAGGAAAAACGGTTCGCCGTCGCGCACGGCCACCGTCACTGGGCCGACGGGCGCGGGCAACGGCACGCCGGCGGTGAACGGCGTGACGCGGACGACGGGCCGGGCGGCGCCCGGGACCGGCGCGGCCCCGAACTCGACCCGCCAGAGGCCGCGGAGGTTGGAGGCGAGCCAGAGGTCGCCGTGCCGGTCTTCCGCCACGCTGTGGAAGTTGCCCGCGAGGCC
Source organism: Opitutia bacterium Tous-C1TDCM (assembly GCA_002288455.1). Classification (GTDB taxonomy): domain Bacteria; phylum Verrucomicrobiota; class Verrucomicrobiia; order Opitutales; family Opitutaceae; genus ER46. Next base: position 11,646 of record NEUS01000116.1, read on the forward strand.
GGCGTAAGGCCGCTCCGCTTGCCAACGGTCGCCGTGGCGACTGATCCGCGCCAACCCGGCGCCGCTGCCGGAGGCACCCCAGACCACGCCGGGTTCGGCCGTCGACACCGCCATCCTCAGGACCGTCGGCGGACCGAGCACGGTCGTGTGTTCGGGACGGTCGTCTGGGACCGCGAGCACGCGGTCGTTTTCCGCGAGGAGCAGGCCGTGCGGGGTGGAGGCGAGGGAAAACAAGGTTTGCGCCGCCAAGCCCGGCAGCGGTTCGAAGCGGGCGTTGGCCAGCGTGGCGGGATCGCGGCGGACCATGCGGTAGGCGCCGCCCGTGGTGGCGAGATGCAATTCGCCGCGATGGCGCTGCACGTCGTTGATCCAGGCGCCGGCGAGGCCGTGGGCGGTACCGAACGAGGAACGCGGGCTGTTGAGCCAGATGCGCGCGGCGCCTTTGTTGGTGCCGATCCAAAGCGTGCCGACGCGGTCGACGGCCCCGAGCCGCACGAGGGCATTCGGCAGGCCTTCCGCGAGGCCAAGGCGGCGGACAAATCCGCCCCGGGCATCGAGCTGCACGAGCCCGTGTTTGGCGGTGCCGAGCAGCAGTTCGCCGGTGTCGAGCCGGAGGGCCGACACCAGCGCGTTGTTCTCCCGGAGCAAGGTATCGGCGGCCGTGGGAAAAGGCACCGCGGTGCCGTCGGTCCGGATTCGCCACAGCCCGTGGCTCGCGGACGCGTAGATGATTTCGCCGTGCGGTTCGGTCCGCCACGTCGCGACGAGCGCGGTCGGCAGCAACTGCGGATCGGCGGAAACCTCGGTGCGCCGGTCGCCTTCGAGGCGGTCGAGCGGGCGGCCGACGATCTTGACGTAGAGGTTGCGGCCGTCGCCGCCGAGGCGCTGGAACACCTGGGGATTGGGATCGCGCCAGACGGTGAACTTGCCGTCGTGCCACCGGAAAATGCGGGAGCCGGCGCCGAAGTAGACGCCGTCGGCGCTGCTGCGGATCGTCCAGATCGCGCCCATTTCCCGGTCGCCCTCGGGCAGGCGGTCGCGCAGGGAGACGAAGTGTTTGCGGCCGAACGCGCCGGTTTCGAGGTAGCCGAGTTCGTCGACGCCGCCGACATAGATCCGGCCGTCGGGTCCGGCGCCGACGGCGCGCACGAAGATCGTAGTGCCGATCGGGATACGGTTCCACGCGGTGCCGTCGGTCTCGAGCACGCAGCCTTCGTTGCCGAGATAGACGAGGCCCGCGGCGTCCGTCGCGGCGGCCCAGACCTGCGGGCTGGCGCCGTACTCGCGGGGCGAAAAAGCGCGCACCGGCGGCTGGCCGAGTTCGGTTTCCGCGGCAGCGGCCGCGGCCGATGCGGCGAGCAGTCCGGCGGCGAGCAACGCGAGGAGCCGGCGGGGCAAGGGCGGACGAAGGCGGACTGGAAAGGCGGCGGCGATGGGGCATCGGAACGCCGCGGCCCGGGGGCCGGCAACGCCGAACTCCGCGACTACTACCGGGGTAGTATGGCCGGAAAATTCGGCGCCTGATAGACTGCAACTCGCATGCACTGCCTTCCCCGCTTCCCCCGCATCTTCGTTTTTCCCGCGCCGCGCTGGCTTGCCGGACGCTGTTGCTCCTCGGCTTCGCCACGTTGTCGGCCGCGGCCGCGCACCCGCTCTACCTGTTGCCCGGCGCCCAGCCGACCGTGCCCGGCCGGCTCAGTCCGACACCCGGGCTCGCCGCGGCCGCCGACACGGTCGCGTCCGCCGGCGGCAAGAAGTACGACGGGGTGCCGAACGCTCCGCTGGTTTATGCGATCTCCGGGTTGCACGGCAGCTATGTGGCGGGCGGGAAGACGCAGTTCGCGTTGTTGGCCGACGCGTATGCGCGGCCGGGTACCGCGGTGCAGGCCCGCGTCGTGTACGACTTCGACGGCAACGGCACGGCCGACCGCGTCGAGACCTACCGCTACTTCGCCGTCAACAACGTCGCCAACTGGGAACAGTACACCGAGGTGATCCGCAGCGGCCTGTTGTCCGCGACGGGCGCCTTTGCGGATTTCCGGGGCGGCAGCATTCGCTTCGAAATCTGGAGCGCGCTGGGCAACGACCCGATCGACGTGCGCACGGGCGTGCCGGCGGGCGGGGCGGCGCAGTCGAAGCTCACGGTGCCGTTTGTGATCGGTGCGGACGCACTGCCGCCGGCCCCTGCGCCGCTGGCCGTGCAGACTCCTCCGCCGGCGCCCGCTCCGGCCCCCGCACCGGCGCCGGTTCCGGTTGCCGCCCCGTTGCCCACAGTGAATCCCACCCCGATCCCGGTGACCGGGTCGGTCGTAAAGCCGGAAGTCGCGGGACCGTTGCTGTACCTGCGATCCGGCGCGACTGAGACGACGTCGGCGGCGCTGAGTTCGGCGCCGGGCGCAGGCGCGGCGGCGGATACAGTCCCCGCGGCCGGCGGCCAGAAATTCGATCTGCAGCCGAACCGACCGCTCGTTTACCGCGCGACCGGAATCAATGCGGCGCATGTCGCCGGCGGAATCACGCAGTTCAAACTTTACGTCGATGCCGGGGCCGCGCCGCAGAACGCGGTGCAGGTGCGCGTCTCGTACGATTTCCGCGGCGACGGTACCTGGGACCGTGTTGACCAATACGCCTACTACGCCGTCAACGACGTGCCGAACTGGGAAGAGTACGCGCACAATTCGCGGGATGGCCTCGCGTTTGCCGCGGGCAGTTTCGCCGATCTGGCGAACGGCACCTTGCAGCTCGAAATCTGGAGTGCGCTCGGCACGGTGGCGCCGCAGGTCCGCACGGGGGCGACGCTCGCCGAGGGCAACGTGTCGCAGCTGACCATCCCGTTCCGCTTCGGGGCCGAGCCGGTGGTCGTCTTGCCCGGTGCGATTGCCACGACGGGCGGCGGTACCACGGGCGGCGGCGGCACGACCGGCGGAGAGACGCCGACCGTGGTCCCCGGCGAACTGCCGGAGCGTTTCCGCCAAGTGATCGGCAATCTGGCGGAGGGGACGGGCTCGAGCAGCCATCCCGGGACGATCTCGTTTCCCGAGAGTATTCTGACGGCGGCGAACCATCCCGAATTTGCCCCGGCGGCGGCGACGGCCGCGTGGTCGACGGAGACCTTGACGACGGCGCTGGCCGAGGGGTTGGCCGCGTGGCGTCGGCCCGGCAACCACGGGAGCTGCGTCGGTTGCCACACGCCCGATGCCATCGATCTCGCGCTGATCGGCTACGCCGACGCGACGGTGAAGCGGCGCGCGTTGGATCACGTCGATGAGACGGACGCGGACCGCATCGTGGCGTTGGTGAAGGCGCAACGCCG
>NEUS01000117.1 GCA_002288455.1 Opitutia bacterium Tous-C1TDCM
CAGCTCCCAACTGCCCAATCCCGACTCAGAAATCGAAGCTGTTCGTCAGCAGAAACACGCGCGGCTCGGGATATTGGAAAACCACCGGCGCCCCCGCGGTCGAGAGGCCGCTTTGCGCGATGAGTTTGTCGTCGTTGAGCACGTTCCGGACGTTGAGGGCAACGTTCCAACGGATGCGCCGCTGGAACAGGGACGCGGTATAGCCGATCACCGCGTCCGTGCCGATCGACGATCCGCCCATGATCGGCCGGGTCACATCGGCGATCGTGATGCTGGAACCCGCCGGAAAAAGTCCCGGTGCGCCGAGGATGGGATCGTTCGCGAGGTCGGCGGTGGCGACCGTCTTGTCACGATAGCCCAAAATGCGGTCGCCCCGGTAGCGGACGCTGCCGCCGAACCGCAGGCCCTTCAGCAGTCCGTTCTGGATGCGGTACGAACTGGTCAGGTTGCCGCGCCACTCGACTTCCTGGTTGTTGGCCCGGCCCTCGCTCTCGCGCAGGAAGGCCCAGCCGAGCGCGGCGCTGCGCATGTAGGCGAGGAGCGTTTCGTTGGCGTTGGCGGCGGCGTTGAAGTGCAGCTGCGCCGGTCCGGTGCCGCCGGCGCGCTGCGGCGCGGCGGGATCGTTGGCCGCGGCAAGCCAATCCTTCAGCCGGTAGCCGATGACCCCGAACCACTCCGCGGCGATGTTCGCGCTGCGCGTGTTGTTCTTGGCCAGACTCGCGCTGACGCTCCAGCCGCGCACGGGGTTGGCGATGATCCGGTATTCGACGCCCTTCGCGATCCGGTCCGACGAGGTGATGTATTTGAGCGAGAAGGCCGGGCCGGCGGCGCCTTCGCTCGGCCAAGCGAGCACATCGTCCTGCAGGAAACGGAACGGGCTGGCCGGATCGATGCCGTTGTTGGTCCCGCCGAGCACCGGCGCGCCCGCCGCGGCGGATTCGTAGCGTCCGCCGGATTTCGCGAGGTTGTAGTTCTGGACCGACTTCTCGATGTGGATTGTCGTCCAGCGGATGTCGGCGCGGTCCATGCCGGAGTTGCCCCCGACGGCGGGCGGATTCGGCACCGAGACGCCGCCGCCGGAGACACCGAGATAGATGGATTCGTACGCGTTGACGCGCAGCACGATCTTGTCCTCGAGAAAACGGAGGGAGAGGCCGTACTCGCGCGTCGTGCCGTCGTCGAGCTGGGCCTCGGCGCCCGTCGGCGATTTGCGCGTGAAGTCCGCGACAAAGGCCGACGACGACTCCGTGTAATGCAGGCTCGGGATCGCGTTGCGGCCGAGCGGATGCAGCACCACGCCCTTCATTCGCGAGGTGACGCTGTACTTCGTCGCGGCCTCGAGCGAATCGAACTCGCCGCCGCGGCTCAGCATCGCATCCCAGGGTTCGAAACCGGCGTTGCCGACCGCCCGGCCGTTGCTCGGAAACACGATCGCGGCACCGTTGCGGACGGGCTCCTCGTACTGGCCGGTCGCGGCGTTGTAGCGGCGCGGCAGGCGGCTGTTCGTCCCGCCCTGCCCGACCCACGGCGCAAACGAAGCGTCCGAGAACCGCTCGCCGAAGGTGAGATTGAGGCGGCCCTGGAAGAAACTGCTCTGCAGGCCGTATTGCAGCGCGTCTTCCTGCTTCTTGCCGTTCGAAGTCATGACCTGGGCCCCGTAGGGACTGCTCATGCCCGAATTGATCACGACGTCGCGCCCGGCCGAGTCCTTGCCGATGACGCGCGTCTCCGCGTCCCAGAGATTGAAGGGCGCCCGCACCTCGAATTGGCCGCGGCCGCTGTTGTTCTGCGGCGTATCCAGATAGAAGCGCGCGCGGAGCCGGCGCGTGTTGCGGGTCGTGTCGTTGGCGGCGTTCGTGCCGGCGGGGTACGTGATGCCCTGGAAGGTATTGTCGGAGATGATGCGCGCGTTGTTGTTGTTCTGCTGCACGCGCATATTGGTGCCGCCGGTGTACATCACGGCGCCCTGGTGCGTCCCGAGCCAGCGCCAGAGGCCGCCGCGTTTCGCGAGGTCCTGCGCAAACGCCACCTGCAGCCGGCGCTCCGTGCGGTGGTTGCGCCACATGCTGCCGGTGATGTCGTCCTCGACGTAGTAGCGGCCGAGATTGGGATTCGGGGTGACGCCGTCCGGGAGAAACCGATTCAGATCCACGCGCAGATCGGTGTTGTTGCCGGAAAGGAAACTGAGGGAGCGGGTGTCGAAGACCTCCCGGTTGTAGCCGCCCTCGACGTAGATATCGCGCCACGGATTCGCCTCGAAAACGAAGCCGTGGATGCTCGCGCGCCAGCGCCGCTGCATGGCGTTTCCGATCACGCTCCGATCGAGCGGATAGACCGCGGGATCGACGATGCTGGGGTCCTGCGTGCCGTCGAGCGGGCGGCGGGAGGTGACGGTGTTGGTCCAGTTGCGGATCGCCGTCGGCTGGGTGCCGTCGAGGTTGAAGACCACGGTGCCGGCGGAGGCGACGTTGTTGAAACGCTCCGCGGCGCCGGCGAGGGCGGCGCCCTGCGCGTTGAAGGCGGCGTTGAACTGCGCGGCGGTGCTCGCGGAAGTGAGGCCGGCGTTGTTGAAATACGGCCGCCCCGCGGTCGCCAGCCACGGGCTCACGCGGTCGGCGACGAGCGTGTTGGCGGCGTTGTGCTGCCGCGATTCGTATTTCTCCAGCCAGCCGCGCAACGCGATGCGCCGGGTCGGCTGGTACAGCAGCGACGTGTAGAGCCGGTCGGTCTTCGAACCGACGCCCTCGCGGTAGTCGCGCTCGTCGGCCCGCAGCCCGGCGACGCGCAGGCCGAGGACGTTGCGCAGCAGCGGCTGGCTCAGGTTGACCGAGGCGCGCAGGCTCCCGTTCGAATCGGCGCGCAGGGTCGTGTTGCCGGAAAACTTGCGCAGATCCGGCCGGTCGAAGGCGACGTCGTTGGTGCCGCCCGCGAACCCGGCGCCGAAGAGGATCGCGTTGGAACCGGAGACGAGGGTGAAGCGTTTGCCCGTGTTGTAGGTGTCGAGCGGGACGTTGGTCTCGAAGAAATCGTGGGTGTTGTTCGAGCGGCTGAGCCCGCGTGTGCGGCTGCCGTAGGCGGACGAGAAGACCCCGTTGGTGTTCGGGTCCGTGCCGGGGGAAAAGTTTTCGTCGTTCGACTCGATGTTCATCGAGTACCGCAGCGCCTCGTCGAGCGTGAGCGCGCCGATGTCGTCGAGGAACTCGGACGTCATCACGTCGATCTGCGAGGCGACGTCGCGCAATTCGCTCTTCAGCGGGTGCCGCCGAGCGTGCTGGTCGCGGCGTAGCCGGTATCCGAATCGGCATTGACCGCGAACGGGCTGAGCACGACCGCCTCGGTCGTGGGCGCGGCCGGGGCCGCCGGGGATGCGGCAGGGACCGCGGGAGCAACCTGCGCGCGGAGACCGGCGGAGAGCGCGGCGAAAACAAAGACGAATACGTGGGGCAGACGCATGGCGGGATGGGGTTGGCCGGCGGGGAACCGGCGGCGGGGAAATCGGATCCGGAAACGTTCCGGCCCGGCTTGGGGATAAGGGAAACCGTGGGCAAAAACCCGCGGCCTACAAGCCCGGCTTCGCCGGATTTTTCTTTCGGCCCTGTCCATCGCCGCGCGCCTATCTCCGGCTTTCAACTTTCAACTTTCCTCTTTCAACCGCCGCCGCGCCAAGCGGCGGCTCGCGGCGGTCAACGCGGCAACGTCACCGTCACCCGCAGGCCCGGGCGGTCGTGCCGGTTTTCCGCCCGGATCGTGCCATGGTGCAATTCCGCGATGCTCTTGCAGATCGCCAGGCCCAGCCCGGTGCCGCCGCGCTGCCCGTCCGCCCGTTCAAACCGCACGAAGCGCTCGAAGATCCGGGCCAATTGCACCTCCGGCAATCCCGGCCCCTCGTCCTCGACCACGAGCTTCCAGCCGCCGGGTCCGGGCGCCGACGCCAGCGTGACCGCGCCCCCGGGCGGCGAAACCGCCACCGCGTTGGCGACCAGATTGAGCAACAGTTGCCGCAACAGGTCGCGTTCCGCACGGAGTTCGCCCGCCTCGTTCTGCCGCAACGCGAACCGCACGCCCCGGTCCTCCGCGAGCGCCCCCGCATCCTCCGCAAAGGCCTGCAAGAATCCCGCCACTTCGACCTGCTTCAGCCCGAGATTGAGCGCTCCGCTTTCCGCCTTCGCCAGAAAGAGCAGCCGGTCGATCACCTGGTGCAGTTGCGCGATCTCCTCGAGAATATCCGCCACCGCCGCCTGCGCCTCCGGGTCCCCCGCCACCCGCGGCCGCAGCCGCTCCGCATTCAGCCGGATCAGCGCCAGCGGCGTCTTGAGCTCGTGCGATACATCCGCCGCAAAGCGCCCGACTTGGTCGAACGACGCCTGCAGCCGGTCGAACATCTGGTTCAACAACGACGTCAAGGCCGCCAATTCGTCGCGCGAGGCCGGCACCGCGATCCGTTCGCTGAGATTGTCCGCGCGGATCCGGTTCGCCGTCGCCTCGATCGCCCGCAACGGCCGCAGCGTCGAGCGGCTGAATGCATAGCCGAGCCCCACGCTGAGCAATCCGACCGCCAGCATGAGCGGCACCGTCATCCGCACATAGTCGCGCAGCACGCGTTCCGACGGCGCCAGCAGGCTGCCGATCTGGATCCGCCACGGTCCGCGCTCGAACCGGCTCAGATGCACCCGGCCGATTTCGGGCAACTCCAGCGCCCCGGCGTGATCCGACGACATCGCCACCGGCAAGATCGTGTTGCCCAGATTGGCGGAGCGGAAAACGACCCGGCCGCCCGCATCCGACACCTGGATCACGAACAACGCCGCATCGGCATCCGCATCGTGCGCGATCCGCTGCGTCACCGCGGCGCCGTCGAGTCCGGAATCGTTGCCGATCAACTCGACCAACTCCTTGGCTTCGATCTCGTGCAGCACCTCGAGGCCCCGGTCGATCTGGTGGTCGAGCACGAATCCGCCTGCGATCAGCACCGCCGCCGTCGTCGCCGTCACCAGCAACGCAAACCGCACCGTCAGCCGGACCGTGAACGATTTCACGCGAGTTGGTAGCCCGTGCCGCGGATCGTCTTGATGAACGGCTCCCCGCCCGGCCGTTCGAATTTCTGCCGCAGCCGGCGCACGTAAACGTCGATCAGGTTCGTCTCGAGGTCGTAGGACGCATCCCACACTTTTTCCGCGATCATCGTTCGCGTGAGCACGCGTTTCGAATGCTGGAGAAACAGCTCCAGCAGCGCGAACTCCCGGCTCGTCAGCTCCACGGTCCGGCCTTCGCAGGTCGCGATCCGCGACAACAAATCGAGTTTCACCCCGCGGTGCTCGAGCACCGTCGCCCGCGGCCCCGAACTCTGCCGCCGCAACAGCGACCGCAGCCGCGCCACCAGTTCGTCCACGCTGAACGGCTTCGGCAGATAGTCGTCGGCCCCGAGATTGAGCCCGCGGATCCGGTCGCCCACGGCGTCGCGCGCGCTCAGAATCAGCACGGGTTCGTTGAACCCGCTCGCCCGCCACTCCGCCAACAGCACGAGGCCGTCGCCGTCCGGCAAACCGAGATCCAGCACGATCGCGTCGTACGGCGAATCCGCGAGCGCATCGCGCGCCGCCGCGCAGGTGGTAACGTGCCGCACGGTGTAAGCCAATTCGGCCAGCGCCCGTTCCACGAAACGGCCGACTTTGTTTTCGTCTTCAACCAGGAGAATCTTCATCGCGCAGTCCCGACGGCGCCGGGATCGGGGTTATGCAAGGCCCGGACGTGCCGCGCGAGCCCAACGATTTCGGCGTCGCGCAGGTACTCGTGCCCCGCCATCGGCAAACCCGGCAGGCCGAACTTGATGATCCGCGCCAGCACCGTCTCCGCCTCCGCCCCCGCCGGCACATGCCGCCACGGCGTCGTGCGCCAATCCCCGGGCCGCAGGCTCAGCCGCTCCGTGATCGGTCCGTCGCCCCGTCCTTCCGGTCCGTGGCACGGCGCGCAGAGTTGGCGGAACAGCCGCCCCGCCGCCGGCTCCGGCAGCGCCGCCCCGGCCGCGGGCCGCCAGGCCGCCACCTGCGCCTGCCGCATCGCCATGGTCTCCGCCCCGAGCGAGGCGAGGTACGCGACGAGCGCGTCGCCGCGGCCGTCGCCGTCCCGGAACAGGTGCGCGTAACTCGGCATCCGCGAGCCCGGCGAAACCGCCCGCGGCATGACCAGATGCAGGCGGTTCCACTCCGGGGATCGCCGGTTGCCCACATTCGTCAGATCCGGGCCCTGCCGCCGGTTGCCCAGCAACGGCGGCGGCACCGCCAACATTGTCGCCAAGGCCGGCGCCGGTCCCCAGTTGAGCACGTCCGTCGCCACCTTCGGCCGCACGTACTGCGAATGGCAATGGATGCAGCCCTCCGCGATGTAGACTTCGCGCCCGCGCGCCGCCAGCGGATCGGCCTCGGCCCCGCGCCCTGAATTCCCCAACCCCAATCCCACGGCCAACCCCGCCGCCAGCCCGGTCTTTACCCGCGGCCGCCAGCCCAAAGCCACCGCCACCGCCGCCACCGCGGCGATCACAAAAGCCAACGGCACCTGCGCCAAATCCTGCGCCATCCCGATCCCCAGCGCCGAACCGATCCACCCTGCCACGCCAAAGACCAAGGCCGCCAATCCCGCCTCTGCCCGCCGCGCCGGGTACTCGACCAGCACGGTCGAATACAGCGACACCCCCGCCGTATAAAACCACCGCGCCGGCACCGCCCCCGGCAGATATCCGCCGAGCGCCAGGCAGGCCAAGGCCAACGCAATCACCGCCGCCCCCGCCAACCCCCGCCGCCCCCCGCGGTCCAGGACCGCGCCCGCCGCCACCGCCGCCGCCAGGTGCATCGCCGCGTTGCCCCACAGCGCCGCCGCGCCTTCCCACGTCGCCGACTTCAGCTCCGGCGCATGTTGGATGATGTAGAACGCCGCCGAATCCATCCAGACCAGCGCCAGCAGCACCAGCACCCAGCGAACCGTGCCGAACCGGCTGTATTCGGAATTCGGCGACGCCGTCGCCGGCCCGCTTTCCGCCCGCAACCCGCGCGGCAGCAGCGCCGCCAGCAACGCGACGGCCGCCGCGCCGAGCGTCTGGGCCCGCGGGCTCGCCGCAAAAATCGCGGGCACGTTGCACAACGCGTACGCCAGGCCCGTGCCCAGCCCGATCGCGAGCCCGAGCCGTCGCCCCGCCGTCGCCGCCCGCAGGCACGTGCTCAGCGTCACCGTCAACCCGCCGAGGGCGAGGCCCACCGCCACGGCCGTCGCCGCGTAGCCCGGCTTCGACGACACCGTCGCCGCCAGCAGCGCCGCTCCCGCGCAGGCCCCGAACAGGCCCGCCAGCAGCCGCCGGCGTTCGATTTTCCGCAAAAGCCAGACGGCTCCGGCCGCACCCGCCACCCCGCCCGCCCCGAGTCCCGTCATCAATTGCCGCAGCTCCGGCGTCGTCGGTGCCACCGCGCGGGCCAATTCGATGAACGCGAATTCCGCGAAGATCAGGAAATAGACATAGGTCGCCGCGATGGCCGCGACCGCGCTCCACCACGACCGGCCGAGGGACGTTGCTGCCAGTTCACGCATCGCGCCCGAGTCCCTTCCGCAACAACCACCCCTGCGCCGCCACCAGCCCGAGGTCGGTAAACGTCACCGCCAGCCACGCCGGATGGAACATCCCCGTCGCCACGCCGACGCCCGTGAACGTCCCCGCCCCGCCGCGGAAAATCATCGTGACCTGAAACACCGTCCGCAGCGCGGCCGGCCCGCCCTTGAGCAGCGCCCACAGGTAGCTCGCACCCACCGACCCGACGAACACGCCCGTGAAACGCACGTAGGCCAGCGCCTCGGCCCCCGGCACCGGCACGCGCATCAGTGACAGCGTGAACGCCGGCAGCAGCACGAGCCCAAGCCCGGTCACGAAGTCCATCGCGCCGGCGCCGCCCGCCAGCCACCGCGCCCACCGGTCCGTTGGATCGATTTTCATGATTTCAAATTGTCGCGCCACCACCGGAACGAAGCCCACGCCATCGCCGCGCCGCCGGCGAGCCGCAGCGCCAGCACCGCCTGCGTCCAGCTCTCGCTGCGGAAAAGTTCGCCCGCCCGTTCCGCCTCGACCGCGCCGAGCCCCAGCATCGCCGCCACCAAGACGGCGCAACCCGCCTGCCACAGCGCGCACACGCCCGGCGGCGCCGGCCGACGCGCCAGCACGATCAAAATCACGGCGTTCAGACTCGTCACCAATCCCGCCATCGCGAGGTGCGCGTGCCCGACCAGCGAATGCGTGAACTTCCACGCCTCCGATACGCCCGGCAGAAACGTCACCCACCCCGAGGCCACGAGCAGCACCCACCAGACGATCGCCGCCCGCAGCCACGGCCGGACTCCCTCGGGCCAATCGTGCCCGAGCCAGAACCACGGCAGCCAGACCGCCCACAGCAACAGCGCCGCCAACCCTACGATCTGCCCGGGCGCGTGGTGCGACGCATGCCCGTGGTCGATGCTGGCGAAGACCGCCCACGACAACGCCCACACCGCCGCCGTCGCCCGCCACGGCCGCCGGCCGCCCACGCCGAGAAACACCGGCAAGAGCAGGAAAATCGTCACGAGCCCAAGCGTCGATCCGAGCAACGCCGCGCCGGTCGCGCCGCCGCTGTCGGGATTCACCGCCGGGTACACCTCGCGCCCTGCCGACCAATGCAGCACCGTCGGCACCGCCAGCAGCAACCCCAGCGCGATCCCGCGCGCCACCCGGCCGCCCCGGCTCAGGCCGCGCCAGCGCCACCAGGTGTGCGCGGCGAGCAACGCCCACAGCACGTGCATTGCGCCCGGCAGCAGCGGCCGCGTCCAGCCGTGCCAATCGAGAAACAGTTTACCGCTCGTCGTGCCGCCGAGCCAACCGATCCCGCCCAACGCCAACGCCAGCGACCACGCCCCGAAACCCAGATGCGCATGGAAGCGCACCTGCGGATGCCGCGGGTCGAAACACCACGCGAGCAACGCCCCGACCAACGGCAACGCGCACCAGCTGTAGAGTTGCCAATTCAGGTGCAGCGGCACCCAACGGCCGAAGGTCAGCGGCGCCAACGCGTCCCCCGCCGCCGGCCACAGCAGCACGACGCCGAGCCACAGGCCGACGGCATTGGCCGCGACCAGCCAGCCGAGGCAGTACCCCGTCACGATCCGCGCATACGGGACCGCGCCGCCCGGTGCCGGCCCGCTCATCCCGCGATTTCGTCTAGCCGGCCGTCGCGCACGCGCACGATGCGGTGGCACGCCTCGGCGAAGCGGCGCTCGTGGGTCGCCAGCACGACCGCGATCTTTTCGCGTTCGGCCAGTTCCTTGAGCAGGTTGAAAACCGTCTGGCCCGTCGTCTCGTCCAACGACCCCGTCGGCTCGTCCGCCAGCAGCAATTGCGGCGAGTTCATCAGCGCGCGGCAAATCGCCGTCCGTTGCCGTTCGCCGCCGGAAAGATCCTGGATGCGGTGCGCGAGCCGGTGCCCGAGTCCGACTTTTTCCGCGAGTTCCCGCACCCGCGCCGCCGTAGCCGCCGCCGGCCGGCCGACCGCCAAGGCCGGGATGCGCAAATTTTCCTCCACCGTCAGATCCGGAATCAGGTTGTGCAGTTGGAAAACGAAGCCGAGCCGGTGCCGCCGCAGCGTCAGCCGGTCCGCCTCGAGCCGCGGATCGAGGTCGCACACGACCAGATCGCCGCGGTCCGGCACATCGAGTCCGCCGAGCAGGTGCAGCAGCGTGCTCTTGCCGGAACCGGAAGCGCCCCACAGCGCGACGAGCTCGCCTGCCCGGACTTCGAAGCTGACGTCGCGGAGCACCGTGATCCGGCCCGCGTCGAAACTCTTGGTCACCCCTTTGGCCGAAGCCAGGACCGGCCGCGGATCACTCATAGCGCAACGCCTCCGCCGGTTCGATCCGCGACGCGAACCGCGCCGGATAAATCGCTCCCGCCGCCGCCGTCACGAAGGCCGTGACCACGATGCCCGCGAGCACCAGCGGCTCGACCACCGCCTGCACGTAACCCTGGAACTGCGGCACCTGCTGCAGCACCGCGAGCAACGCGTAGCCGATCGCGAGCCCGACGACCACGCCGACCGCCGCCACCGCCGCCGCCTCGCCGAAAATCAGCGCCGCCACCTGCGGCCGCGAAAACCCGCAGACGCGCAGCACCGCGATTTCGCGGATGCGCGTAAAGACGGAGAGCAGCATCGTGTTCGCGACGCCCAGCCCGCCGAGGCAAAACGCACAGATGCCGACGGCCCACGCCGTGAAGTTGAGGATCTTGAAACTGTTGTAGGTCGAATTGAATTCCCGGTTTTCCAACGCGATCACCCCGGGCTGCGCGCCCTCGATGCCGCCCTTGAAGGCGCCGCCGTCGTTCTGGTTTTTCAATTTCACCGTCACCACCGAAGCCGCGTTGCCGCGGTGGAAAAATTCCTGCGCCACCGCCAGCGGCAAAAACACGCCGCCGTCCTCGAAACCGTTTTCCGTTTTGAAAATGCCCCCGACCTTGAACTTGCCGCGGCCGATCTCGACGGTGTCGCCCGCCGCCGCCTTGAGAAATTCCGCCGCGCGCGAACCGAGGAAAATCTCGCCCTCCTTCGCGCCGAAGTCCGCCGGCTTGCCCGCGCGCCAATCCGCCTTCGCCAGCCGCGGATCCGTCCGCTCGATTCCGAAACACGTGATCACCGGATGGTCCGGCGCCGAGACGATGCCGAACAGCACCGGATTCGCGGATTCGACCTCGGGCCGGGCCCGGATCGCCTCGACCTGCTCGCGCGTCACGGAACTGAAAAACAGGTCCGAGACGTTGCGCTCGAAAACGAGATAGTGGCTGTCGCTCGACAGGATCCGCTGGAACATGCCGATCGCGCCGGTCACGATCGCGAGGATCGTGAGCATGGCCGCGACGCCGAAGCTGATCCCGGCGGTGCCGATCATCGCCCGCCAGCGGTGCCGGCGGAGATTGGTGAAAACCAGGGAGAGGATTTGCATGCTTGGTCCGCTGCGGGCCTCAGGCCGCCGCACTGATGGCGTCGGCCGGAATCGTCAGGGCCGGTGAAATCGCGGCGTGAAACGCCTGCAAGTAGCTCCAGCGCCCGGCGCCGTCGGCCGCCAGCGTGTCGAGCGCCCGCGCGGATTGGCGCGCCAGCCGTTCGAGCCGGGCCCGCGCCGCGTCCACCCCCGCCGCCAGGGCGAAATTCGGCCGCGCCAGCAGCCGGTCGCGCCCCGTCGTTTTGCCTTCCTGCACGCTCGTGCACAGGACGTCGCGGAGGTCGTCGGCGATCTGGAATTGCAGGCCCCAATAAACGCACAGCGCCTTCAGCGCGCGCCGTTCCCCGGCCGCCGGCCGCGCCAACGTGGCCGGGAGCAAAATCGCCAACTGGAACAACGCGCCGGTCTTCGCCGCGGCGATCCGGCCCACGGTGCGGGCCGAACGGTCTGTCTCGCCGAAACCGAGATCCCACGCTTGCCCGCCCACGAGCCCGGCGGCGCCGAGCGTCTGCTCCAGAATCGCCGTGGCTTCGCGCCGCACCCGCTGCGGCTGCCGCTGCAGGGCCTCGCCCGCCAAGGCATACGCGCGGTTGATGTAACCGAGCGCCGCCAAAATCGCCGTCGCCTCGCCGTGCTGCCGGTGCACGCAGACCTGGCCGCGGCGCGTCACCGCGTCGTCCATGCAGGGCAAGTCGTCGATCACCAGCGAAGCCGCATGGTAGTACTCCACCGCACAGGCCAGCTTCTCCGCCGCCGGGCCCGTCAAACCGTGGTGTTCCGCGGCCACCAAAACCAATTGGGCCCGCAGCAATTTCCCCGGATTCGCCGCCATCTGGGCCAGCGACGCATGCAGGTGCGGTTCCAAGGCTGCGCCCCGGGGGGCATACCGGACCAGCGCCGACGCCAGCCGGGTGTGGAGATAGACGGAAGCAGCCATGTCAGGAGGCCGGTTGGGCTTGGAGGTGGAAACGGATGCGGACGATCGGATCGACCTTCAGCAGCGCCAGCATGCGGATCACCGGCAAACCGAACTCGCGCGTATCCAGCGCAGCCTCACCGTCGATCGCGTACCGCGGACCGTCGCGCGCGATCGTGACGGGAAACTTCAGTTCCCGGGTGACACCGTGGAACGTCAGCCGCCCGAAGGCCGTGAACCCGCCCTCCGCCGCCGGCGTCAGCGAGGCCAGCACAAAGGTCCCGTCGGGATGTTTGTCCGTCTCCTGCCATTTGTGCATGGCCTGGTCGCGGCTTTCCTTGCCGGTCGTGATGTCGAGAAACTGGAACGCGAGGCGGAAGCCCGCGATCTTGCCCTCCGCGTCCGCCGTCAACGTCGCCTCGTAGCGGTTGAGCTGGCCGGTGAACGAATCCATCGAGGCCTTCACGACGATGTCGACCCGCGACTGGGCGGGATCGATCGTGAGCGGCTTTTCGGCGGCCGCCGCCCGGCCCGCAAGGGCCAGACCGAAGACCAGGGCAAACAGGCAGCGTGCAATCATGGGGCCAGCCTAGGCCCGGATCATGAATCCCACTTGAACGGGAAATGAACGATCGTTCATGTTCGCCCGCCGCCGCGCCGTGCCGATTCCCGGTTTCCGCCCCGGTTTCCGCCGCTTCGGAAGGGGTCATGTCGCAACTCGCAACTGCAGGATCCCGGCCTAGGCGACACGGACGCGCCGGCGCCGCCACAGCGCGGCCGCCAGCACCGCCGCTCCGGCCAACGCCGCGTAGACCGAAGGTTCGGGAATCGCGCTGACGTTGTAGACCGACACCGCGCCGACCAGTCCCCGGATGGCGCCGCCGTAGCCCTCATAGCTGAAGAACTCGGATGCGGACGCAGCCGTGAAGGTCCCGATCACATAGGTCGGAAAGGTGATCGTATTGCCCATATCCACCGAGTTCGTGCCGCTCAGCCGGGTCGCATAGGTGGCATCCCAAGCCGGGATCCAGACCTGGACGCGGTACTGGTCGCCGATCGTGAGTCCGCCGAGCGTGACGTTCGCGCCGGCACCGACCGCGGTGAAGTGGCCGCGGTTCATGATGTCGTTGTAGGCGGCCGTGCCCGAGGCAAAGGCCCCGATCGTGTAGCCGATCCGCGTCCCGCCGTATGTGATCAGGGTCGGGGCGGTTTCGAACGTCACGCCGCCGACCGTGCGGTCCGCGTTGAAGCCGCTGCCCGCGGCGTGGAAGGTGCCCGTCGTGACGATATCGGCCGGCGTCGCGACGGCCGTCGGCGTGCCCCAGGTGATGACGGCCTGCGCCGGCAGACCCGAGGTTGCCGCGAGAAACATGACCACGAGGAAAAGCCAGCGTGTGGTAAGCATGGATACAAGGTGAAGTTGGCAGGGATCCGGTTCAGAAGGGCAGCGCATTGGACAGATCCTCGGTCGTGAAGTCGGTGCGCAGCTCGCGCGCCGCATCGAGACGTTGCTCGAGCTGCACGATGACGGCGTCGAGGGCCGTGCGATCGACGCCGGGCTCCGTCGCATTGAGCCACTGGCGCGCAAACCGGAGCGAGTTCCGCACGAGGTAGCGGTCGTAGACCGTGCCGGTGCGTTCGAGATCTTCGTCCACGAGATGGATCCAGAGGCGCGCGGTGTTGCTGAACATCAGATCGTGCGCGGCGCGCCGCGGATCCCCCCGCGCCCGGCTCGTTCCGGTTCCGCTCGATGTGGTGCAGGACCATGAACGGCGTAAAGCTCGCCCATTTGCCGTGGCCGGCCACACCGGCGCCGGGCGCGTTGAACCATGCCGTCGCGCCGGCTTTGGCGACGGACGTCTTCGCGACCACGAACGCATGGTGCAGTTTGTAGTCCGCGAGCAGGCTGGCGTAGAGGTAGTCGCCCTCGACGGTCTGGAAGATCCGGTCGGAAAGCAGCAGCGCCGGATCGTAGGCCCAGCCCATCCAGAACCAGGAGCGGAAAAACTGCTCCGTCTGGTCGCGGAGCGCGGCCTGCGTGGTCGGCAACGTCGGTTGCAGAAACGCCGGGAACGTCGTCGCCGGTTTCGCCTCGTCCGCGAAGAGCGGGAAACGGCGCAGGTGGTCGCCGGTGCGGAAGATCGGGTTGCGGTCGAGGATGAGTTCGCGGTTCGCCACCGCGGTGCCGGTGCGGCCGACGAGCGGATTGGGAAACGCGAGCGAACGGTGCCGCAGCATGTGCTGCGCGATCTGCACGGATTTGTATTTCAGCACGCTCCACGCGAAACCGAGCGCATAGCCCGCCGGCTCCACGCTCTCGAGCAGTTCGTCGATGCGGGAAAAGTAGGCCCAGAATTTCGCATCCGAGGGTTCGACGATGTAGGCATCGTGCAACGCGTACCACTCGGCGGCCCGGCCGGCCTTGGGTTGCAGCCCCATGCCCGGCAGCCACTCCGCGACGCTGCGGTGGCTGTCGCCCATGGTGTGGTCCTCCGACCAACGGTCGAAGGGAATGCCGACCGGCAGCTTGCGCAGGTCGAGGTCGCGCAGCTGCGCCTGGGCCGCCAGCGCGTCGGCGCGCGTCTCGATGCGCCGCGAGGCCCAGATGAGTTTCACTTCGTCTTTCAGCAGCCGCCCGAAGGCCTCGTCGCGCGCCTGCGCCGACGTTCCCGGCAGGACTTCCAGCGCCGGTTGCAGCGGCCTGAACTTGAGCGGATCGAGCGGCCGCACGATGCCGTTGAGCCGGCGTTGCGCCTTCACCAACGCCACGATGCGGTCCGCGTCCGTCTCATCGACGTGATCCAACGCGCGCCGCTTCACCGTCGCGTCGGCGTAGCCGATCAGCGCGAGATCGATGGCATCGGGC
>NEUS01000118.1 GCA_002288455.1 Opitutia bacterium Tous-C1TDCM
CAACTCGTCCGCCGCCTCGCTGATCCGAATCTCGTTGTCCGCACCCTCGCCGCCGCCGAACTCCCCGTCCGCCCCGATGCCGCCGCCGCCATCCCGCTCGTGCGCCGCGCCGCCGCCGACCTCGTCGCCGGCGCCGATGCCTCCGCCGATCCCACCGCCGCCCTGCCGCTGCTCTTCATCCTCGAACACCTCGGCGCCCCCGACGACACGCTCCTCCGCCAAGCACTCGACCGCCCCGACAGCGCCGTCGCCCACGCCGCCCTCCGTGTCCTCGCCGCCCGCAGCTCCGCACCCGCCGACCTCGAAGCGATCGTCGCGCGCCTCGCCGCCGGCTACCCCGGCCTCGGCTGGCGCCTCGCCGCCGACCTGCTGACCCGCCACCCGCAACCCTGGGCCCCGCCCGTGCTCCTCGCCCAGCTCGGCCGTACGCCCGATTCGGATACGCTGCTCGCCTACGCGTTGCGCCTCGCGCTCAAGGCCCACGCCCTCGACGCCGACGCCGCCACCCTCGCGCGCTGGGCCGCCGGCAACAGCACCGCCGCCGACCGCCTCGCCGAGATCTGCCTTGCCGTCCCGACCCCGGCCGCCGCGACCTTCCTCCTCGGCTATCTCGAAAAAACCAAGGTCGCCGGCCCCCGCGCCGGCGATTTCGCCAAGCACGCCGTGCAGCATGTCGCGCCCGACGCCTTCGCCACCGTCGAACCGCTCGCGGCGTCGCTCGAACGCGCGCCCTACCTGCAACGCCTCGCCCTCGCCGAAGGTCTCGCCGCCGTCGCCGCCAAACCCGACCGCCCCTTGCCCGCCCCCCTCGTCGCCTGGACCCGCTCCGCGCTGCTCGCCGGTCTCGCCGGCCAGGAACCGGCCTTGGAACTCCGCGCGATCAACGCCCTCCGCCCCCTCGCCTGGCCCGAGAAAAACGCCCCGCTCCGCCGCCTCGCCGCCACGCCCGCCACGCGCGAACCCAACCGCATCGCCGCCCTCCGCGCCCTCGATCCCGCCGACCCCGCCACCGAACCCGCCGTCGTCGAGGCCCTGCGCGGCTCCGCGTCCAACGGCGTCCGCCGCGCCGCCGCGGAACTGCTCGGCGCCACCCCCGCCGGCCCCGCCGCCCGCCAAGCCCTCGCCGCCGCCTTCTCCACCGCCTCCGCCGACCTCGCCCTCAGCCTCGCGATCAGCCTCGCGAAGTCCGACGCCGGCGCCGCCGACCTGCTCGAGCTCGCCGGCTCCGGCAAGGTTCGCCCCGCCCTGCTTCGCCACCGCTACGTCGTCCAGGCCCTCGAAAAACGCCCGACGGAGCTCCGCGCCCGCGCCGACGCGCTCACGCAATCATTGCCACCCGAGGATGCGCGCCTCGACGCCGTCATCGCCCAGCGCCTCGGCGTCGCCGGCGCCCACAAACCCGACCGCCCGCGCGGCGCCGCCGTCTTCGCCGCCCACTGCGCCGCGTGTCACCGCTTTCAGGATACAGGCGGCAATCTCGGCCCCGGGCTCGACGGCACCTCCGCCCGCACCGTCGCCCGCTTGGTCGAAGACATCCTCGACCCGGGCCGCAACGTCGATCCCGCCTTCCGCCTCGGCACCGCCACCTTGAAGAACGGCGAAACCCGCACCGGCCTGAACCTCCGCCTCGAGGGCGCCGCCTGGCGGTTCACCGACCCCGCCGACGGCCGCGAGGCAGCGCTGCCCGCCGCCGACGTCGCGACCGCCGCCGTCTCCGCCCTCTCGCCCATGCCTGCCGCCTTCGAGACGCTGCTCTCGGAAGCCGAGCTCTTCGACGTCATCGACTACCTGCGCCAGCCGCGCCCGTGATCGCGTTTCCGTTTCCGGCCCGTTGACCGCGCACCGCTCCGCTGCACGCTGCCGCGATGCCTTTACCGCTTCGCACCGCCCTCGCGTTCGCCGGCGCCGTTGCCGCCGTTTCCCTCTCCGCCCAGGTCGACCGCGTCACCGGCCGGGCCTTCGCCACGCGCTCCGAGGTCATCGCCGCGCACGGCATGGTCGCCACGAGCCAGCCGCTCGCGACCCAAGTCGGCCTCGACATCCTCAAAGCCGGCGGCTCCGCCGTCGACGCTGCCCTCGCCGCCAACGCCGCCCTCGGCCTCATGGAGCCGACGGGCTGCGGCATCGGCGGCGACCTCTTCGCCATCGTCTACGATGCGAAAACGAAAAAACTCCACGGCCTCAATGCCTCCGGCCGCTCCCCGCGCGGTCTGAGCCGCGAGCAACTGCTCGTCGAACTCGGCAAACTCAACGCCAAGGTCATCCCCGCCCGCGGCGTCCTGCCCGTTTCCGTTCCCGGCGCCGTCGACGGCTGGTTCGAGCTCCATGGCAAATTCGGCAAATTGCCGATGGCCCAAGTCCTCGCCCCCGCCATCCGCTACGCGAAAGAGGGTTTTCCGGTCAGCGAATTGATCGCGTTCTACTGGGACCGCAGCGTGCCGATCCTCGGCAGCCAACCCGGCGGCTTCATGGCCACCTTCGCCCCCGGCGGCCGCGCTCCGCGGAAAGGCGAGCTCTTCCGCAATCCCGAACTCGCCGCCACGTATTCGCTCCTCGCGACCCAAGGCCGCGACGCCTTTTACCGCGGGGAAGTCGCCGCCAAGATCGACGCCTTCTTCGCCGCCCACGGCGGCTACCTCCGGAAAATCGATTTCGAAAAGCACACCTCCACCTGGATCGAACCCGTCTCCGTCAATTACCGCGGTTACGACGTCTATGAACTCCCGCCCAACGGCCAAGGCATCGCCGCCCTCCAAATGCTCAACATCCTCGAGGGCTTCGACCTGCAGCGCATGGGCTTCAACTCGCCCGACGCCCTCCACGTCATGATCGAAGCCAAGAAACTCGCCTTCGAGGACCGCGCCAAATTCTACGCCGATCCCGAGTTTTCCAAGATCCCCCTCGCCGGCCTGCTCTCCAAAAAATACGCCGCCGACCGCCGCGCCCTCATCAACATGGAACGCGCCGCCAAGACCTACGACGCCGGCAACCCCGCCCTCCAGGACGGCGACACCATTTACCTCACCACCGCCGACGCCGCCGGCAACATGGTCTCCCTCATCCAAAGCAACTACCGCGGCATGGGCAGCGGCATCGTCGTCCCCGGTCTCGGCTTCGGTTTCCAGAACCGCGGCGAAATGTTCACCCTCGAGCCCGGCCACGCCAACGACTACGCCCCCGCCAAGCGCCCCTTCCACACCATCATCCCCGCCTTCATCATGAAGGACGGCAAACCGTGGGTCAGCTTCGGCCTCATGGGCGGCGCCATGCAGCCCCAAGGCCACGCCCAGATCGTTATCAACCTCATCGACTTCGGCATGAACCTGCAGGAAGCCGGCGACGCCGCCCGCTGGCAGCACGATGGCTCGACCGACTACGACACCCCCAAGATGACCACCGGCGGCTTCGTTTACCTCGAAACCGGCGTCCCTTGGGAAACCCAAGCCGAACTCCGCCGCCGCGGCCACGACCTCCGCATCGATCTCGGCGGCTTCGGCGGCTACCAAGCCATCCGCTGGGACGAAACCAACCGCGTCTATCTCGGGGCCAGCGAAAGCCGAAAGGACGGTCAGGCTGCCGGCTGGTAGGCCTGAAAGCGTCGGAAAGGTTTACATTTCGCCCATCGGCAATTCGGGCCTGATTTTTCCCGAAACTTTAAGCGGCTAAAAACCAACGGTTAAAGACTCCGCGATTCTTCGGGCATACGATTTGCTTAGATTGGGAGGTAACTCAACCCATCCATCCTATGAAAGCTCGTAACCTGCTCGCCGCCTCGCTCGCCCTCGTTTCCTCCGCCCAGGTCTTCGCCGCCGGCAGCGGTGGCCCGATCGTTGCGGCTCCGGATTCGGCCAGCGTCGCCGGTCTGTTGGCCTTGGGCGTGGTCGCGATCGTCGCGTTCCGCCGCAAGTCCAAGTAAGCCCGCCCGTCGGATTACTCCTTTTCACCCGGATACCTCCGGGTGGCCTAAACCGCAGCTCGGTTCACCGGGCTGCGGTTTTTCGCGTCCCGAAAATCGTAAGTCTCCACCCGGCCCGCTGTACCCTCCGGTTTGCCTCCGTGCCGTCCGTGTCCCGCCTTGTAGGAGTTGAAGTTCGAGTCGCACCCTCTCCGTTTCACTCCGCCGCCACCGCTCCCGCCGCTCGCCGCAACGGCTGCCGCTGCCAATAGGTCAGGCAACGCCACGCCCACTCGACCGGTCCATACTGGTACCGCTGCAACCACCACCGGCTCCCCAGCGCCATCGCCGCAAACAGCCCCAGCGCCAACCCGATCTCGGCCCAGCCCGGGATCCGCCAACCCAAGCCGTAGTGCGCCGCCAGAAAATCGAGCACGGCCGCGTGCACGAGATAGTTGGTCAGCGCCATTTTCCCCACCCACCCCAGCGGTGCCAACCACGTGGCCCAAACCGGTCGCCGCGCCACCAGCAACGCCACGCCCCCGATTGCTGTAAACGCGAGCCACTGCTCGTCCAAAAATCCGAATCCCGTCGGCAGCCGCAACGCCAACTTCGGCGGCAACCCCGCCGCCGACACGCCGGGCAGCCACCACCAATACGCCGCCCACGCCACCACCCCCGCGACCATAAAGCCGATGATCAGCCGACGATGCCGCCACGGATCCGCAAAGATCCCGTGCCGCAACGCCAACAGCCCGAGAATGAACAGCGTCAGATAGATGTCCGGCGTGTACCGCGCCAGCGCCAGCGGATGCTCCACGATCGCGACCGCCCGCGTCCAAACCACCTCCGCATAAGTCCCACTCGTCACCTGCGCATCATAATCCCGCAATTGCGCCTCCCGCCCGGCAATCTGCGCACGCTCCGACCTTACCGTCGCCTCCCAACCGATTTTCAGGGTCGAAACCGCCGTGCTCGCCGCTTCCCGCAGCGGCCACGCCGCCAAACTCAGCACCGCAATCACGAGCAACGACTTCGTCGTCCCCTCCTTCAACACCAGCAACGCCAACCCCCACCACGCGTAGTCGCGCAGAATCGGCAACGGCGTCAGCACCTCCACCGCAAACCCGATCGCGTACAGCACCCCGAGCCGGCGCAGGAAAATCGGTCCGACCCCCAAGCCCTTTTTCTCCAGCTGCCGCAACATCACCGCAAACCCCACGCCGAAGAGAAACGCGAACACCGCCCGGTCCTTTTCCGCCACCAGCAACGTGATGAACCAGCCCGCCGGATTGTCCCCCCAGCCCGCCAAATCCCCGCCCAACAGCTTCCGGCAATGCGCCATCAGCATCCCGAGCAACGCCAGCCCCCGCAGCAGATCGAGCGTCACGATCCGCCCCCGGCCCGGGCCCTCGGTCGTCGTCGTTTCAGCCACGTTCATGCAAGGGAAGAGGGGAGATGGATCGGAGTGACCGTTGCGCCGCCGGGTCGCGGAGTTTTTCGGCCCGCAAGGTAAGCCACCGGTGGGTTCGGCCCTCAACCCTCAATCGGCTGCTCCCGGCCGCACAAGTTCGGATCGGTCGCCCGGCGCGAATCCCATCACCGCCCGATCAATCTGGAAAACGCAGTTGGACACCGAGGCCACCGGGGCAAACCGCGAGGACCCAGAGCGCTGGGGTGAAAATGTTGCGGCCACGGCATTCACCCACCGCGTGAACCCGTATCGAAGGACCGTCGAATCTTCAACTGCCGCTCGGTGGACTCCTCTGCCTTCTCCGTGCCCTCTGTGACTCAAGACAACTGCGGAAAACAGGATCAAGGCCCCAACCTTTTCGCGGCCCTTGCGCCGGCGTAAATCCGGGTCTTCCTTCCCTCTTCAAACGCCCCGCGAAGCTGCCCTTGACACTCCCGCGCGCGTCCGGCACCCCTTAACCTCTTTTTCTCTAAAGATCATGAAGCCCACATTCCGCCCGCACCGCAAGAAACGCGCCCGCAAGATTGGTTACCGTGCCCGCATGGCGACCAAGGGCGGCCGCAAGGTCATCCGCGCCCGCCGTCTCAAAGGCCGCAAGCGTCTGACCGTCGTCTGATTTCCTCCGTCGCTGCCGCGCGCGCCCGCGTACCTGTTTCCCTGCGCCCGTCGCGACGGCCCATGCGTTTCCGCCCCGAGCAACACCTGCGGCGGCAAACCGAGATTCGCGCCGTGCGCGAGCAGGGCCGCCGGTTGGATTGCCGCGCCTTCACCTTGTGGTGGCGCCTCCGCACCCCGGCGCCCTCCGGCGAGCCGGCTCCGGCCCGGGTCTGCGTGATCGCCTCGAAAGCCGCCGTCGGCATCGCCGTCCAACGCAACCGCGCGAAACGTCGGCTCCGCGAGGTGTTTCGCCACCGGCAAGCATTCGTTCCCGCCGGCTGCGACCTCCTCCTGATCGCCCGCGCCGCCGCCGCCACCTGGCCCCTGCCCGAGCTCGAGGCCAAGTTCGCCGAAGCCTGCGCGCGCATCGTGCCGGCCCCCGCCGCCTCATGAACGCCGGCTCCCCGCTCCGCCGCTTGGGCGCCGCCGCCGCGCGTGTCCCCGCCGGCCTCCTGATTTTCCTGATCCGGATTTACCAACACACCCTCTCGCCGGCCTTGCCCGTGCTCACCATGGGCCGCTGCGGTTGCCGCTTCCATCCCACCTGCTCGCACTACGCGGTCGACGCCCTCAAGACCCACGGCCTGCTCGCCGGCAGCTGGCTCGCCGCCGTCCGCCTCGTGAAGTGCACCCCGCTGCACCCCGGCGGCCCGGATCCCGTGCCGCCCCGCGCCCGCCCCGTCTGCCGGACCTCGGGCCTCGCGCCTCACTTGGCCGGCCCTTCGCGCGCCGCCTGAACCTCGCCCGCTGCCCTCTCCCTTTCCTGTCATGGACAAAAAGAATTTCACCATCGGCGCGATCCTCCTCGTCGCCGCGTTCGCTCTCCTGATCCTCGGGCCCAAGCCCCCCGTCCCCGTGCCCGCACCCGCGCCGGCTGCGACGCCCGCCGGCCAGACCGCCCCGGCCCCCGCGCCCGGCAGCCCGGCCGCTCCCACCGGCGGCGCCGCCGGTGCTCCGTTCACTCCGGCCGCTCCCGTCAATACCGCCTTCGCTTCCGTCAACCGCGACGCCGCCGACGCCGTCGTCACCATCCTCGCCAACGACTTTGTCGAAGCGCGCTTCACCAGCTCCGGCGGCGCCCTGCGCGAAGTGGCCTTCGTCAAACGCGACGAAAAATCCAAGCGCCTCGTCTACCCCGACCAACTCGGCTCCGACCGCCCCTTCGTTTTCAACGCGCTCCACGCAGATCCGCTGCTCGCCCTCGTCGACTTCCCCGGTCTCGATCGCAACGCCCGCTACGAACGCGTTTCCCACACGCCGACCTCGGTCGAATACCGCATCGTCCTCGACAACCGGCTCGAGGTCGTCCGCCGCTACAGCATCGCCCCCAACGCCGCGCCGAACTCCGATCCCTACCAGATCCGCCACGAGACGATTTTCCGCAATCTCGCCGACCAGACGGCCGTGCCCTTCAACGTCAAACTCTCGCTCGGCACCGCGGCCCCCAGCAGCGCCGATGATCCGGCCCTCCAACTCAAAACCGGCTACAACAACGGCAGCGACCAGACGTTCCTCGCCCGCTCCGAACTCGAAGCCAGCAGCGGCTTCCTCGGCATCGGCTCCCGCGCCATGTCGCCGTATCTCACCAGCGCCGGCCCGCTGGTCTGGACGGCCGTGAAGAACCAGTTCTTCGCCAGCATCCTCACCGGCGACAAGCCCGCCAGCGCCCTCGTCACCCGCCGCGTGAAACTGATTTCGTCCCTGCCCGACGAACACATCGGCGCCTACGGCGTCAGCGGCTCCGCCCAATTCGAAGTCGAGGCCCTCGCGCCCAAGGCCGAATCCAAACTCGGCGCCACCCTCTACGTCGGGCCCAAGGAATACCGCCGCCTCGCCAACGCCGGCGCCTTCAAGGCCGACCAGGACAAGGTGATGGACTTCGGTTTCTTCAAGTTCTTCAGCCAAATCCTCCTCACGCTGATGACGTGGCTCCAGGGCTTCGTCGGCAACTGGGGCGTCGCGATCATCCTCACCACGCTGATCCTCAAGACGCTCTTCATCCCGTTCACGCTCGCCGCCTCCAAATCCGCCAAGCGCATGGCCAAGCTGCAGCCCGAGATGCAGGTCATCCGGGAAAAGTACAAAGACAACCCGCAGAAACAGCAGCAGGCCACGATGGAGCTCTTCAAGACGCACCGCGTGAACCCGATCGGCGGCTGCTTCCCGATTTTGATCACGATCCCGTTCTTCATGGGCTTCTTCACCATGCTCCAGAGCGCGGCCGAACTCCGCTACTCGCCGTTCCTCTGGGCACCCGATTTGTCGGCGGTCGACACCGTCGCCGTCCTCTTCGGCCTGCTCCCGCTCAACATCATGCCGCTCCTCATGGGCGCCACGATGGTGATCCAGATGCACATCACGCCGTCGCCCTCTGTCGACAACATGCAGATCAAGATGATGAAGATCATGCCCTATATCTTCACCCTCTTCTGCTACACCTTCCCCTGCGCCCTCTCGCTCTACTCCTTCGTCAACGGTCTCTTCACCATCGTGCAGCAACTCGTGATCAACCGCATGAAGGACGAAGAACCCGTCCCGGCCGCCGCCGGCCCCGGCGGCAAGCCGGTGAAAAACGTCACCCCGAAGAAACGGTAATCCTCCGCGGGCCGCACTCGGCGCCGCCCCGCCGCAACTCCGGGCTTAAAGCTTACCGCTTACCGCTTAAAGCTTCCCCATGGCCGGTCACAACAAGTGGTCGAAGGTCAAACGGCTCAAGGCCGTCACCGATTCCCGCCGCGGCAAGGTCTTCTCCCGCCTCTCCCGCGACCTCACCCTCGCCGCCAAATCCGGCGGCGGCGATCCCGCCGGCAACGCCCGCCTCCGCACCCTCGTGCTCAAGGCCCGCGAAGCCAACATGCCCGCCGACAACATCGACCGCGCGATCAAGAAAGGCACCGGCGAACTGCCCGGCGTCGTGTATGAGGAAATTGTATACGAGGGCTACGGCCCCGGCGGCGTCGCCTTCGTCGTCCGGGCCACCACCGACAACCGCACCCGCGCCGCCAAGGATATCCGCGCCGCCTTCGCCCGCCACGGCGGCAACCTCGCCAGCACCGGCGCCGTCGCCTTCCAGTTCCTCCACGCCGGCCAATTCCTCGTCGCCCGCGGCCGCGCCTCCGAGGACGCCCTCATGGAAATCGCCCTCGCCGCCGGGGCCGACGACGTCCTCGCCAGCGAACACGGCTTCGAACTCCGCTGCCCCGTCCACGCCTTCGACAAAGTCGCCCACGCCCTCGCCCAGCAGACGATCGCCACCGAAAGCGCCGAAATCGCCTACATCCCCGTGACCACCGTGCCCGTCGCCGCCCCCGCCGTCGCCGCCGCCCTCGAGGAACTCCACGCCTCGCTCGAGGAAATCGACGACGTCCAGATGGTCTTCTCGAACGAGGAAACCCCGGGCACATGAACCCGGCCGCGCCCGGATCTGGCGCCGGTAGTATCCATTCGTTTACCAATTCCCTAGCGTCATAATCCCGGCGCCCGTATTGCCTCTCCCGACCCAACCGGGCTATCTTCCCCTCTTGCCATGACCGACGACCTCGCAGTCGCACCCGCCCCGGACCCCGCGGCGTCGGCCCGCCCGCCGGCGGCGGATGATGTCGGAATCGTGGCGCCGAAGGATTTCGTCTTCGCGCAACCCTTCACCTTCAAGAGCGGCCAGGTCATTCCCGGTTTCACGCTGCGCTACGAAACCTACGGCGCGCTCAACGCCACCCGCGACAACGCGATCCTCATCTGCCACGCGCTCAGCGGCGACCACCACTGCGCCGGTTGGCACACGCCGCAGGACCGCAAACCCGGCTGGTGGAACAACCTCATCGGCCCCGGCAAAGCCGTCGACACCCGCCGCTACTTCGTCGTCTGCGCCAACGTCCTCGGCGGTTGCCAAGGCTCCACCGGCCCCTCGTCGATCAATCCCGAAACCGGCCGGCCCTACGGCATCCTTTTTCCGTTCGTCACCATCCGCGACATGGTCCGCGCGCAAAAGCGGCTGCTCGAGCACCTCGGCGTCGCCGAACTCCACGCCATCATCGGCGGCTCGATGGGCGGCATGCTCGCGATGCTCACCGCGATCGAATATCCGCATTTCGTCCGCCGCCTCCTCGCCATGGCCACCACCGGCCGCGAAAGCGCGCAGGCAATCGCGTTCAACGAGGTCGGCCGCCAGGCCATCATGCAGGACCCGGCCTGGAACCGCGGCGACTACCCCAAGGACGGCGGCCCCCGCGTCGGCCTCGCGATCGCCCGCATGATGGCCCACATCACCTACGTTTCCGACGCCAGCATGGACCGGAAATTCGGCCGGCGGAAAAAGGAGAGCGCCCCCAACGACGCCTACACCTTCGACGTCCAGTTCGAGGTCGAGAGCTACCTGCGCCACCAGGGCCAGAGCTTCATCAACCGCTTCGACGCCAACTCCTACCTCTACATCACGCGCGCCCTCGACCAATTCGACCTCGCCCAGGCCTACGGCTCCGTCGAAGCCGCCTTCGGCGCGATCGAGGCCGAGATGCTCGTCGTCGGCTTCACCAGCGACTGGCTCTTCCCGCCCGAACAAAACCGCGAACTCGCCCTCGCCGCCCTCCGCGCCGGCCGCCGCGCCAGCTACGCCGAACTCGATACCGACCTCGGCCACGATTCCTTTCTGCTCGAATCCGAGGAACTCTACGGCCTCGTCCGCGGCTTCCTCGAACGCGAGCAACCGTTCGCCTTCGACTACTCGATATGAGCCGCCCGGTCGAAAAACGCACCGTCGACATGCAGATCATCGGGGACTGGGTCGAACCCGGCACCCGTGTCCTCGACCTCGGCTGCGGCCAAGGCGTGCTGCTCGACTACCTCGTCCAGACCAAGCAGGTCTCCGGCGTCGGCGTCGACCTCGACTTCACCCGCATCGCCGCCTGCGTCCGCCGCGGGCTCGTCGCCTACCAGGGCGACATGACCGCGTTCATGCGCTCGTTTCCGGAAAAACATTTCGACCGCGTGATCTGCTCCCGCACCGTCCACGAACTCGCGGACCCGACCGCCGTGATCACGGAAGCCCTCCGCGTCGGCCGCACCCTCACCGTCGGTTTCGTCAACCACGGCTACTGGAAAAACCGCCTCAACACCCTCTTCCAGGGCCGCAAGATCCGCAACACGGTCTACACCACGGAATGGTTCGAAAGCCGGCCCGCCAATCCCGTCACGATCGCCGACTTCGAGCATTTCTGCGCGGAAAAGAAAATCACCATCGCGCGCCGCGCCCACCTCGCCGGCAACTGGCACACCCCCTGCCGCACGCGGCCCAACCTCTTCGCCGGCTACGCCCTCTACGACCTCGCCCGCTGAACCGTGGCCCGGCCTTGCCGTCCGCCGCCGCCCGTCCGACTTTCCCATCCCCATGAAACTTCCCCTCCTGCTCGCCGCCTGCTTCGCCGTGTGCTCCTTCGCCGCCGCCGCCGACCCCGCCAGGATCGCCCCCGCCGAGGCCGCCAAACTCGTCGCCGCGGGCAAGGCCGTCCTCGTGGATTGCCGCGAACCTTCCGAGTGGGCCGAGTCCGGCGTCGCCGCGCCCGCCGTGCTGCTCCCGAAAAGCAACTTCGACGGCGACCGCAAGGCATGGACCGAATTCCTCGCGAAGAACAAGGGCAAGCAGGTCATCCTTTACTGCCGCTCCGGCAACCGCTCCGGCACCGTCGCCGCCGCGCTCGCCCAGGAAGGCGTCGCCACCGCCAACGCGGGCAGCTTCAAGGATTGGTCCGGCGCCGGCCTCCCCACCCGCAAGGTCGAAGCCAAGAAGTAAGACCAGCCTCCCTCGGGTCTTGGACTTGGGGAAACGGACTTTTTCCCCGGATTTCACGGAATCTCACGGACAACAAGTCCGTCATCCGTGCCCATCTGTGGAATCTGTGGTTAAGGTCTGAAAGCTTGAGCCTATCGGCACCAGGCGCGCCGATCGCTCCTTCAACGTTCAGCCTTCGACTTTCAACCGCGCGAGGCCGGCCGCGCGAAACAGCACCACGCAGTCGTGGCCGTCCTGCGTGGGCAGCCATTCCGGCGCGAGCGCCGCAAACTCGCGGTCGATCGCCTTCCGCAATCCGCCCACCTCGATCACCACGAAGCCGTGCGGCTGCAGCCGCGTCCGCGCCTGGCGCAATAGCTTGCGCACGATGACGAGCCCGTCCTTCCCGCCGTCGTGCGCCATGCGCGGCTCCGCCGCGAACTCCGGCGCCTGCGCGTCGACCAGCGCACTCGGTTCGTACGGCGGATTGCTGAGAATGAAATCGTACTTCGCCGCCGGCACCGCATCGAACACGTCGCTCGCGTACAACGCCACGCGTTTCCCGAGCCCGTGCTCCCGCACGTTGCGCTCCGCCACTTCCAGCGCCGCCGGCGACAGATCGCAGGCATCCACCTGCGCGCCGGGAAAACCGTGCGCCAACAAAATCGCGAGGCAGCCCGAGCCCGTGCAAACATCGACCGTGCGCCGCACCTTCGTCCGCGGCGGCAATTGCGCGGCGAGCAGCTCCGGAATCATTTCCAGGAAATAGCTCCGCGGGATGATGACGCGCTCGTCGACATGGAAGCGGTGCTCCCCGAGCCACGCCTCCCGCGTGAGGTAGGCCGCCGGCACGCGGTCGAGCACCCGGCGGCGGAAGACCGCCTCCAGCGCCGCGCGCTGCGGCGCCTGCAACGGCCGCGCCAGCACGGACGCCTCGCTGTCGAGCGGCAGCTCGAGCGTGCGCAGGATCAGGTACAACGCCTCGTCGTGCGCGTTCGTCGCCACCTGCCCGAGCGCCAACCCGGCGCGGGCGTATAATTTTTCCGCATACGCCAGCCAGTCGCCCGGCGTGCGCAGCCGGGCCAGCCGCGCGGCCCCGAAAGAATCAGGCGGGATCATGCCGTTGAGAGTTGGAAGTTGAGGGTTGAGAGATCGAGCCGCCGAGAAACGGAAACGTTAGCCGCCGCATGCGATGCGAAAAACCGAACCGTTTTGCTCTCAACTCTCAACCAAGCTCTCTCAACTGCATGAGTTCGGATCAGGCGGACTTGCCGTCATCGGCCGCCACCACGTGCGCGTGGTTCCGGATGTGTTCGGGGCAATAGCACTGGTCCCCCGCGCACTGCGAACAGTAGCGGAAATCCAGCTCGGGGTTCGTCTTGTCGGTCTTGCCGCAGACATAGCAGCGGTGCCGCGGCGCCGCTTCCTCGATCTCCCGTTCGACGCGCCGGGCCGCCGTGCGCCGGCCCTGCCGGATCGTCCGGATCATCGTGCCGCCGAAAAAGACCAGAAAGCTGCCGACCGACGCCGCGATCTGCAGTTTCTGCGGCAGGCCGCCGGTCGCGAAAAGAAAGCCGTTCCACCCCCAGGCGATCAGCGCCAGCCACTTGATCTTCACCGGCAGAATGAAGAACAGCACCAGCTCGAAATCCGGATTGAGAAACGCGAACGCCAGAAACACCGAACCGAGGATGAACATGTTCGTCACCGGCGCCCCCGGCGTGATGAAGGACAGCGCCACCGTCGCGGCGTAACTCAGGAGCAGATACAGCGTGAACCGGAACGAACCCCAGTGGTCCTCGAGCGCGTTGCCCATCAGGTAAAACAGGTACCAGCCGAACGCCGTGAAAACGAAACCGAAGAGCGAGGTCGGCAGCGGGATCACGAAGAGAAACGAAACCACCCGCCACCATTCGCCCTCGAGCAGGAGGAACGGCGCATACATCAGCACCGTCGGATCCAGGCTCCGCAGCATGGTCGCCAGCAGCACGAAGACTTGGCCGACGATCAGGTACAGCGAAACATTCCGCACCGCGATCCAGCCGAGGTAGCGCTCCAATTTGTCGAGGGAGAACATCGGTGCCGCCGACCAAACAGGCGCCGGCGCATCGCGTCGAGCGTAAGCGAGCCCCGGAACCCGCCGCACTCCGCGCCGCCCGCCTTACTTCTTCGCCGCCGCCTCGGCCAACGCCGGCAACAGCCGCTGCTTCTGCCCCTGCAGTTTCGGGTCGTCGACCGTTTCCAGCAGCGCCTTCGCATGCTCGGTCCGCCCCGTCTTGATCAGGATATTCGCCGCGTGCAGCCGCATCGTCTGCCGCTCGATCGGGGTCGTCGCCCGTTCCTCCAGCGCACTCCACAGCTTCAGCGCGAGCTCCCAGTCCGGTTTCTCCACATCGTAGAACGACTCCGCGTAACGGTACGCGAATTCGAAGCGGTCCGGCGCCAATTCCGCCGCTTTCCGGAACGCCTCGCCCACCGCGCCGTCGAGCGTCTCCCGCGTCCACTGGCCGCTCTTCAGGAATTCGTCGCGCGCCTCCGTCAGCAGCGTGCCGAGCTGGTAATGGTACAGCGGTTCCGCCGGTTCCAATTTGATCGCCGCGATGAAGTACGGCGCCGCCTGCAGCGGCTTGCCGTCCTCCGCCAGCACGTTGCCCAGCTGGTTTTTCACCAGTGGCAAATCCGGATCGAGCTGGTTCGCCTTCAGCAGCATCGCGGTCGCCTCCTTCTTCATGTCCACCTTGGTCAGGAAGTATCCGTAAGCCGCATACCCGACCGCGAACGACGGGTTGTTCCGCAACAGCAACTCGTAGTCGTGCGCGATGCCCTGCACCTGCGTGCGCAGCGAACCCTCGTCGGCGTCCTCCCCCTGCTTCGCCGCCGTCGCAAAGACTTCCTTCTGCCGCTCCACGATGCGCTTCAGGGTCCGCTCCGCCATGTTCTCGGCCACCGCCGG
>NEUS01000119.1 GCA_002288455.1 Opitutia bacterium Tous-C1TDCM
GTCCGTGCCGCCGGAGATCCGGGATCCGCTGCTGCTCTTCCTGCCGGCCGAGCCGAAGGCCAAGACAACTTTGCGCTACCAGGTGGCGGTGCTCGACGACAGCGTCGCGCGGCACGGCCCGGGCGGATTGGTGATCGTGAACCTGAGCGGCCTCGCGCTGGCCGGCACGGTGAACGGGCAAGCGGTCACGCTGCGGTCCGGTCTGAATCCGACGCTCGCGATCGGGACGACGGGGAAGATCGTGCTGCGGACGACGTTCAAGGACCGGTCGTACCAATCGTACGCGGGGACGATCGCGTTGAGGCGCGGCGAGCGGGCGCTGCTGCTGCTGTTTCCGCCCTTCAATCCGGGCGGTCTGGAGGTCCAGCCGCGGCTGCTGGTGGACCAGCCACCCGAGGCCGCCGGCCGCTGACGGCGCGGCGGCCCGGGGGCACGCGGTCAGAAGGTGCCGCGGAGGCCGAAGACCCAATTGGCGCCGTATTCCTGCATGACGCGCAGGGCCGGGGTCACGCCCTCGTCGACATTCGACGGTGATTCCATCCACTTCACGGGTTTGCCGGTGATATTGCGGCCCTGGACGTACATGGAGTAACGGGGCGTCAGTTTCCAGGTGAGCGAGAGATCGAACTGCGTGAGTTCTTCCTTGAACCGGCGGTAGATGCCGTCGGGCGAACGGTCGCGCCAGACCATGCCGATGGAGCCGTTGAACTTGCGGTAGGCGTAGCCGAGCCGGGAGGTGAAGCGGTGCGGCGAGAGGTTGTTGCGGCGCTGGCTGGCGTAGGACCGCGTATAGGCGAAGTTGATACTGGTGCCGCGGAACTTTTCGGGCAGGAAGCCCAGCGTCTGGTTGTAGGACAGTTCCATGTTGCGGAAGCGCCGCGACTCCGCGCTGATGCGCGTGGTGCGGAAAATGTACGTGGCGAATTCCTCGTCGTCGACGCCGAACTCCGACGCCGTGAAGTCGAAGGTCTCCCGCAGATTGCGGATTTTGTTCTGGGAGAACGAAGCGGAGAGCTGCCCCGGCGAGCGGCCGCTGAAGTAGTAGGCGAGGCGGGATTGGAAATTGCGCGAGTGCTCCGGCGGCAGGTTCGGATTCGGAGCGCTCACGCGCTCGTTGACCTCGTCGACGACCCAGAGACCGGTGAGGCTGTCGATCGGGGGGCGCGAAATGGCGCGATTGAAGCCGGCCTGGAATTCGAAATTCCGGCGAATCTGGTATTTCAAGACGACGGAAGGGAAATAGTTGTGATACTCCGACTCCCGCGTCACGCGGGGCTGGCTTTGGTACTGATACTGCAGCCCGGGAATGGTCGTGGCGCGTCCGGCATTGTTGACGGGGAAGCCGCGGGCGACGACATCGGCGCGCAGCAGGGGATCGAATTCCTCGACCTCGTTGAGCGTATTCTCGAGGCGGACGCCGGAACGGACCTGGAGCCGAGGCGTGACGCGGAAGTCGGCCTGCAGGTAGGCGGCGCTTACGGTCTGCTGGAAGTCGCGTTTGTTCGCGATGTGCGTCGTGTAATAGTCGTCGGGGGTGCCCATGTGCACGAACTGCGAGGGTTCGGCGCGGAAGAGCTGGGCGATGCGTTCGCGATCGGCGCGGGGCGGCATGCCTTGGACGCCGGCGAGATTGAAGACGGTCAAACCGTTGGTCGTGCCCATGTCGAACGGATGGGGAGAAATGAAGCCGAGGTTGGCCCAATTGCCGAAGCTGGTGTTCACATTGGCGCCGACGGCATTGGTGCCGACCGTGTTGCCGCCCGGTCCGACGTAGGACCAAATGTTCCAGTTCGACATGTTGTTGTTGTCGCGGCTCTCTTCGGCGACCTTGCC
This sequence comes from Opitutia bacterium Tous-C1TDCM, assembly GCA_002288455.1. Taxonomy (GTDB): domain Bacteria; phylum Verrucomicrobiota; class Verrucomicrobiia; order Opitutales; family Opitutaceae; genus ER46. Next base: position 1,834 of record NEUS01000119.1, read on the forward strand.
GCCGAACTTGAGGACGGTGGGGATCCGCGTCATGAACGGCACCACCCAGCGGGCGTTCAGTTGGCCGGATTTGAGCGTCGTGATCCAGGTGCGGTCGTCGTTGTTGACCCGGGTGCCGCCGGCGCGGGAGTTGGTGTCGACGAAGCTTGCCCGATTGTACCAGTCGTTGCCGGAGGTTTGGCGAATGGTCCATTCCCACGATTCGGTACTCGGCCGGGTGGCCGTCCAACTGCTGGGCACGCCGCCGCCCTCGCTGTTGGACCAGCCGCGCTCCAGCGATTCGTAGTTGTTGACGGAGCGGGAATAGTTGAGCGCGCCGTCGACAATCCAGTTGCCGGCCTTGTATTCGAATTTGGGGGACACCGTGCGGGTGTAGGTGAGCTTGGACGAGGATCCGCCGCCGTTGTTGAGGGTAGCGACGTTGTCGACGGCGCCCGCGGGGGCCCGGGTGGCGACAATCGTGGTGACCCCGTCGCCACCCACGCGCGAGCGGCCGTTGTTGACGTTGGCGTTGTCGTTGGCCGCGACCCAGGTGAAGTTCCGGTTCCAGAATTCGCCTTCGGTGTAGGTGTAGATGGCGTTGAGGGAGAGGACGAGGCGCGGGGTGGCGCGGAAGTCGGCCGTCATCATGTACGCGTCCTTGAGGATGGTCTTGTTGCCGTCCTTGAAGTCGATCTGCCGGATGACGTGGGGCCGCGGATCGGCGGCGGTGGGATTGCGATTGTAGGTGTTGGAAACCTGATACTGCTCGGTGTAGGAGTTCGCGCGGCTGGCGCTGAGCAGAATGCCGAGGCGCTGGTTGAAGAAGGACTCGGAGTAGTCGAGCGTGAGATTCGGTTTCCACTTGTAGGAATCGCCGTCGCGCGGCCCGGCGGTCTTCTTCAGGGTAAACTCCTCGGCGTTGAAGTTCACGGCGGCGTTGAACGCGATGCGCCGGCCTTTGCGGTCGAAGGCGCGCTTGGTCTTCATGTTGATCGTGCCGGCCGGCGAATCGGCGTCGGAATCGGCGCTGGTGGTGCGGTTGATCTCGATCGATTCGATGGCCGTGATCGAAAAGCCTTCGAAACTGGTCCCGCGGGAATTCTCGCCGCCGCCGCGGTTGGCGTCGGCGCTGGCCGTCCGCTGGCCGTCGAACGCCACGCCGACGTATTGCGAATCCATGCCGCCGAGGCGGGGGCCGCGGGCCTCGGATTCGACGTAGTCGAGATCGACGCCGGGGAGGTACTTCAGGAATTCGCCGACGTTGCCGTCGGCGACGTCGCCGAAGATGTCGGACGACACGGAGGTGGTGATGTCCATGTTGCGGCGCTGGTCCATGATGGCCTTGGCGTTGCCCTCGCGTTCGGTGGCGACGGTGAAGGCCTGGAGCTGGACGACGCCGTCCTTGGCCGCGGCGGGGCCGGCGGAGGTGCTGACAAGATTGATTTCCCGGACGGCGGGTTGGCCGGCGGACACGGTGAATTTCTCGGTCACCGTGTTGTATCCGGTATAGGTTACGGTCACGGCGGCTTCGCCGGCGGGGACATTGGCGAAAACGAAGGTGCCGTCGTTTTCGGTGTAGGCGACGCGGTTGGTGCCTTCGAGGCGGATCTCGGCGTTGCGGACATATTCGCCGTTGACGGGGTTGAACACCCGGCCGCGGACCGTGCCGGAGCCGGCGGCTTGCGCCCACAGGCTGGAAGCGGTGGGCAGGCAGAGGAGCAGCAGGAAGAAGGCGCGCAGGGCGCCGGGGCGCAGCAGGAGGGAGTGCATGGGGTGGAAGAGGTCCCGGGCCGATGCGTAGGCAGCGGTGCTGGCCGCGGGCCGGGACGGGGGTGGTGGTTGGGGCCCGCGGTGCGGCCGGCTCGGGGGCCGGTGCAGCGGGCGGCGCCATCGGCGGAAAATCCGGGGCGCGCGGCAAACGAGGCCGGCTGACAAACGTGTCAGGCGGGGTATCCGCCGCGCGGATGCAACGTCCGGCGCTCAGCCCCGCGGCAGCCGGATGCGGAAGATGCTGCCGCGGCCGGGCGCGGGTTCGCAGGCGAGGGTGCCGCCCAACAGGCGCACGTAGGCGTCCGTCAACGGGATCCCGAGCCCGAAACCGCCGCGGCGGTCCGCCCGCCGGGACCGGAAAAACGGCCGCGCCAGACGGGCGCGGTGGTCCGGGGCGAGGCCTTCGCCCTCGTCGGTGACGGTGATGTCGATCGTGTCCGGTTCCTCGGCCAAGCCGACCCGGATCGCGGCGCCGTCGGGACTGAACTTGATCGCGTTGTCGAGGAGGTTTTGCAGGGCCTGCCGGAGCAGCACGGGATCGGTCACGGCGGTGCACGGGGCGGCGGTCACGACGATGCGCTGGGACCGCTGCTCGGCGAGGATGCCGAGCTCCTGGACGCAGGCGGCGACGGTTTCGTCGAGCCGAAGCGCGGTGCGATGGACGGCCGGACGGCCGCCGGCGGCCGAAGCCAGCTCGAGCAGGCGCTCGACGAGGGTCTGGAGCCGCTGGGCCTCTTCCAGCATGGAGGCGACGACCTCCCGGTATTCGTCGGGGGTGCGGCTCCGGCGCAGGCCCGATTCGCCGACGCTGCGCAAGGCGGTGAGCGGGGTGCGCAGTTCGTGGGAGGCTTCGGCGACGAAGCGGTCGAGGGCGGCGAAGGAGTGCTGGAGCCGGTCGAGGGTGCCGTTGAAAACACGGGCGAGGCGCCCGAGTTCGTCGTCCGGATTGGCCACCGGGAGCCGGCGGTCGAGGTCCTCGGCGGAGATGCGCTCGGCGGCCGCACCCATCAGGTCGAGCGGCAGCAGCCAGCGGCGGGTGAAGAAGTAACCGCCGAGGACGAGCGCGGCGACGACCACGGGCAGCGAAACCAGAATGATGAGTTGAAGTTCGGGCAGGGCGTCCGCGTAGGGTTGGTGGACCCGGAGCAACCGGACCCGCCAGTCCCGGTGGTGGGGGCCGGGCGGAAGCCGGATCGAAAGGGTGCGGACGCGGAGGTCCGGCGCGACGTTGAAGACGCTGATCGTCGCCGTACCCGGGTCGCGGTTGGGCGGGCCGGGCAGCCGGAGCGGTTCGTGCTCCGGAAACGGCCAGACCCGGCGGACCAGTTTGCCGGTGTCGTCCCAGATTTCGAACCACGGATGCTCGGGAATCCACGGCGCGGGGTTGGCCAGCGGTTGTCCGGCCCACAGCAGCTGCCGATCGGGACCGATCCGCAGATTTGCGTCCACGACGGCGAAGTCCCCGCGCAGTTGGTGGTCGAGCGGTCGGGCGAGGCGCAGCGCCACGTAGCTGTACAAGGTGGCGGCGAAGCCGGTGAGCAGCAGCGTGCCGCCGGCGGCATACCACAGGGCGAGGCGCGAGCGGATGGAACGCCGGGCCCACCAGCGGCGGAAACGGTGGCCCGGACCGTTCACGGCGGTGCTTCTCCGCACTGGTAACCGATGCCACGCACGGTGTGGATGAGCCGGCGGCCGGAATCGCCGTCGACCTTGCGGCGGAGACGCATCATCTGGACGTCGATGACGTTGTCCAAAGAAGTCATCCGCCGGGTTTCTTTCCACACTTCGCGTTCGAGCATGCTGCGCGTGACCGTCTGGCCGCGGTTGCGCAATAGGTATTCCAGGACATCGACTTCGCGCGGGGTGAGCTGGATCTCGACCCCGGCGCGGATCGCGATGCGGGTGCGGGTATCGAGCTGGAGGTCGGCGCAGTGCAGCAGGCGGCCGAGTTGACCGGACGGACGCCGCAGCAGCGCGCGGCAACGGGCGAGGAGCTCGGCGAACGCGAACGGCTTGGCGAGAAAGTCGTCGGCACCGCGATCGAGCCCTTCGACCCGATCCGGCAGGCTGCTGCGCGCGGTGAGCATCATCACCGGGACGGCTATGCCGGCGGCCCGGAGCTCGGCGAGCACTTCGATGCCGTCGCGGTCGGGCAGCATCCAATCGAGCACCAACAGGTCGAAGGTCTGTTGCGCGATGAGAATGCGGGCTTGGCTGGCATCGGCGGCGGCGGCGACCGTCCAACCTTCCATGGCCAAGCCTTCCGCGACGGCGTCGCGGGTCTTGGCCTCGTCTTCGACGACGAGGACACGGGGCAGGGGGGGCTGCTCGCTGGGGTACATGGCGGCGCCGGGGCAGGATGTTCTGGGGCGGCGCGGCCGGAACGACGACCGCCTTACATTCCTGTCAGACGACAGGCAGGAACCGGCCGGGGCGGAAAAATTGCAAGCCTGCTGCCGAAATTGCTGCGCCGGCCCCGGTGGGGCTGTGCCAATAGTCCGGCGGCCTATACCGGGGTGAAACGGGAGAGATCGTCAGCCCGGTTTGCGGTGGCCTCGAGGCGGGCGGTGCGGGGGGCGAAACAAAGGGCGGGCGGACACCCGCTCCCTGAGTTCCACGGGCGGCCAACGGTCGGCCGGGAAATTGGTGCCAGAGGCCGGGATTGAACCGGCGACCAAAGGCTTATGAGTCCTCTGCTCTACCACTGAGCTACTCTGGCGCGAAACGAGCGGGAACCGTGCAGGTTCCCGCCCGGAAATCCAATCCTTTTTTCGGGTTCGCGCGCCGGCGGGCGCCCGCGGCGCGGCCGGCGTTCAGCGCGCGCGGCGGCGGCGAAAACCGGCGAACAGGATCGTGGCAAGACCGAGCAGCAGGCCCGTCGTCGCGGCATCGGGCGTCGGCTCGATCGCTTCCGTCGTGCGGATGCCGAAGGTGAAACCGTGCCACGCCTCGGGCGACGGGACCGTCCAGGAAAACGTGCTGAAGGTGCCGATGAACTGGATCGTGCCGTGGCCTTCGTTGCCCAAGAGCACGTCGCCGGGCTGCTGCGAAAGGGAAGTGCCGCTACCGCCGAAGTACCCGGAACCTTGGCTCACGATGGTGAAGGGGGCGTTGAAATCGTAGGTCGTCGGCGTGGAGGTGCGGCCGAGGCTGACGATCGCCATGATCGGATCCTTGATGGCTTCGCTGAGCGTGACGGTATAGATCTGATTGAGGCCGCCTTCGAGTTGGAGGATGTCGGTGCCCGGAGGCGCGTTGTCGACCTGCGCACTCGTGTACGGCGTCGAGGGATTCCAGTAATTGGCGCCGCCGTTGATCTGGGCGCCGTAGAGCGTGCCCGCGGAGCCGTTGGCGTAGGTGGCGGCAAAGTTCACCGTGACCGTGCTCGCGTTGGGCAACGTGATCGTGCCGGAGGCGGTGCCGAGCCCGAGGTTGGCCGCGGTCCAATCCACGTAGTGGTAGGTCGCCGCCGAGGCGCTGACGGCGGCGCCGAGCGCGAGGGCGAAGAGACCGGAGAGGCGAAACAGGGACGAGCGGCGGGGGAGGGGGTGCATCAGAAGGAGCGAGTTATTCCTTTAGATAGCATCGCTTGCGCCAGAATCGCTGCGCGGGCCGGACAAGGCCGCAGGTTGCTGCGGAGCAAAAGGTTGAAAAAGCGCATGATTCGACCTCTCGCGGCGGGGGCCTGACGGACGCTCAGTTTTTGTAAACTTCTCCGACACAGCGGAGGTGGGCTGGGCAAGGCGGGGCAGCCCTCCCCGGCCTGAGCCGCAACCACCGGGCCGCGAAGATTCAGCGGTAGAAAAGCGTGCGGGCGCGGAACACGGTCCCGACGCACCGGCGGTTCCGGGACATCGTTGCGACAATCCGGCAATCAGACGGCCGTGCCGATAGCCAAGCGAATGCGAAGCCCGGTGCGGACCTCGTGGAATTGCTGGCCTACTCCGGTTAGCTTTTAAGTGCGCGGAAGAAATCCACCAAGCTGTGCGTGTCGGCGCATCGTCACTTTAATCTGCTCCTTAATTGAGGACGGCATAGTGTTCTCGGAGGAATACGCTTTCAGTTCTAAGATTGTAATCATGGAGGGGAAGTGTATTGCGGTCGGTCTCGTTTATTTCCCGCAACCAAGCGTCCCAATTCAATTGGTAGCCGTCTCGCGGTCTCGTGAATTGAAGAATCCGCTGCATGCGCGTTCCGTCGACTACGGGCCAAACCATGATCACTCGATATTCGGATAGATTCTGCAATTTTGGTGTCGTCGCAGCCAACTTGATTCCTACGGCCCCAAGAGCATCTCCAATTGAGCTGCTGTTCGCTATGATCGTCGCCAAGTCCGAATCAACTACACCGAAGTCTGCTAAAGATTTATCACTATTATGAAAAGAAAACGTCTCCTGTATGATTCGTTTCCAATCTCCTTTTGGCGGTCCAGAAATAGTAAAGCCAGTTCCGGCTAGCAGCCTCTTATTCCTGCTCGTTGATGACTCCAGTTTCCTTTGGAATTCCCGGTCTGTGGTAAGCCAAATGAAAATCACGGACCCCCCCCGGAAATCTGAGCGATCGTAAATGCTCAATTTTTCGATGAACTGAGTCGGGATATGTTCCTTACCGCTTACGGCTTCTTCAAATTGATCTATGATCGCGACAATATGTTTTCCTGGATTTCTGGAGGTCTCAGCATTTATCTTGGTCCGTAGTTTATCTCCCTCTTCGATTTCCTCCCGTTGCAACAAGACGACGTGTGTATCCGGGAGATGCTTATCTATTTCGCGCGACGCACAACTTTTTCCAGATCCGCTTTCCCCTTAGATGGGAAGAAATCGAATCCCGCCTGAGATTTGCATGCCTTTTACCGCTTCCTGGATCTTTTCAATCAACGGTTGATTGGGTTCAAGGCGCCCCCTAAATGCCTCGTTGAGGTCTTCGTATCTTGATGGAAGCATGCGTGTGAAATCACCTCTGATACTGCCTAAGTTTACAGGCGGACAGTTGTCGACCATGTAAACAAGTGTAAGGGCGGGCGCCGCGCTGCGCGCGGCCTCCCGCCCTCGATCCTTGCGGCGCCGGTTAGGGCAGCAGCTCGCCGGCTTTGATGGTGAGTTGGCCTGTGCGCTCGTCGGACCTCATTTTGAGGGCGCGAATGATCACGTTCGTCGGTTCCTTGAGCTTTGGGGATGCGCCACGGTTTCGCCGGCGACGAAAACGGCGGTGTCTGTATGGGGGCGACGGAGCGCGTCCGGACGATGGACCCGGGTCGAAATGCGATCTCGGGTTCGACGGCGGCGGAGACGAGCGAGCCGTCAGAAACGCGCACGACGCCCGTCCGCGTGAAGCGCGGGGGAAATCAAAGGTCCGCCAGCAGGGCGCGGAGTTCGCGCTCGGGGTCCTCGTGGGTCTGGTCGATCGCGAGTTGCAGGGCGGCGGTGAGCAGCGGTTTCGCCGCTTCGCGGCGGCCGAGGTGCAGCAGGGTTTTGCCGAGAAGAATGCGGGCCATCATCCAGTCGGCTTTCGCGGCGACGCAGATTTCGAAGTGCGGCACGGCGTCCGCGTGGCGGCCGTCCGCGACCAGGGCCTGCGCCAGGCTGAAACGGAAGAGCTCGTTCCCGGGCTGCTTGGCCACGAGGCCCTCGAAATGTTCGACGCGGGAAACGGCCATGGCTCAGACGGAATCGACGAAGATCACGACGCCGGTGGCGTTGTCGGGACCGCCGCGGTTGACGGCGAGGTTCACGATTTCGGTGATCGCGGCCTGCGGGTCGGGCGCTTGCGCCAACAGGCCGGCCAATTCGTTGTCGGCGACCATGCGGGTGACGCCGTCGGTGCAAAACAGGTACCGGTCGCCGGGCTCGAGGGCGCGCTCGATCAAATCGACGTCGGGCGGCGTCGGCTGGCCGATGCAGCGCGTGAGGGCGTTGCGGTTGGACTCGTGATAATAGACTACCTCGCCGCGGGCGCGCCGCAGCCGCGCTTCGTTTTCGACGGAGTGGTCTTCCGTCAACCGCATGAACTCGCGGCCGCGCAGGCCGTAGCAACGCGAGTCGCCGACGTGGGCGAGCCGCAGTTTGGCGCCGCGGATGTAGCCGAAGGTGAGCGTGGAACCGATGCCCATGGCAGGACTGATCGTCATGCCGAGGTCGCCGACCGAGCGGTTGGCGTGGTGCACGATCGCGACGAGATCCGGCTCGGCCGCGGGGCTGGCGTGGACGCCGCGGGCGACGTCGTCGACCGATTGGGAGGCGGCTTCGGCGCCGCCGGGCAGGCCGCCGACGCCGTCGGCCACGCCGAACAGGGCGGCTTTCTCATCCAACAGGAAGCGGTCTTCGTTTTCCCGCCGCACCCGGCCGATGTCTGAAAGCGCTGCTGCGCGAAGCGATGGCATGATTGAGGCGGCCAGCGTAGCGGGCGGGCGCTCAGGCGAAAGGATGAAATGCGTCGGCGCGGGTTTCGCGCGTGAGCACCGTGAATTCAGGCTGAGGCAGACTGTCCAGGAAGAGGCGGCCGTAACTCTTGGCGAGCACGCGCGAGTCGAGAATCGTGACGAGGCCGCGGTCGTCGGCGGTGCGGATGAGCCGGCCGATGCCCTGGCGAAACTTGATCAACGCATCGGGCAAGGTGAGTTCGTTGAACGGGCTGCCGCCGCGGTCGCGGATGAAATCGCAGCGCGCTTCCGTGATCGGATGCGTCGGCGGATCGAAGGGCAGGCGCGTGATGACGACCTGGGCGAGGGCGTCGCCGGGGACGTCGACGCCGGTCCAGAAACTGTCGGTGCCGAAGAGGACGGCGTTGCCCGCGGCGCGCATTTGCCGCGTGAGCTCGGTGCGGGAAAGCTCGGCGCCCTGCATGAGAAACAGCCGGCCCGCGGCGCGGAACTGCGGTTCGAGGGTCGCGGCGACGGCGCGCATGTCGGTGTAGCTGGTGAACAGCACGAGCGTGCCGCCGGCGACGCGGCCGGCGCAGAAGGCGATGTAGTCGGCGAGGACTTCGAGGGCGAGTTTGGCTTCCTGCGGCGTGGGCAGCGGGACATCGCGCGCGACGTAGACGCGCATCTTCCGGGCGAAATCGAAGGGCGATTTCACGAGCACGTGGCGGGCGTCGTCGGCGCCCATGCGGGCGGCGAAGGGCGCGATCTCGCCGCCCATCGCCAAGGTGGCGCTGGTGCAGACGACGCTGGTGCCGCAGCCGAAGAGATGGCGGCGCAGGGCGGGGGCGACATCGATCGGGGCGCTGCGCAGACTGACGATCGTCTGTTTCCGGCCGCTGCGTTCGGCCCAGTAAACGTGGCCGGTGTCGGCGAGCGTGAGCCATTCGTTGAGCCCGGATTGCAGGCCCTTGATGCGTTGTTTCTGCTCGAGCAATTCGTCGCGTTCGCGGCCGTCCTCGAGTTTGTCGGCGAGTTGGCCGAGCAGGCGGTGGAGGGCGCCGAGCGGGCCGTCGAGGGTGGGATCGGCCGGGCCGGCTTCCCGCACGCGCACGATCGGGCGTTGGGCGAGCAAGGTGGCGCCGAGCAGGTCGAAGAATTGGCCCGAGGCCTCGAGGGCATCGACGACGAGCTGCTGGGCCTGGGCGCCGCCGTGTTTGCGGAAGAGGCCGCGTTTGGTCCGCGGGTTGTAGAGAAACTTGAGCGCGCGGTCGGTGCCGTAGCTGGAGAGCGAGAGGCCGAAGTTCTGCGTCGCGACTTCCGGCACGGTGTGGGCTTCGTCGAGGACGACGAAATCGTCGGCGAAGAGCACGCCGCGGGTTTCGCGGTCGGGGCTCTGGGCCTGGGCGCCGCCGGCGTTGATCAGGGCGAAGAGGAGGGCGTGGTTGACGATGACGACCTGGGCGGCGCGGAGGCGGGCGCGGGCGCGCTGGTAGAAGCACTTTTCGCAATCGCAATGTTTGCGGGAACAGGACGAGGAGTCGGCGTTGACGACATCCCAGACTTCGGGCCGCGGCGGCGGGCGCAGATCGTGGCGCAGGCCGGAGTCGGTGGCTTCGGCCCATTCGGCGATGCGTTTCAGTTCGTCGTAGTCGGCGTCGCCGAGCAGCGTGGTGCGGTCGGCGAGGGCGAGGCCGAGGCGCGTGGTGCAGAGGTAGTTGGATTTGCCGACGAGGACGGCGGATTTGAAATCGGCGTATTTCTCGAGTTCGGGCCGGGATTTGAAGAGCCGGCGGCATTTCGGGAGATCGCTGGACTCGAGCTGTTCCTGGAGCGCGATCGTGTGGGTGGAGACGATGAGCTGGCGGGATTGGTCGACGGCGTGGATGAGGCCGGGGACGAGGTAGGCGAGGGATTTGCCGACGCCGGTACCGGCCTCGAAGAGGATGGGTTCGTCGGCTTTGACGGCGGCGGCGACGGCGCGCGCCATCGTTTCCTGCTCCGGCCGATGCTCCAGTTTCAATCCCGTCTGGAGCCAGCCGGCGGCCGCGAAGATCTTCGCCGCGAGGGCGGGGGCTTGGCTGGCGGGCACCGGGGCCGAGCCGGAATCTTCGCGGAGTCCGATCATGAAGGGGCAGAGAGGTGACCGGGATGCGCGGGCATTTCAAGCGGCGCGAAGGCGGAAAATCGGGAAACGGGGAAAGAAGAAAAATCGGGAAACGGGGAAAGAAGAAAAATTGGGAAATGGGGAAATTGGAAAAATGGAAAAACGGGAAAGGGGGAAATTGGGAAACGGAGAAATGGGAAATGGAGAAACGGGAAATGGGGGCGTGGAGGTTGGCGTGGCGGCAATCGCGGCGGTGGGGCGGACAAACGGATTGCCGATTCCGGCAAACGGGAGAAAATCGGAGGCATGGATTCCGGGAATCGCGGCGATGCCGCTTGGGTACAGGAATTGGTGGCGTTCTTGCGCCGCCAACCGGGCGTGAGCGCGGTGCGGATAGATCCGGAGACCCAGCGGTTGGCGGTGGCGACGGTCGGCCGGTTGGAAATCGAAGGCTTGGAGGAAAAACTCGCCGCGACGATCGCGGCGGTGGAAGCGGAACTCGGGACCTTGCCCGCGGCGCCGGTGCCGGCCGGCTACTCCGTCGCGACCGAGGGCGGCATGGTCGTCGTGCGGCGGGACCATTGCGAAACCGCGGAGAAGCTGTGGCAGTGGCGCGAGCTGGAGTGGCCGGAGCTCAAGGCCGAACCGGCGCCGGAGGAACAGGAATGGCGCACGCTGGCGTGGCTGGCGGCGATTTGCGGTGCGGCCGGTTTGGCGGGGGCGGCGGCCGGCTATTTCGCGCCGGGCCTGCCGTGGTTGGCGAAAGGATTTTTCCTGCTCGGCATCGTGACCGGCGGTTGGGACGCCGCGGTCGACACCTGGGCGAACTTAAGGAAACGGGAAATCGACATCCACTTCCTCATGCTCGTCGTCGCGCTCGGCGCGATGTTCATCGGGGCCTGGGGCGAAGCGGTGCTGCTGCTGTTTCTGTTTTCGGCCTCGGGGGCGATGGAGGATTTCGCTTTGGATCGCACGCAGCGCGAAGTCAGCGCGTTGCTGAAAACGTCGCCGAAGCGCGCCACGCTCGTGCTGGCCGACGGCACGGAACGCGATGTGGCGATTTCGGAAATCGAGGTCGGCCAGCAGGTGCGCGTGAAGCCGGGCGAGGCGTTTGCGGCCGACGGCGTGATCGGTTCCGGCAAGACGGCGACCGACGAGTCGGCGTTGACGGGCGAAGCGAACCCGGTGCCGAAGACGACGGGCGACAAAGTCTTCAGCGGCACGATCAACCTGTGGGGCGCGGTCGATTTCGAGGTCGTGCGGCTGCCGTCGGAGAGCACGTTGCAAAAGATCATCCGCCTGATCCAGACGGCGCAGAAACTGAAGGCGCCGAGCGAGCGGTTCACGGACAAATTCGGCACGCGTTACACGTATGCGGTGATCGGCGGCTCGGCCGCGATGTTTCTGGTGTGGTGGCAGGGTTTCGGGCTGCCGGCGTTCGAGAATACGCCGGAGTTGAGGTCCGCGTTTTACCGCGCGATGACGTTGATGGTGGTCGCGAGTCCGTGCGCGCTCGTGCTGTCGATACCGTCCGCGATTTTGGCCGCGATCGCGTGGGGCGCGCGGCACGGCGTGCTGTTCCGCGGCGGCGCGGCGATCGAGAAACTGGCCGACATCGACGTCGTGGCCCTCGACAAAACCGGCACGTTGACGACGGGGGAAATGGCCGTGGTCAAAGCGGAGAGTTTCCCGCCGGGCCGGGAAAAGGACGTGCTCGAATTGGCGTTCACGCTGGAATCCAAATCCCAGCATCCGATCGCGCGCGCGATCGTGCGCCATGCGCGGGCGGCCGGCGTGCAGGAGCGGGTGATGGACGAATTTCAATCGCTCACCGGCAAGGGCCTGCGGGCCAAGGTCGACGGCGCGACGCTGCTGCTCGGGCGCCGCGAATTGCTCGAAACGGGACCGCTGGCCGAGTGGGCACGGAAGCTGCCGGCGTCGACGGCGGAGCTGAGCGAAGTGTGGTTGATCGCGCCGGACCTGGTCGGACGCATTTTGCTCAAGGACCAGATCCGCGCGGAATCCCGCGGTGTGCTCGCGGCCCTGAAGTTGGCCGGTGTCCGTTCCGTGATGCTCACCGGCGACCGGCAGCACACGGCCGAGGCGGTGGCGAAGGAACTTGGCGTCGACGAAGTGCGCGCCGGACTTTCGCCGGAAGACAAGGTGGCCGCGATCCAGGCGTTGCGCGACGGCGGCAAACACCGCGTCGCGATGGTCGGCGACGGCGTGAACGACGCGCCTTCGTTGGCGGCGGCGGATGTGAGCGTGGCGATGGGGGCGCGGGGCAGCGATGCGGCGCTGGAGCAGGCGGAGGTGATTTTGATGCACGACCGGATCGAGAACTTCCTCGCCGCCTTCCGGCTTAGCACGCGCGCGAAATCCGTGATCCGGCAGAACCTCGCGATTTCCCTCGGCGTCGTGGTCGTCATGGTGGTCGCGACGGCGTTCGGAGCGGTGCCGTTGGCGGTCGGCGTGGCGGCGCACGAGGGCAGCACCTTGGTCGTCTGCCTGAACTCGCTGCGCCTGCTTTTCGGGCGCAACGCCTGAAACTTCGGGAAACAAATCCACGTCTCCCCGGTCGGTGCCGGTCGTCCCGTTTTCCCCTATGAAATCTTC
>NEUS01000012.1 GCA_002288455.1 Opitutia bacterium Tous-C1TDCM
GACTTGGCCGGTGTCGTCGACCCAGACTCCGCAGAGCGACCCGGCCATGGCAGGGAGCCGCGGCTCAGAACGGCTTCGTGTAAACCATCACGACCGCCGTCGCCACCAGCGCGACCGCGACGACGGCCAGCGTGCCGGCCGCACCGCGGCGCTTGTAACCGATGCCGGCGAGCGCCGAAAGGCCGAGCCAGCAGACGAGCTTCACGACAAACCAACCCGGCCAGCCGGTCTGCAGCTTGGCTTGGAGGCCAAAGCCGCCGACGAGCGCCAGCAGGCTCGCGATGCCGGTGATCATCAGCACCTTTTTCCGGGACTCGGGTGCCGCCGCGAACGCGTAAAACGTGTAGCCGGTCAGCACGAGGATGGAGAGGACGTGGAGGATATAATAGAAGGTAGGGCTCATGGAAAAAATCAGCTGAACGGGGGCCGCGGCGCGGGTCCACCCAATTTACCCAAAGCAAAGCCGGTCCCGAAGGACCGGCCCGCTGGGAAAGAGAAGTGACACCCCGCCTGTGCCGTATGCCCAAAGGCTCAAGACCTTTTTAAGTTAAGGTGGGCGCCGCCGACGCGCGCTCTGTCTTCCGATTTACGGCCTGACATCATTCGCGCCGGATTTGGCTCCCGTAATTTTCCTAAGGCAAAGAGCTGTTTATTGAAAGCACCTCGAACACTGCAGGGTGTCGTCGCGGATCGTAGGCCGCCCCGCTCCTTCGTCAAATGCCAATCCGGGAATTGCCGGAACCGGATTCCCGCCGCGCTCCGGCCCGGTGCGAATTCCCCGCCTTCAATCTTCGCGTTTCGCCTCCTGCGCCCGGCTCCGGAATTTACCATGGCCACCGTGCCCGGCTTTCGCCAAGCCTTGTCCTGTGACGCGCGCCCGCTCCCGCCTTCATTTGCCCGCCGGAAACTTCCTGCTCTTCGTTTCCGTCTTCGCCACCGCCGCTCCCGGCCAAACCGTGATCAACTGGGCCGGCGGTTCCGGCTCCTGGCAAACGCCCGCCAATTGGACCGGCGGCATCCTTCCCGGCACCGGGAACGCCGCCCAACTCTCCGCCGGCACCGCCAGCGTCGACGCCCCGGTCACCGTCGCGAATCTGCTCCTCGCCGGCGGCAACCTCGCCGGCGCCTCCACCCTCACCGTCACCGGCTCCGGCTCCGCCTGGACCGGCGGTTCCCTCGTCGGCACCGGCACCCTCGCCATCGCCTCCGGCGCCTCCTTCGCGATCTCCGGCACCGGCAACCGCGGCTTCAGCCGCGCCGACGGCAACGGCAACAACGGCCGCACGATCGAGAATTCCGGCAGCGTCGTCTGGACCGGCTCCGCGCAACTGCTCGGCGGCGACGGCGCCCGCATCCTCAATTTGGCCGGCGGCCTCTTCGACCTTCAGTCCGACTCGACCCTCGGCTACTCCGGCAGCGGCAGCCAAGCCACGTTCGCCAACGCCGGCACGTTCCGCAAATCCGCCGGCACCGGCACCTCCACCGTCTCCGGCACCCCGTTCACCAACACCGGCACCGTCTCCGTCCAGACCGGCACCCTCGCCTTCGCCACCCCGGTCACCGGCACCGCCGGCACGTGGACGGCCCTGTCCGGCTCCACGCTCACCTTCTCCGGCGGTCAGTCGTTCTCCGCCGGCTCGACCTTCAACGGCAGCGGCACCACCCGCTTCGATGCCGGCACCACGACGCTCAACGGCGCGATTTCCGTCCAAAACGCCACCTTCGCCGGCGGCATTCTCCAGGGCACCTCGAGCCTCACCGGCACCTTGGCCTGGACCGGCGGCTCCTGGTCCGGCACCGGCACCCTCGGTATCACGTCCGGCAGTACGCTCAACCTGAACGGAGGCGGCGCGAAAGTGCTCAACCGCGGCGACGGCAACGGCTCCGGCGGCCGCATCCTCGAGAATTTCGGTCAGATCAACTGGGTCGCCGGCGACCTCAACGGCGGCGACGGCGCCGCCATCGTCAACCGCGCCGGCGGCCTGTTCCGCGCCGAGGAAACCGGCACGCTCGGCTTCACCGGCAGCGGCAGCCTGCCGACGTTTCTCAATGAAGGCACCTTCACCCGCGGCGGCATCGTGCTGAGCGGGGTGACCGCCGACCCGGAGCCCCCCTCGGCCTTCCTTGAAGCTCTTGCCGACCCCGACCTGAATTTCTTCAGCTACTTCGCCTCCGCGGCCGCCAAGGTCACCACCGTATCCGGTTTCGTGTTCACCAACACCGGCAACGTCGGGGTCCTTGACGGCGTTCTCGATTTCACGTCCCCCGTCGTTTCCAACGGCGGCACCTTCACCGCCAACTCCGGCACCGAACTGAATTTCTCCGGGACCAAGACCTTCAACACCGGCACGTCCCTTTCCGGGAGTTCGAACAACATCCGCCTCCTCGCCGGCGCCACCACCGTCGCCGGCAGCCTGACCATGAACCAGGTCGAATTCGCCGGCGGCGATCTCTACGGCTCGGCCAACGTCGGCGGAAATGTCACCTGGACCGCCGGCACGTGGCGCGGCGCCGATACCGTGGCGTTCCTCACCGGTTCCACCCTCACCCTCGACGGCGCCGC
This sequence comes from Opitutia bacterium Tous-C1TDCM, assembly GCA_002288455.1. GTDB lineage: Bacteria > Verrucomicrobiota > Verrucomicrobiia > Opitutales > Opitutaceae > ER46. The sequence goes on from NEUS01000012.1 coordinate 2,564, forward strand.
CACCAAATCCCTGATCCGCGGCGACGGCAACGGCTCCAACGGCCGCATCCTCCGCTCCGGCGGCACCGTGATCTGGAACGGCGGCGGCGCGCTGGCCGGCGCCGACGGCGCGGGCATCGACATTCTCGCCGGTGGTACCTTCGAGATCCGCAACGACCGGACCTTCGCCCACAACGGCGCCGGCCAGATGCCGTTTCTCACCAATGCCGGCACCGTCCGCAAACTCGCCTCCGCCGGCACCACCGTTTTCCAAAGTGTCCAGTTTAAGAATACAGGCCGCCTCGAATTGCTCGGCGGCACCCTGAGCCTCGCCGGCTCCGGCGGTCTCGCCAACGCCGGCATCGTCGAGATCTTCGCCGGCACGCTTGAAAACTCCGCCAGCGGGATGTCCGCCCTCGGCGGCACCTACCTCGTCCAGGCCGGCGGCCTGCTGCGCTTCACCGGCGGCACCCATACCGTCGCGTCGACCGCCTTCAATGGCGCCGGCCTCACTGAAATCGCCGGCGGCGTCCTCTCCGTCGGTTCCGGCACCGTCGGCGGCCGCTTCCGCCTCGGCTCCGGCTCCGTCACCGGCGCCGGCACCTTCACCGTCGGCAGCACCGGCGAATTCACCTGGGCCGGCGGCAGCCTCACCGGCACCGGCACCCTCGCCATCGCCGCGGGCGGGCAACTCCTCATCGAGGGCGCCGCCGCCAAGACCTTCTTCCGCGGCGACGGCAACGGCTCCAACGGCCGCATCGTCGCCAACGCCGGCAACGTCGTCTGGTCCGACGCCGGCGGCATCGCCGGCGGCGACGGCGCCGCCTTCAACAATCTCGCCGGCGGTGTCTTCACGATCACCGGCGACGCCGCCTTCGGCTACACCGGCAACGGTGCCGCGCCGACCTTCGCCAACGCCGGCACCCTGCGCAAAACCGCCGGCACCGGCACCACCGCCCTCGATCTCGCGGTTTCCAATTCCGGCGTGCTCGAGAGCAAGTCCGGCACGCTGCTGCTCGGCGGCGGCGGCAGCGGCAACGGCCAGTTCGTCGCCGACGGCGGCATCCTCGCCTTCGGCACGTCCTACACGCTGACCGACGGCGCGCGTTTCCTCGGGGCCACGTTTTCCAAATTGCTCGGCGGCACCCTCGGCATTCCGGGCGGATCCACCGCCGTCGTCGGCGGCACCGGCGCCGGCAACTTCCGGCTCGAGGGCGGCACCCTCGGCGGCGGGGGAATCTTTGAAATCGGCAACCTCGGCAACTTCGTCTGGGCCGGCGGCACCATGTCGTCCACCGGCACGACGCGCATCGCCGCCGGGGGCACGTTCTCTGTCATCGAACCCGTCTTCCACGACTTCGCCCGCAGCGACGGCAACGGTTCCGGCGGCCGCATCATCGAGAACTTCGGCACCTTCACCTGGAGCAACGGTTCCCTTCGCGGCGGCGACGGCGCCTTCTTCGCCAACCGCGCCGGCGCCCTCTTCGCCATCACCGGCAGCGGATCGTTCAGCTACACCGGCAACGGCGCCGGTCCGTCGTTCCTCAACGCCGGCACGATCCGCAAAACCGGCGCCGGCGCGACCACCTTCTCCGGCACCGCCTTCACGACCTCCGGCCTCGTCGAGACCCAAGTCGGCAGCCTCGGTTTTTCGTCTTCCGTCACGTCCAACGGCGGCACCTTCACGACCGCGTCGGGCGCCAGCCTCGCCTTTTCCGGCGGCCAGACGTTCAACTCCGGCACCACTTTCGCCGGCGGCGGCCAAGTCGATCTCGTCGGCGGCACCACCGTCCTCGACGGCGTTCTCACTACCGCCAAGGTCAACCTCACCGGTGGCACCGTCGCCGGCTCCGCCACCCTCAACGGCATCATCGCCTGGGAAGGCGGCACCTTCAGCAGCACCGGCACCCTCACGATCGCCGCCGGCTCCTCGCTCCTCCTCGGCGGCACCGGCAACCGCGACTTCTTCCGCGGCGACGGCAACGGCTCCGGCGGCCGGATCTTCGACAATTTCGGCCTGATCCGCGTGCAAAACGACAGTGCGTTCCGCGGCGGCGACGGCGCCCTCGTCCGCAACCGCCCCGGCGCCGTGCTGGAATTCCGCAACGACGCCACCTTCGGCTACACCGGCAACGGCAGCGCGCCGACCTTGGTCAACGAGGGCACCTTCCGGAAAACCGCCAGCACCGGCACGACTCTCGTCTCCTCGATGAACGTCACCCACACGGGCACCATCGAGGTCCAGTCCGGCACGCTGCGTTTCCAATCCGCCAACCTCGTCAGCGAGGCCGGCCAGTTCTCCGTCGCCTCCGGCTCGACCCTCGAATTCGCCGGCACCCACGCCTTCAACCACGGCACCGCGTTTTCCGGCTCCGGCGCCGTGCGGTTCGGCGGCTCCACCACCCTTTCCGGCGGAATTTCCCTTTCCGCCAACGTCGAACTCGTCGGCGGCGATGTTTTCGGCACCGCCAACCTTTCGTCCGGCGTGCTCAAGTGGAGCGCCGGCACTCTCCGCGGCGCCAACACCCTCACCGTCGGCCCCGCCGCGTCCCTCATCGTCGACGGTCTCGGCGCCCGCTTCTTTGTGCGCGGCGACGGCAACGGCTCCGGCGGCCGCATCATCGACAACTACGGCACGATGATCGTGCGCAACGAGACCGACCTCCTCGGCAACGACGGCGCCCAGCTCGTCAACCGCCCCGGCGCGACGCTCACTTTGCTCAACAGTGGCGCCATCGCCCACGGCGGCGCCGGCGCCGAACCGACCTTCGTCAACGGCGGCACCTTCACCAAGACCGACAGCCCCGGCACCACCTCGATCTCGATCCCGTTCACCAACACCGGCACGATCGCCGTCGCTTCCGGCACGCTCGCCATCACCGGCCCGTTCACCAACACCGGCAGCATCTTGCTTTCCGGCGGCACCCTCCAGGTCGCCGGCACCCTCTCCCTCGGCACCTCCCCCCTCCTCGGCTCCGGCACCATTTCCGCCACGTCCGTCGTCGCCGGCGGCACCGTCGCCCCGGGCAATTCCCCCGGCAGTCTCAACGTCACCGGCAACCTAACCCTCCTCGCCACCAGCGCCCTGCTGATCGAGCTCGGCGGCACCGTCGCCGGCAGCGGCTACGACGTCCTCTCCGCCGGCGGCGGCGCCGCCCTCGCCGGCTCGCTCTCGCTTTCTTTCGTCAACGGTTTCGCCGCCACCATCCAGAATTCGGATACGTTCACCGTCGTCACCGCCGGCGGCTCCGGACTCACCGGCGCCTTCGCCAACATCGCCTCCGGCCAACGTCTCTTCACCACCGACGGCGTCGGCTCCTTCCTCGTCAACTACGGCAGCGGCAGTCCCTTCGCCGCATCTTCCGTCGTCCTGAGCAATTTCCAGCCGATCCCCGAACCGTCGACCTACGTCCTGCTCGCCTGCGGCGCCTTGGCCGTGCTCTGGCAGTTCCGCCGCCGTCGCTGAACGTGGTAGGGGCGCCGCTCGTCGGCGCCCAAGGCCGTCCGCCCGCGCCCCCCCCTGCGACCGGCGCATACCCCGCAGGACCGTGCGCGTTGTCCGGTTCTTTCAACCTTCACCTTTCAACCGTCAACCCGCCCGGCGCGCGCCGCGCCGGGCGCCCCCACTCCGGCATCGCCTGCGGCCCGCCGGCGTGTTTCCCTCGGGCCATGCGCCCGATGTTGCTGCGCCTCCTGCTCGGTCTCCTCGTCTTCTCCGCCGCCGTCCGGGCCGCGGAGTCCGATCCCCCCGCCCGCCCGCCGGCCCCGCATCCCCGGCTCCTGCTCGACGACGCCGCCCTCCGGGCCGCCGTCGCCGCCGCCGAATCCGATCCCCTGCGCGCCGCCCTGCACCGCCGCATCGTGGCCGCCGCCACCGCCGAGCTCGGCACCAAGCCCGTCGCACGCGTGCTCGTCGGCCCCCGGCTGCTCGACAAATCCCGCACCGCCCTCGGCCGCATCCTCGTCTCCTCCCTCGCGTATCGGCTGACCGGAGACAAACGCTTCGCCGCCCGCGCCCTGCTCGAGATGCGCGCGGTCTCCGCCTTCGCCGACTGGAACCCGTCCCATTTTCTCGACGTCGCGGAACTCAGCCTCGCGCTCGCCCTCGGTTACGACTGGCTCCACGCCGCCCTGACGCCGGACGAACGCGCCGAGATCCGGTCTTCGCTCCAGCGTCACGCTCTCGTCTTCGCCCGCGACGCCTACGCCCCGGAAGGCCCGAAGGACAAACGCCTCTGGTTCGTGAAGGCCCACCACAACTGGAACCAGGTCTGCAACGGCGGCCTGCTCGCCGCCGCCCTCGCGCTCGCCGAAGACGAACCCGACCTCGCCCGCACCGTCGTCGCCGGCGTCCGCCGCAGCCTGCCCCTTGCCATGACCGCCTACGCTCCCGACGGAGCGTATCCCGAGGGCCCCGGCTATTGGGGCTACGGCACCAGCTACAACGTCGTCGCCCTCGCCCTGCTCGAATCCGCCTACGGCACCGACTTCGGCCTCTCCGCCGCCCCGGGCTTCGACCGCACCGCCGACTACCGTCTCCACATTCAGGGTACGTCCGGTCTCGCCTTCAACCACGCCGACGGCGGCGCCCGCATCGGCGCCCAGGCCGAGTACACGTGGCTCGCCCGCCGCTTCGGCCTCCCCACCGCCCTCGCCCACAGCCGCGCCCTGCTCGAGACGGCCCTCGCCGGCGAACGCTCCGGCCGCGTCGGCGACCGCCTCTTCGCCCTGCACGCCGTGTGGTTCCCGGCTGCTCCGGCCGCCGCCGCGCCGGCCCCGCTCGACCGCCGCTTCAACGGCCCCGCCGAGCTCGTCACGCTGCGCGGCGCCTGGGGCGATCCCCGCGCCGTCTTCGTCGGCCTCAAGGGCGGCAGCAACGCCGTCAACCACTCCCACCTCGATGCCGGCAGCTTCGTGCTCGATGCCGGCGGCGTGCGCTGGGCCGAGGACCTCGGCCCCGACAACTACAACCTGTCGGCGTACTTCGGAGCCAAGCGCTGGACCTACTACCGCCTCAACAATTTCAGCCACAACACGCTCACCCCGGGCGACACGTTGCAGGACCCGAAAGCCTCCGCCCCCGTCGTCGCGTTCGCTTCGCAACCCGGCCGTGCCTTCGGCGTCGTCGACCTGACGCCGGTGTATCCGGGCCAGGCGGACAAGCTCCTGCGCGGCGTCGCCCTCCTCGACCGCCGCCGCGTCCTCGTGCAGGACGAAGCCGCCGGACTCAAGCCCGGCACCCCGCTCGTCTGGCGCCTGCACACCGCCGCCGCCATCGATCTCGCCGACCCTCGCCACGCGGTGCTCACCCTCAACGGCCGCACCTTGCGCGCCAAGATCCTGGCGCCCGCCGATGCCGTCTTCACCGCCGCCGCCGCGACGCCCCCGACCGCCGCTGAAAACCGCAACGCCGGCATCTCCGTGCTCTCCGCCCGCTTCACCCCGGCCGGCGGCCAGGCCCGCCTCGCCGTCCTCCTGACTCCGCAGGACGAAGGTGCCGCCGCCGCGGACCCGGTGCCGGTAGCGCTCGCCGATTGGAAATAATCCCATGCCCGCCCCCGCCGATTCCGCCCGCGACGCCGTCGCCTGCTTCCGCCGCGACTTCAAGACCGTTATCCTCGGCACCGCCGGAGCCGACGGCGAACCCGCCGCCTCCGTGGCCGCCGCCGTGCTCGGCGAGGACCTTTCGTTCTACGCCTACGTCAGCGCCCTCGCCGTCCACACCCGCCACCTCATCGTCAACCCCCGCGCCAGCGTTCTGCTCGTCGAGGACGAAGCCGCCGCCGGCCAATTGCTGGCCCGTCGCCGGCTGACCTTTTCCTGCCGCATGGAGCGCCTTGATCGTACCGATCCCGAATTCGATCTCCGTGTTGGTGAATTGCGGGCGAAGTTCGGTGCGGTGTTCGACATGCTCGTGACGTTGCCGGATTTCGTCCTCGTGCGTCTGGTCCCGCAGCGCGGCCGTTTGGTCATCGGCTTCGGCGCGGCGTTCGATGTCGATCCCGCGGATTGGACGAAGCTGACGCCGGTCGGCCGCCCGCCCGCCGCCCCTGCCTGAGCGTGCCGTCCCAGCCGTCACCGTTGCCCTGCACGATGGCCGAGGTCGCCCGCGCGGCCGGCGTGCATCCCGCGACCGTCTCCCGGGCCCTCCGCGACGATCCGCGAATCACCGCCGCCGTCCGCGCGGAGATCCGGGCCGTCGCCACCCGGCTCGGCTACCGCAGGAACCCGCTCGTCGCCGCCCTCATGAGCGTGCGGCGCTGCCGCGCGGCCGCCGGCTACCAGGCCACCCTCGCCTTCGTGACGCACTACCCGCCGAGCCGCGCGGCGTTCTTCAAGTCGTCCTTCGGCCAACTGCTCGCGGGCACCCGCCTCCGCGCCCGGATAAGCGGATACTCCGTCGAGGAACTCAATCTCTGCCAACCCGGTCTCACTTCGGCCCGGGCCACCGAAATTCTGCGCAACCGCGGGATCACGGGGCTCATCGTGGCGCCGCTCCACTCGATCAACGAGCCGGTCGCCTTGGATTGGTCCCACTTCGCCACCGTCGCCATCGGCCACTCGCTGCACGACGTGCCCGTCCACCGGGTCACGCACAACCATTTCAGCGCCCTCGCCCTCGCCTGCCGCCAGGGCCGCGCCGCGGGCCGGCTCCGACCCGGCCTCGTCCTGCCCCGCCGGGTCCATGAAAAAGTCGAACGCCGCTGGGTCGCCGCTTTGCTCCTCGACCAAAGCGAGCACCCGGCCGCCGCTCCCGTTCCCCCGTTCCTCCCGATCGAGTGGGACGAGGCCGGCTTTGCCGCCTGGTACCGCCGGCATCGCCCGGATCCGATTCTTACCGTCCGTCCGCAGCAAGTGCTCGGCGCCCTCGCCCGGCTCGGAGTCCGGCCGCCGGCCACCGGAATCGTGAGCCTCGATCGCCGGCCACGCGAACGCACCTTGGCCGGCATCGAGCAGGACTATCCGGCGATGGGCGCCGCCGCCGTCGACCTCCTCATCGGCTACCTGCAACGCCACGAAACCGGCCTGCCAGCCCGGCCGATCACCGTGACGCTCGAAGGTTCGTGGATCGCCGGCGCCTCGCTCCGCGCGCAGCCCCGGCGCGCGCTCAGAACCGCACCGTGAGGGTCAGGTCGTACTGCGGCGGCATTACGTACGTGTAACGGTAAGCCGGCCGGCCGTCGGCCAATGTGGTGAATCCGGTTTTCCGCACGTCTCCGGTATTCTCGAGGTCGATGAGATTTTTCACCCCGGCGCGGATGCGGACATTCTGTTTCCAGATCTTCTGATCGCGCATCACGTAGGCGCTCACGCCGTGGGTGGTGCCGCCGACGAGTTTGCGGCCTTGCACGATGCCGAAGAGGTAAGCGTCGCGCCAACTGCCGTTCACGCCCAGGCGCACGCCTTTCAGCGGCGCCCAAGCCTCGCGCTGGAACGCGTAGTCCACGATCCAGCTCGCCGACCACGGCGCCGCGCGCGCCCCCGTCGGCTTCGTCGCGTAATCGCTCGAATCCAGCACTTCCTTCGCGTCCGCCAGCAGCACCGGCGCCTCGTCGCCGCGTTGCACCGCCGCCTGGTAGAAGGCCCGGAAGGCCGAAAAATCCGGCCGCGTGATCACGTCCGCCTTGGCCAACGTGAAACGCAACTGCAGGCCCTTCGCCGGCCGCGCCAGCGCCGTCACGTCGAAGCCCTTCGAGGTCTCGGACGAAAACACGCTGCGGTACTGGTTCACGTCGTCCCACGACCGGATGTACCGCGGATCGTTCGCCGTGATATTGTTCGGGTTCATCAGGTTTTCGACTTCGCTCGCGCTGAAGCCGGACGGCGTCCACCGGAACTCCACATTGTCGCGGTCGATCTGGAACATGCCCAACGTCAGGGTCACCCGATCCTTGAAGAGGCTCCCCTTCACGCCGACTTCCTTGGTCACGCCCGAGATCGGGCCGAAAATCTTCCGGTCGAAGGTCCGTGCATCCTGCCAACGGAACGAATCGGAATACACCGCGTACACGTTGAGGTCGGGGTTGATCACATAGGTCAGGCCCGCGGTGTAGCTCGTATTGAAGAGGTGCAGGGCCGGATTCTCGACGTACTCGCCGGGCCGCGCGTCCTGCCGGCTCGGCGGCGCGATGTCCTCGTTGTAAGGCCCGAAGGTCCGCGTGCCTTTGTATTCGTAGGTACGGTTCCAATCCCAACGCGCGCCGATCAGCGACTGCACCTTGCCTTTGAAGTAACTGCCGCTGGCGGACAGCGCGCCGGCATAGGCTTGGCGCCATTCCGTGCCGTCGGCCGCCGTGCCGAACGACAGCTGCTTCGCTTGGAAGTCCGGCGTCACCGGCAGCCGGTCCAGTGTGAAACGGTCGAACAGCGCCCGCGAATAGAACTGCGGATCGTCGAGGTAGAGCCGGAAACGCACGCGGTCGTTGGTCTGGTTGACCGCCGTCACGATGCCGTTCTCGAAACGCTTCACGTTGTAGAGCGCCTTGCGGTAGTTGTTCGTGAAGTCCTCGCGGTATTCGAGACTCCCGACGAAGAGTTGCTTCATCCAGGAAAAGGGCTGCCACGGCAGCACCGCCGTGCCGCGGAACGCGTCGACGTCGTTGCCGAACCGTTTCCAGTCGATGCCCGCCGTGTCGATGTAGGGCCGGCCGTTCACGTCGACGCTGACCGTGCTGCTGAAGAAATTGTCGTTCCGCAGGCCGTCCTGGTTCTGGTGGTTGTACGCCAGTTCCAATCCGAGTTTGCCGATGCGTTGCTCGATCGTGACCGAATACGTGCCGAAGGGCCGGGACTGCCGGTCGAAGGAACCGCGCAGGTTGTAGTGTTTCGGGAAACCGGCGAAGCGCTTCGTCCCGACGACGGCGCCGGCCGCATTCCGCATCGTCACGTCGAAGAAGCCGCCTTCGAGCAGGGAAACCGAACCGCCCGCCGGACTGTTGGCCGTGCTGCGGTCCGCCGCCGGGAGCGTCGACTGGTTGAACCACGCGCCGTCCGACGTGTACCACGGCCCCGCGTTGGTGAAGCTGCGCGAACGCGCCGACTGCTCGCGGATCGTGATGCCGGAAAAGCCGCGCGCATTCTCGAAGTCGCCGCGCTCCGCCTCGAGCCGCACCATCGTGTTGCGGAACGGCTGCCACGTCAGCGCGATCGTCTCGCCCTCGAGTTTGTAGGCGGAGGCATCCTGGAACGTCTTCTCCTCGCGCCGCACCGCGTTGAAACGCAGCGCCAGCCCCGGCCGCAGCTGGCGGTTGACGTCGAGCTGGACCCGGTACGCGCCTTCGCTGCCGTACTGCGCGAACGCGGTGCCGAAATTCTTCATCAGCGCCCGCTTCGTGAACACAGAGCCTTGGCCGCCCGGCTCGACGTCGCCGAAGATCAGCGAGTTCGAGCCTTTGCCGAAGTCGATGCGCTCGACGTTGTAGGTGTCGCTCGGGATGTACCAGCGGAAGTAATTCCGCGAAACGTTGAACCGCTGCGACAGCCCGCGGAACGAGAAATTGTCCGTCTGGTTGTCGTTCTCCATCGTCGGCGCGGCGTACACGTTGGCGACGAACCGCGTGACTTCGTCGGCGGTGTTGAGCCCGAGGTCCTCCATGAAGTCGGCGGTGATCGCGTCGATGTTCACCGGCACATCCTTCAGCGCCTGCTTGGTGCGCGTGGCCGACAGCGTGTCGTTCGCCGACCAGCCCGTTTCCCGCTCCGTCGAAATCACGAACGGCGACAGCTGCACGGTCGCGTCGGGCGCGGCCGGCGCCGGCGGCGGGACGGCCGTCTGCGCTCCGAGCGTGCCGGCGGCGAAACCGGCGACGGCCGCCAGCGGGCGGCGGAGAAAGGCGGATAGGGTCGGGCGAATCAGGGACATGGGACGTGGGGTTGGGCCCGGAGGCCCGGAAAAGTCCGGTCGCCCCGCGGGAGGAAGTGCATTGCCGTCCCGGCCGGGGCCTTCAACCCCCGTTTCGTGCACACCGTTGCACGATCCCGCGGACGGCGCCGATCCGCCCTCGCCTGGGCGCAGCCGCCCGGACCCGCCCCGCTATCGGAAATTCCGTTTCTTCAACGTGCCGGACCGAGCAAACGCGCCAACTCCGCTTCCATTTCCCGGCGCACGCCGGCCGCGGCCGGTGCGGCGAGCAGGTTGGTGAGCTCGAACGGATCTTCCTGGAGATCGTAGAGCTCGTTCATGCCGACGAGGTCGCGGTAGCGGATGAACTTGTAGCGCTCGGTCCGCACCGCGTCGTAGCCCATCTTCAAGGTGCGCGGGAACACGATGTCGGTCGTGTACTCGATCAGGAAAGATTTCCGCCAATCCGCCGGCGTGCGCGTGAGGAGCGGCAGCAAGGACCGGCCGTCGATGCCCGGGAGGGCCGGCGCCCCGGCCAGTTCCAAAATCGTCGGCGCCAGGTCCGTGGTCAGCGCCATCCCGGTCGGCTCCGCGCCGGCTTTCACCCGCGGCGGATAGCGCAGCAACAGCGGCAGCCGGATCGATTCCTCGTAGGCCAGCCGCCGCTCCTGGCTCAGGCCGTGCTCGCCGTAGAAGTAGCCGTTGTCGCCGACGATCATCACGACGGTGCGGTCCAAGGCGCCCTGTTTTTCCAGCTCGGCCAGCATTTGGCCGAGGCCTTCGTCCACCGCCGCCAGCATGCGCAGGCGGTCGCGGATGGTTTCGTCGGGCGTCACCGTATCCGGGCCGAGCGGCGGCAAGCCGGGGATTGTCCGCTCAAGCGCGGGCTTCCCTTTGGGCGGCCGCGCGTAGTTGCCGCGGCGCGGCGGCCGGTCGTCGGCGTAGAGCGTCTTGTGGCGCTCGGCCGGGATGAAGCCGCCTTCGCCGATCCGCACCGAGGTCCCGTCGGCCTGCTGGCGGTTGTTCGGATGAAGCGCCTTGTGGGAAACCATCAGCAGGAACGGTGCGGTGCGGGGCCGTTGGATAAACTCCACGGCACGTTGCGTGAAGATGTCCGTCACGTAGCCCGGCACGCGGGCCAGCCGGCCGTTTTCGAAAAGCTCCGGATCGGCCACCTCGCCCTGCCCTCTCATCGAGATCCAAAGATCGAAGCCCGGCCGCGGCGTGGGATCGTTGCCCATGTGCCACTTGCCGATGAAGCCGGTGTTGTAGCCGGCCGCGTGGAGCGTCCGCGCGAACGTCGGCAGCCGGTGGCTGAGCGGACTGCGGTCGGTGTTGTCGAGAATGCCGTGATGCCGCGTCTCGAGGCCGGTGAGGATGTTGGCGCGGCTCGGCGAACACAGCGGCGTGACCGCGAAGAAGTGTTTGAACTGCGCCCCCTCGCGCGCGATGCGGTCGAGATGGGGCGTGCGCGCGAACGGATGGCCCGCCGCGCCGAAATCGTCGAAGCGGAGGTCGTCCACCACCACGAGAATCACGTTGGGCCGGGGCTCGGCCGCGGCGGTCGACGACGCGGAAACGGATGCGGCGAACACCGCGATTAAAGGGAAAAGCAGACGGCGCATGGCGGATAATGGGTCCAAATCGATTCGATCGGGCAAGGAGCGGATGGGGCACCCGGGTGGCGTCGCCGCCGGCCTCACTCGAGGGCTTGCAGCACGGTCGAGGTGATCAACTGCCGCAGCCGGTTGCGAATCTCCCCGGGCGCCGCCGCCATGAACACCACGGCCAGCTCCTCCTTCGTATCCACCCAGAAATACGTGCCGCTGCCGCCGCCCCAATTGAAGTCGCCGGGCGTGCCCAACATGCCCGAGGCGACCGCGGGCCGGCGCACGGCCACGCTCAGCCCGAAGCCGTAGCCATAGACGTTTCCTCTCGTCCACAGCCGGCCCAAGTCGACCTCGGGCGTCATCTGGTCCGAAGTCATGAACTCCACCGTTTTCCGGCCGAGGTAGCGCCGGCCGTCGAACGTGCCCTGCCGCCGCAGCATCTCCGCAAAACGCAGGTAATCGAGGGCCGTGGAGTAGCAGTGGTTGCCGCCGCCGTCCCGCTGGGGCGGCGCACTGCGCAGCCGGGCATTCGTCGGCTCGCCGGTCAGCGGATCGGTTTTGAAGGGCCGGGCAAACCGCGCGACTTTTCCGGGCGGCACGAAGTAGCCCGTGTCGGCCATGCCGAGCGGCGCGAACAGATGCTCCGCCTGGTAGTCGGCCAACCGCCGCTGCGTCAGCGTCTCGATGATGACGCCCATGACTTCGAACCCCACGCCGTAGTCCCAACGCGTTCCCGGCTGGTAGTGCAGCGGCAACCGGCCGAGCCGCTCGACCAAGTCCGCCGCCGGGCGATCGACTGCCGTCAATTCATGGTACTGCCGTTCAAGCTCGCTCCCGTTGGCGAGGCCGTTCGTCATGCCCGCGGTATGGCGCATCAGATCCTGCACGTTGGGTTGCCGCCGCGCCGGCTCGGTGCCGCCCGCGGCGACCACGCGCCGGTTCGCCAACGGCGGCAAAAACCGTTCCACGGGATCCTCGAGCGTCATGCGTCCCGCTTCCACCAGCATGAGCGCCCCGACCGTGGTCAGCGGCTTCGTCAACGAGGCGATCGGAAAGATCGCGTCCTTCGGCATCGGGGTGCCGGCCGCGGGATCGACCGCGCCGAAGGCCTCATGATAGACCAACTTGCCGCGCCGGGCGATGGCGACCACGGCGCCGGGAATCGTGCCCCGCGCGATCGCGGCCCGGAGCGCGGAGCCGACATGCTCCAAGCGCGCGGCGGAAACGCCGACCTCGGCCGGCGCGGCGACCTCCAGGGCCGTCCCGGCCGCCGCCGCCGTTGCAACGGCGAGCAGCCCCGCCGCCCCACCCCGTATCCAAGTCGGCCAGACGCGCATCGGGTTCAGAATTTGAGCCCGGCACTCACGTACCAAAGGCGGCCGAGCGGATTGTAGGTCGCGAGGTCGGCGCCGACATCGCTGCCGAAGGCCTGCGGCGACGAAGGCGGCATCCGGTTGGCGAGATTGTTGACGCCGAGGGTGAGCTTGAGGCCCGAGAGGCTCAGCTTCGCGCCCGGCAAAACAAGGTTCCTGAAGGTGTAGGAAACGGAACTGTCCCACGACATGTAGGAAGGAACCGCGACGCGCCGCAGCGTCGGGCTCGTGGCAAACGTGATCCCGCCGGCGCCGATATCGACGACGCTGGAGACGTAGGTGTTGTTCAACGTCGCGGACCAGCGGTCTTTGCTCCAATAGAGCGCGGTGAACCATTTCATCCCGGGAATGGTGCCCTGCCCGCCGACGACGTTGGTGACGTGCCCGGCGTACTCGTAGTAGCTCGCCGAAGGCAGCGCCTGGAATTGGTAATCGAGGAAAAACGTGCCCGCTGTGCTGACGTTGAATTTGCCGAATTGCGAGGCGGGGAACGCATAGTTCGCCGAGACATCGAGCGCCTTGAGTTTCTGGCCGGCGATATTGATGCGGGAGTCGGTGACGAAAACGACGTTGGGCGAAACGCCCGAAAGCAGCAGCGAGGCCAGTTGCCCGGGGGCCGTGACGGGCGCGGGCGGCGGCAACGAGGGATCCGGATTGGTGGGGAAATTGCCGATCGCCACCTGGGCGATGTACGGCGACCGCGGGCCGAGCGTGTTGACACTCCGGAGGATTTCCGCGGCGCCGGCATTGGCGACCAAAGAGAGCTGCCGCACCTCGATGAAATCGAGCCCGAGGGTGAGCCGCTTCAGCGCGGGCGGGGACCAGACCACGCCGAAGGAAGAGGTCTTGGCCGTGGACGGCTTGAGATCGGGATTGGCTCCGGCGCGTTGCCGGGCAAATCCGGGCACCCCGAAGACCGTCTGGATCACGCCGGCGGGCGTGGAGCCTTCGGTGGTGGGACCGAAGAGCGAGAAGAGCGACGGCGCGACGAAGGCCTCGGAATAGGTACCGCGCAAGGTGAGTTCCTCGCCGAACGGCCGCCAGCGCAGACCGTACTTCGGGACGCGCGAAGCCCCGGCGTCGCTGTAGTTTTCGTAACGATACGCGGCCGAGAGCTCGAGCACGCGCACGCCCGGAATGTTCATCTGCTCGCTCGCGAGCGGCACGCGGATTTCGGCGAAGCCCGCCTCGATGGTCCGGCGGCGCGAAATCGGATCGAAGAAATTGCCGTTTTGCCAACGCCGGGACGTCGGGCCGCTGCTGAACGAATTCCCGTCCGGCACCCCGAGCAGAGTTTCGGTGCGGAAATCCACCCCGATCGCACCGCCCACGGAACCGGCGGGCAGATCGAACAGCGCCCCGGAGACGCGGGCATCGATCTCGGTCAGACCCGCCTCGAAGATATTGGCCGTCGCCCCGCGGATATTGTCGAAGAGCGCCGGCGCCAGCCCCTCGGGCCGCGCGAGGATGTCGATCGCGGGTTGGACGACGGAGTTGGCCGGCGTGATGGCGGCCTGCCATTGCGCGAGCGTGGTCGTGTTGGCCGGGGCGCTGTAGTTGCGGAAGAGCCGGGCGAAGCGGCCGCCGACCTGGCGATTGCCGTTGGCATCGTAGCCGCCGGCCAGCGCGAGCTGAAGATTCGGCGTGTAGTATTGTCCGGTGAGCGAGTTATCGAGCCGATTGGTGTTGTAGTTGTAGCCGGCCTCCCACTGGAAACGGTCCGCCAGCTTCCCGCGGAATCCGCCCACGAAACGCCGCAGGCGCGCGGCGTTGTCGGCCCGGCGCACGTCGGGCGTGTTGCGAAAAGCGGCGAACAGCGCCGAGCGCGTGGGATTGTAGGGCGCATTCACCGGCACCGCGGTGGTGATGCCCAGCGCCCCGAGCTGCGAGGAACTGTCGCTCCGCGAGTCCATCGCCTCGACGAACATTTCCAGCTTTTCCGGGACGAGCTTCAGGTTGGTCGCGAGCGTCAGGGCCTCCTTGCGGGATTCGATCGTGAGCGTGACGAACGGCGCCAGATCGAACGTATCCGCGATCGGCTGTACCGACGACGCCTGGTAGATGCCGGAGGCGACCAAGGCGGCCAAATTGGCAAAGACCGCCGCCGGTCCCGTCGGGGTCGCGAGGCTCGGCGAGTTCAGTCCGGGGCGCAGGAACGCCGTCGGAAACGCCGTCGAGGATTGGCCCAGGGCGCCGGAGATCGTCGCCGATTTGCCCCGTTGCGGATTCGAAAACGGGCGCTCGGATTGGAACAGCGGGGTGAGGCGCGACTTGCTGAAGGAAAGTGTGACGCTCAGGCGGTCCGTCCTGGCGCCGGCCACCAGGTACGCGGAACGCTGCGTATGGTTGCCGTCGCCCTCGGCCATCGCGTAGCGCCCGCCGATTTCGAGTCCTTGGAAATCGTGTTTCAGTTTCACGTTCACCACGCCGCCGACGGCATCGGAGCCGTAGATCGCGGAAGCGCCGTCCGTCAGCACCTCCATCGTTTGGATGGCCGCCAGCGGAATCTGGTTCACGTCCACGAAGGAACGGCCGCCGCGGGCACTCGCCCCGCTGTCGGGCAAACGCCGGCCGTCGAGCAGCACGAGCGTCGGCAGATTGCGCAGCGAAATCTGCGATCCGCCGAAGGTGCTCGTGCCGCCGGTGTTGCCGTTGGTCGCGCCGAGATTGCCGCTGCCCGCGAAACTGGGCATGCGGGTCTGCACCACGTCGAGCAGGTTGGAGCCGAGGCCGGTGCGCTCGATCTCTTCGCGGTTGATCACCGTCACGGGCACGGCCACGGCGTCCGCGGCCGTCGGAATGTTCGAGCCGGTGACCACGAACGATTCCAGTTTGACGGATTCTTTGGCGGCCGCGGCGGCAATCACCGGGGTGCCGGCCGCCGGCTGGGCCGCCATGGGAGTCGCGGCCGCTAGCCAGCCGGCAAGGGAGGCGAGCAACGTGCGGGAGGATTTGTTCGGGTCGGTCATAGGAGGGGAAGGCGGGACGGCGGCCGCTTTGGCGTCGCCGCCGGCCGGCGGAGTGCCGTTGCGCGGGCGGCTGACCACGATGGCCCCGGAGCGGGGCTCGGGAGTGGCCACCAACGGCGTGCCCGCGAGCAGGCGGGTCATCGCCTCGAGCGGTGCGTAGTCGCCTTGGAGCGTCCTGGTCCGGACGCCGGCGGTGGAGCTGCGGGAAAAGAGCACCTCCAGCCCGGACTGGCTCGCGAAGAGGCGGAGCGAGTTTTCCGCCTCGTCCGCCGGCAGGTTGAACGGGCGACGGCCCGCGTCGGCCGCAGAGGCACGGAGGACCGGCACGCAGCAGAGCGCGAGGAACCAAAACAGGCGGAACGGGTGCGTGGGTCGCGGCATGAAGTGGAAAGCGGACGCAGCGCGTCGTCGGGAGTCACCACGGACGGGGCCGGAAAATCCCTTACCGCAATCGCCGCGGCCCGGGGCCTGGTCCGGGCGGGGCAAATGCCTAACGCGGCCGGCGCAGCACGAGTTCGCGGTCGCTGCGCCGCTGCGCCTCGACCCCGTAGTCGGCGCGGAGCAATTGCAGGAGCGCCGCCGTATTGTCCGCGCGCACCGTGCCGCTGACGCGCAGTTCGCCGAGCGCCGGCGACGCCAGGCTGAGGCTCACGTTGCCGTGGCGGTTGAAGAGTTCGACCGCCTCCCGCAGGGGCGTGTCGTTGAACTCGAGCCGCGGCACGCGCCAGGCCTGGCGTTCGGCCAATTCGGGAGCGGAAACCGCCACGACCACAGGGGCCGCGGCCGCCGGCGCGAGGTCGGCGGCCGCGACCACGACGCTCGCCCCTTTGGCGACAAACGCGAGCGGCAGCACCGGCGCCGCGACCGGATCGGCGGCGGCGCGGTCGACGGCGACACGACCTTCGGTCACGAGCACATTGACGTCGTCCGGGGCCAGTCGCACCGCGAAGGCGGTGCCCACGGCCCGCACGGCGACGCCGCCGGCGACCACGACGAAGGGGCGCGCGGCATCGTGCGCCACCTCGAAGTGAGCCTCGCCGCGCACCAGCGCGACGCGCCGGAGCGCCGGCGAAAATTCGACCCGGACCTGCGCGTCGCCGTTGAGCTCGATCCACGAGCCGTCGGCCAGGAGCTGGCGCACGGGCTGGATGAGGGTCGCGCTGGCCGTCGGTGCCGGGGCCAGTTCGCGGGTCCCGGGGCGCAGCCAGGCGAAACCGACGAGCACGGCGAGACCGAGCGAGGCGGCGGCGACCGCGGCCCGGCGCCGGAGCCGGCGGCGCTGTTGCACGCGGCGCTCGACCGCGGCGCGCACGGCATCGGCCGTGGCGGCGCGGCCGGGCCAGTCGAGCGCGTGGTCCGCGGAGAGCGGCGGAGTGGGCGGGCCTTCGGGCATGGTCAGAGCTTCGCGTCGGCGGCGGTCAGGCCGCGGCGGCGGAGATAATCGGCGCAGCGCCGCGTGCCGCGGGCGACCTGCACCTCGACGGTGCGCTCGGAGAGACCGAGGCGTTGGGCGACCTCGCGTTGCGAGAGGCCGGAAAGTTTGCGCAGGACGACGATCTCGCGGCAACGGTCGGGCAAATCCGCGATGGCCGCGGCGACGAGTTCGATTTTTTCCGCGGTGGTGAGGACATCGGCCGGAGTGGGACCATCCTCAGCCACGGGCAACGCGGCCAAATCCCTTACGGCCACGAGCGGCGAAGCCTGGTCGCGGCGCAGGAGGTCCAAAGCGCGGTTGCGGGCGATCTTGAAAAGAAAGGCGCGGGCGCAGCCGATTTGCCGCCCGGCGAAAGCGGTCCAGATGCGGAGGAGCGAGTCCTGCACGACATCGTCGACATCGCGCACCCCGGGAAACGCGCGCTGCACATAGGCGCGCAGCGCGCCGCGGTGAAGATCGACCTCTTCGGAAAACCAGCGGTCGCGGTCGGTGGGGGGAGGCATCGCGAAGGTGACGCAGGCAGCGCGAAAGCGGCGGACGGTTCAAGCGCGGAGTGGGCGCGCCGTCTTTCCGGCGCCGACACCTGCAAGGAACTCCGATCCGCGGGCCGCCCTCACCGGCCGCGCTCCGCCCCCGCGGTCCGGTGGCGCGCCCGATAGGCGTACGGGCTTTCGCCCGTCTCGCGCCGGAACGCCACGCTCAGGTAGCTCGCGCTCTCGAAGCCGGCGAGCTCCGCCACCACCGCGATCGCCACTTCGCTCTCCGCCAGGAGATGCTGCGCCCGCGCGATCTTCTGCCGCACGATCTGCCGGTGCGGCGAATGGCCCAGCGCCGCCTTGAATTTCCGTTCCAGCAACGTCCGCGACATCGGCACCGCCCGCAGCAGGTCCGCGACCCCGATGTTCGCGCCGGCGTGTTCGCGGATGTAGCGCACCGCCTGCGCCACGCGCCGGTCCGCGACCGCCACGCTGTCCGTCGACTGGCGCTCCACCACGCGCACCGGCGCCACGAAAGTCGTGCGCTTCGCCGGGCGGTCCCCCGCCATCATCCGCGCCAGCATCGCCGCCGCCTCGTAGCCCGTGCGCCGCGCATTCGGCTGCACGCTGCTCAGCGGCGGGGTGCACAGCTCGCAGAGCACCTCGTCGTCGTCGACCCCGAGCACCGCGATCTCGTCGGGCACGCTCCAGCCGCGCAATTGGCAGGCCTCGAGCACCTGCTGCGCGCGGCCGTCGTAGCACGCGAAAACCGCCAGCGGCCGCGGCAATTTCGCCAACGCCTCCGCCAACTCCCGGCTCTCCGCATCCGACCCCGGCCGCCGCACCCGCCGGGGCACCGCTCCCACCGCCGCGCAGGTGCCGCCGGCCCGCTGCACCAGCCGCGCGAACGCCGCCCCGCGCTGCCGCGCCCAGAGGAACTGCGGGTCGCCCGCGAACGCGAAATGCCGGAAGCCTTTGCCGAGAAAATGCTCCGCCGCCAGCGCCGCCACCGCCCCGTTGTCGACGCTCACGCGGGGAAACTCCGACGCAAACCGCTCGGCGCTCACATCCACCACCGGCAGCCGCGTGCGCTTCAGCGCCGCCGCGATCCGCGGCGAATCCACCCGCGCGATGATGCCGTCGCCCTGCCAATCCCGCAGCCAGCCCGGCAACGGCCCGAGCCGCGCCTGTTCCGTGAAACGCACCGCCCAGCGCGCGCCCGTCCGCGTCCAGTCCCGCACGCCGTAAAGCAAATCCCGCCCGTAGCGGTTCGAGGTCTCGATCAGCAGCGCCACCTTGTACGTGCGCGCCGCCGGCGCGGCGGAAAAGGCGGGCGCGGCGGACGGAGGCATCGGCCGCGAGCCAGCCGGCGCCGGTGTTAAAAATCAAAAGAAATGTGCGGATCTTTGTTACCGCCCCGGCCCGCCGATGCGCTATGCTCCCGCCCTTTCCTCCCCTGCACCTCATGAAAAAATCCCGCGCTTATTTCTCCGGCATCCCGACCGTCGCCCACGAAGGCCCCAAGTCCGACCGCGCCCTCGCGTTCAAGCACTACAACCCCGACGAAATCGTCGACGGCAAGCCGATGGCCGAGCACCTCCGCTTCTCCGTCGCCTACTGGCACGCCTTCCGCGGCACCGGCTCCGATCCCTTCGGCCCCGGCACCATCGTGCGCCCCTGGGAGGCCGGCAAAGATCCCGTTTCCGTCGCCAAGGTCCGCATGGAAGCCGCCTTCGAGTTCTGCCAAAAAATCCGCGCGCCCTTCTATTGCTTCCACGACCGCGACATCGCCCCCGAAGGCCGCACGCTGGCGGAGTCGAACCGCAACCTCGACGCCGTCGTCGCCCACGCGAAACAGCTTCAGCAGGCCACCGGCGTGAAACTCCTCTGGGGCACGGCCAACCTCTTCTCCAATCCGCGCTACATGTGCGGCGCGTCGACCAACCCCGACGCGCACGTCTTCGCCTACGCCGCCGCGCAGGTGAAGAAAGCCCTCGACGTCACCAAGGAACTCGGCGGCGAGAACTACGTCTTCTGGGGCGGCCGCGAGGGCTACGAGACGCTGCTGAACACGAACCTGAAGCGCGAACAGGACCACCTCGCGCGATTCCTCCATCTCGCCGTCGACTACGCCCGCAGCATCGGTTTCAAGGGCCAGTTTTTGATCGAGCCGAAGCCGAAGGAGCCGACCAAGCACCAGTACGACTTCGACGTCGCCAGCGGCATCGCCTTCCTCCGCACCTACGGCCTCGAGAACCACTTCAAGTTCAACATCGAGACCAACCACGCCACCCTCGCCGGCCACACCTTCCAGCACGAGATCGAGGTCGCCGCCGCGGCCGGCATGCTCGGTTCGATCGACGCCAACGCCGGCGATCTCCTGCTCGGCTGGGATACCGACCAGTTCAACACCGATGTCCGCGAGCTCACCCTCGCCATGATCTCGATCCTCAAGGCCGGCGGTCTCGGCACCGGCGGCTTCAACTTCGACGCCAAGCTGCGCCGCCCGTCCATCGATCCCGAGGATCTCTTCCACGCCCACATCGGCGGCATGGACGCCTACGCCCTCGCGTTCAAGTTGGCGCGACGGATCCTGGCCGAAGGCAAATTCGAGAAGTTCGTCGCCGACCGCTACGCCAGCTTCGATGCCGGGTTCGGCCGCGACATCGAGACCGGCAAAGCCAACTTCCGCAGCCTCGAGAAACTGGTGCTCACCAAGCTCGGCGAGCCGGTGCCGAAGTCCGGCAAACAGGAGTATCTGGAAAACTTGCTCATGAGCTATTTGCACGGCGCCTGAGCCGGTTTCGATTTTCCTTCCGCCGCCGGTTCCGATTCGGGACCGGCGGTTTTTGTTTTCGCCGGGATTGCCTCGACGTCACCGACGGCACCGGCGCAAAACCTCCGTGTCTGACGCGCACCATGCCCCCCTCCTCTTTCCGCTTTTCCGCCCTCCGCGCGCTCCTGCCGGCGCTTTGCTGGGCGGCCGCAGCGACCGCCGCGCCGGCTCCTTCCGCCGTCGACGTCGTCCGCGAGCAGGTGCTGCGCATGACCGAATTCCTCGACACCACGCTGCCCGGCGTCCTCGGCGAACGGAACATCACGATCGCGTTCAAACCGAAGTTCGGCGACCTGCGCGACGAGGAATACCTCCGATTCCCGGTCGAGCTGCGCTACGGTCTCACCAAGAAATGGGAACTGCGCGGTGGCCTCGTGCCTTTCACCCCCAGCCCCCTCAATACCGGCCGCGACCATCGCTGGGGGCCCGGCGAAGCCCGCCTCGGCGCCCGCTACGATCTCGGTCCTTTCCTTGGCTTCTTCGACGATACCACGCTCGGTTTCGAGACCCGCATCCCGCTCGGCAAACCGCCGGTGGAACTCAACGACCACTACACCCACCTTAAGCCTTCGATCGCGGCCGCCCGCCAACTGCTCGGCTGGCCCGCGACGACGTTTTACGCCAACCTCAGCTACGACCGCAGCGTCAAGCTCACCGACCGCGGCCCGCCGCCGCCGGAAGTCGTCCGCCGCCACGTGATCGAGGCCGTGCCCGGCCTGCTCTACAAGCCGTCCGAACTCGGCTACTTTGCCGAGTATCGCATCCGCCGGATCGCCGAGCCCGGCGAGTACCGCCTCGGCCATGAAATCCAATTCGGCACCATCTGGGATGTGCCGCTCGCGCGTTCGGCGACGTGGAAGGTTCCCGGCAAGTGGCAACTCGAACTCGCCTACCGCGTCGGCCACGAAGAAGGCCGCAGCACCGACCACGGGGTGTACGCCCGCGTCAATTGGCGCACGACCCTGCGCGAAGTCCTCGACTATACCGGCGCCGGTTCGGCCAAACCGGCGCGCTGAGCGGCCCCACCGGGGAGGTTGGTCCCGTCTCCCCGGTAACTTGTTTCACGCCTCCCTCCGGCGGATCGATCTTTCACCCTTCAACTTTCACCTTTCAACCGCCGCGCCGCAGGCGCGGCCCGCGGCTCAAGGCGCGTGCTTCGCTTCGCCCGGCGCGAGCCCCAGCGCCCACAGAATGCCGCCGAGCAAATGTTGCTGGAACTGCTGCGCGACCTCGGGCGAATTCTTCCGGCCCTGCTTGTCCGTGTGCGCCGGATCCCAGACATCCTCGCGGTGCCCGAGCGACGTGTAGAAGACACGGCCCTTGCCGTGCGTGCGCGACCAGGCGATCGCGTTGTGGCCCGGGGCCTTCGTCTGGGGATGCTTGTCCAGCGAGACGAGCGAATGCACGCGGGCCTGATTGTAGTCTTTGAATTCGTAGATCTCGTCGAAGACCGTCCACGTCGCCGGCAAGCCCGCGCAGGCCGCGTGTTTCGGATCGTCGACCTTGCACTCGACCGTCACCTGCGGGCCGTGCGTGCGGAACGCGCCGCCGATCATCGCCACGTAGGGCGGAAAGCCCGCGAACCGGCCCGATTTGTGAAACGTATCCGTCGCGGCGTGCACGCCGATGAAGCCTTTGCCCGAGGCCACCCAATCGACCAGGGCCTGCTTGTCCGGCAACGGCAGATCGCCCGTCGTGCTCGCGAACAGCACCGCATCGTAATTTTTCAGATTGGCCGGGCTGAGCTTTTGCAGCACCGCCGCCAACTGCGGCGTCCATTTTTCCCAATACGCCTTCTCGTCCGCGGCGAACTTCTTCAGCGCCTCGACGTGCGCCGGATCTTCGGCGCCCTTCGGACCCGGGCGCGGCCGGCCCGGCGCGGCCGGCATGCCCGACGGCTGGCTGGCAAACTCGACCGTGAACTTGCCCGACTTCGCGGCCATCTCCGCGAGAATCCGTTCGGCCGTGGGAATCGAACTGTGGCGGAAGCCGGCGGTGACGGTCACCACGAGGACTTTTTTCGGCGCGTCGGCGGCGACCGCCGCCAACGGCAGCGCGACCAAAGCGAGCAGGAAACGGAAGCAACGGGAGGAGATGTTCATCGGGGTCGAGGGTGCGCCAGCGTCGCACCGACCGGACCGGCGACGCACGCCAAAAAGCCGGCGTCGCCCCGCGATTTCCCTCTTGGCCGGCTCCGTCCCGGCCGGCACGCTGCCGCCCTGCATGATTTCCCCCGCGACCTCCGGATCCCCCGCCTCTTTGCATGACACCGGCGGACTCGGCGGCCACCCGCGCGGTCTGACGACGCTCTTCTTCACGGAAATGTGGGAGCGCTTCAGCTACTACGGCATGCGCGCGCTGCTCGTCCTCTTCATGACGACGGAGGTCGCCAAGGGCGGACTCGGTTTCACCGACAAGACTTCCGCCGCCGTCTACGGCACCTACACGATGAGCGTGTACCTGCTGAGCATTCTCGGCGGTTTCATCGCGGACAACTTCATCGGCTCCCGGCGCGCCGTCCTCTGGGGCGGTGTGATCATCGCCTCCGGCCACTACGCGATGGCTGTGCCTTCTACAGCGACGTTCTTCCTCGGCCTCGGCCTCGTCGCGATCGGCACCGGCCTGCTCAAACCGAACATCTCCACGATGGTCGGCAGTCTCTATTCCGCGGAAGACGAACGTCGCGATGCCGGTTTCTCGATCTTCTACATGGGCATCAACCTCGGCGCCCTCGCCGCGTCGATCGTGTGCGGCTATCTCGCGCAGGCGGAATCCTTCCGCAACTTCCTCGGCGGCCTCGGCCTCAGCCCCTACGGCAGTTGGCATTGGGCCTTCGGCGCCGCCGGCATCGGCATGACCTTCGGTCTTTTCACCTACCTGCGCCGCGCGTCGACGCTCGCGCACGTCGGCCAAGCTCCGGCCCTCACGGCCGCCGGCCGCCCCTGGGGCAAACTCGGCCTTGTGCTCCTCGGTTCGCTGGCGCTCATCGGCATTATGGTTCTCAGCGATAGCCGACCCTGGATCGTGCTCGCGCTCTTCGCCGCCCAGATCGCGGCCGTGCTCGCCTTTGCGTTTCGCCCCTCCGAGGAAAGCCGGCGCATCGCCGCCATTCTCGTCCTCTTCATCGCCGCGCAGATTTTCTGGGCGATCTTCGAACAGGCCGGTTCCTCGATCTCGCTGTTCGCGGAACGGCTCACCGACAACCACCTCTTCGGCTACGCGTTCCCGTCCGCCTGGTGGCAGTCGATCAACTCCGCCTGGGTCATTGCCCTCGCCGCCCCGTTCGCTTGGCTTTGGATCAAGCTCGGCGCCAAGCAGCCCTCCAGCCCGGCGAAGTTCGCCTTCGGCCTCCTCTTCGTGGGCCTCTCCTTCGTCTGGATGATACCCGCCGCCAAACTCACCGCCGAAGGCAAGGTCGGCCCCATTTGGCTGCTCGGCCTCTTCTTTTTCCAGACCGTCGGTGAAATGCTCCTGAGCCCCGTCGGCCTCAGCACCATGACGAAACTCGCGCCCGCCCGCCTGCTCGGTCTCGTCATGGGCATCTGGTTCCTCGCCGCCGCGCTGGGCAACAAACTCGCCGGCGTGCTCGCGGGCGAATTCAACTCGTCCGACCCCGCCGCCCTCGCCGACTTCTTCCTCCAGCAAGCGCTGATCGTCGGCGGCGCCACCGTCGCGCTCTTCGCCCTCGTGCCGTGGGTCAAACGCCTGATGGGCGGCGTGCGCTGATCCCGAAATGCGCCGGCGAGAGTTGAAGGTTGAGTAGCTGAAAAATCGATCCGTCGCGGCCCGGAGCATGCAGCCGCCGCCCGCCGGATTTGCTGGCGGGACCGGCGACCCGCCGCAGCCTCGCGGCATGCATTGGACGCTGCTCTTCATCGCCGCCGTTTTCGAAATCGTCTGGGCCGTCGGCCTCAAATCCACCGCCGGCTTCACCCGCCTCTGGCCCAGCCTCGGCGTCGGCGCCGCCCTCGTCGCCAGCGTCGGTCTGCTCGCCCTCGCCGCCCGGGGGCTCCCGATCGGCACCGCCTACGCCGTTTGGACCGGTATCGGCGCCGCGGGTACGGCCCTCGCCGGCATCGCGTTCTTCGGCGAAAGCGCGTCGCCGGCCCGCCTCGTCTGCCTCGGCCTCATCGTCGCCGGCGTTGCCGGATTGAAGTTCTTCGCGAAGTAAACCTCACTGCCGCGATGCCGATCCGCGCCTGGTTTCCGACCTTCGTCTATTGCGAGCCCCTGCAGAAAAACGGCCTCGCCCGCCTCAACACGGATCTGGCCGACGAATGCCGCCGGCTGCGCGATTTCGACGCCGCCGGCCGCCGTTGGTCCGCCAAAAACTACCCCGGCGGCTACACCAGCTACGCGTCGATGAACGAGCTGCACCGCTTCTCGAGCACGTTCGCCGAACTCGAAAAGAAACTGGATCGCCACGTCCGCACCTTCGCCCGGCATCTGGACATGGATCTGCGCGGCAAAAAAATCCGCCTCACCGACTTCTGGGTGAACATCATGCCGCCCACCGCCGCCCACTCGCTGCACCTCCATCCCCTTTCCTTCATCAGCGGCACCTACTACGTCGCCACGCCCGCCGGCTGCTCCGGCCTGAAATTCGAGGACCCGCGCCTCGAACGCTTCATGGCCGCGCCCCCGAAAAAATCCGGCGCGCGCCGCGACAACCAGGTCCATGTCACCTACCCCGCCGAAGCCGGCAACGTCATCCTCTTTGAAAGCTGGCTCCGCCACGAGGTCGCCGCCAACCGCGTCGCCGACGAACGCATCAGTGTCAGCTTCAACTACAATTGGTCGTGAGCCCCGCCTCCTTCCGCCGGCGAATCCGCCGCCGCCGCCGGCCCGGCTCTTCGTCGCGATCGCCTTGCCGGATTCCGTCCGCGCCGACCTCGCCCGGCACGCCCGGCCGATCGAGGGCGTGACGTGGACCCCGCCGGAACAACTCCACCTCACGCTGCGCTTTCTCGGCGAGCTCGACAGCCCCGCCGAAGAACGCGTGCGCGAGCGGCTCCGCGGGATCCGCGTCGAGCCCTTCATTTTGCCGCTCGAGGGCCTGGGTACTTTTCCGCCCCAGGTTCCGGCCCGCGTGCTCTGGCTCGGGATCGGGCGCGGCCACCCGCGACTTTTCCAACTGCGGCAACGCCTCGACGATGCCTTGATCGCCGCCGGCCTGACCTTGGATCTGAGGACGTTCCAGCCCCACGTCACGCTTGCCCGCATGACCGAACTCGCCGGCCCGGCGCTCGCCGCGTGGGCGAAGTCGAGCCGCCAACTCGCCGCCCCGCCCTTCCGCGTCGCCGCCATCGATCTTTGCGCGAGCACATTGCGTCCGGAAGGGGCCGTTCACACGTTGCACGAGAGGTTCCCGCTCGCGGGGCCCACCGCATGATCGTCATCCGCCGCCTCACCGACCGCCGCCGCGCCTACACGGGCATCTTTCTGCCCGGCGAAGCGCCGCAGATCTTTCCGACCAGCGATCACGAGCACGCGCGGATCATGCAGATTTATTTGCAGGACCGGCCGTACGACGGCGTGGAAAACGATTTCTCCGACTACGGCCTCAACGGCATCGCGTTGAAAGCCGTCGCCTTCGCGCCGGCGCCGGACGCAAAAAAACCCGCCGCGAATTCCGCGGCAGGTTGAAGTTGGTTTAGCGGGAATCGGATCAGCGGCCGTAGTGGCCGTGCCGGTGATGCGACCGCGGCGGCGGCGGGGGCGGGCAATACGCCGGCGCCCGCACCACGGGCCGGTAACCGTATCCGTAAGCCACGGCCGGCGGGCGCACGATCACCACCGGAGCCGGCGCGGGCACATAAACCACCGTCGGCGCCCGCTCGACATAGACGACCTGCGGGGCGCGCACGACTTGCACCGGCTCCGCGTAGCCGACCGTCGGCGCGCACGGCACCGTCGCAACCGGTACGATCGCCGTCGTGCCCCGGACCCGGTACGCCGGTTCCGGCCGTTCCAGCACCGCGCCGATCAGCGCGCCCGCGGCCGCACCGATCACCGCGCCTTCCGCCCACCGGTCGCCGTTGTGACCGCCGATCAGGCCCCCCGCGACCGCGCCGACCACCGCACCGCCGCCGACCGAGGGCCGAAACACCTGCGCGTTCACCGAAGCAGCACCGGCGAGCGCGAGTGAAACCGTGACAAGGAGTGTTTTCATACGCCGGCTCCGACGCGGTCTTCCAAAACCCTATTCAAACAAATCTTCCGGCCGCGGCCGCGGCAAATTTCGTCGCAGCCCGTCGCCGCTTCGCCGCAAAAGCCGGGGAATCCGCCGATGCCGGCTCGCCGGACCGCCGCGACCGGTTCAATCCTGCCGCCATGAAAATGATCTCCGTCCGCGACGACGTTTACGAAGCGCTGCAGCGCCTGGCCTCGGGTTTCCACCGCACCCCCGACGAAGTGCTGGCCTCTCTCCTGAACCTGTCCACCGCCAGTCCCGATGCCGCGGAGCCCATCGCGGCCTTCGTGCTGGGCGCCGGGTACCGCACGAAGTTCACCGATGCCGACCGCTACCTCTCCCTGCTGGGTTGGGTCGCCGCCCGGCACCCCGGCGAGTTCGCCGAATTCATCCGCAGCCTTTCGAGCGGCCGCCGCTACCTCGGCCGCACGCGCGAGGAAATCCTCGCCGCCTGTCGGCACAACCAGGCCCGCCAGATCGATGGCACCGCCTTCTGGGCGATCATGAACATCGACACCGCCACGAAGCGCCGCTTCTTGGCCCGCGTGCTCGAGTTCACCGGCTACCGACCCGAGCTCATCGACTTCGTTTGCGGCACCATCGGCGCCCGCACCGCCCCCGCCCGCCCCCGCATGCCGAACCTCGCGGCGTGAAGCGGGAAACCCGCAGTTGAGAGAGAGCTTCGCTGGGAGTTGAGTGCAGATCCGGACGGTTAAGCCGCTCCCGGTCCGTTAGCGCGGCGCCCGGTCCGGTTTCAGGACCTTCAACTTTCAACCTTCAACTTCCCGGTCGACACCCGCGCTTCACCAACGCAAACGGTCCGCCGGCCAACCCGCGCGCAGGCCCGTCGTTTTCGCCCAGGACCAATCGTCGGCATTGCCCTGCCGGATCGTCACCGGTTGCCGCTCCGCCGCCAACGCGACCGCCTGCGGCACGTCGAGGTGCCGCAGCACATTGAGATAGTCCGGGCCGGTGCGGTGCGACGCCGGCGGCGCCGTCAATTCGACTTCCGCCACCGGCGCCGTGAAGAGCGAAGCATAGAGCGCGTTGACCGCCTGCGTGCCCGCCCCGGCCAGCGTGATGCGCGCCCCCGCGCCGAGCACGTCCGGCTGCCGCACTGTCTCGACCGCCCGGCGGATGTCCCACACGCGCATGCCCTCGAGCGTCTGCCCCAGGAGCATGTAGCGCCGCAGGATTTCGTTGCGCACGCTCGCCGTCCCGCCCCACGCCGTCGGCCCGAAGCCGCGCGGCGCGAAAAATCCCACCGACCGCTCGCCCGCCGCCGCCTGCTCCAGCCACGCGCGGACCTGCGCCACGGCCTCCGGCGCCGGCGGCGCCGTAACCGCCGCGTCTCCACCGATCAAATACGGCTGCCAGGCCTTCGGCGCCGCCGCCTGCAGCGCGCGCCAGCCCGCTTCGTCGAGCACCTGCAGCCGGACCGGCGTCGCCGCCGTCGTCTTCGGCCCCGTCACGAGCCACAGCGACAGCGCGACCGCTTCCTGGCTCGGCACGTCGCGCACCGTCAGCGTCAACCCGTCGGCCGCGACCGGCACCGCCCGCGCCGGCGCCCCCGCCGGTGACGCCGCCGGCCAGCCGCCGAACGATTTCGCCTGCAACGTCGCCAGCCACGCGTCCCGCTGCCGCGCCCACGCCGCCGCATCCGCCGGGACCGCCGGCACGGCCTGCGCTACGAAATGCTCGTGCGCCTTCGTCGTCCATTCGTCCGCCGGCTTCCCGCCCAGCACGCGCAGGTCCGCCGGCTTGAACAGCTTTTCCGCCGCCACCGTGATCAACGGATCCGTGCCCTTGAGGAAACGGTTGAACCAGCGGAATGCCGGCACCTGCAGATCCTGCGTGTCCTTGTGCGGCCCTTCGGTGATCAGCAGCCCGAGTTTGTCCGCCGCCTTCAGCGTCCGGTACAGCCCGGCCACCTGCCGGTGCACCCGCACCACACCGTCGAGCGGGAAGATCGTGTCCTTGTCCGTGTTCGCGATCAGCAGCGGCCGCGGCGCCAGCAACCCCGCCAGCCGCGCGAAATCCCAGCGGTAGGTATTTACCCAATACATGCAGTCGCAGTGCCCGGCGACCACGCCGTCGACGACGTGGTTGTGCAAATCCGTGATCCCCGCGACCGGCACCGCCACCTTCACGCGTTCGTCCAGGGCCGCTGTGTACCACGTGTACGCGCCGCCGCCGGAGCGGCCCGTCATGCCGATCTTCGCCCCGTCGACCTCCGGCCGCGACTGGAGATAATCCAGGGCGCGGATGCCGTTCCAGGCCTCGACGCCCGCCGGCGTGTAGCCGCGCGCGTTCCACCACCACATGCCTTCGCGCCGCGTGCCGTGGTGCAGGCCCTCGATTTCCCCGAGTTGGATGGTGTCGATCATCAGGCAAACGTAGCCGTGCCGCGCGAACCAGGCCCCGTGGTGCTGGTAGCCGGTCTTGTTGCCCATGCTCACGTTGCCTTCCACGACCCGCGCATGGCCGCACACATAAAGAATCGCCGGCAATTTCCCCACGCGCTGCTTCGGCACATACAGGTTGGCCGTCACGTAGAGTCCCGGCCGCGACTGGAAATGCAGTTTCTCGACCGTGAATTCCGGGTGGTCCAGCACGCCCGTCACCGTCGGCTTCAAGTCGGTCTTTTCCGGCCACGGCAACAGCCCGAGCATGTCGCGCAACTTTTCCCGGTCTTCCGCTTTCCGACGGTCCCAATCCGCCGCCGTCCGCACGTCGGCATACGCCGGCAACTCCAACCGCGCCGTCTCCGCCGCAAACTGCGCCGCGACCATCTTGTCGCCCGGGCCCTCGGCCGCACCGACGGCCAGTGCCGGCAAAATCCCGCAGAACCAACGCCAACGGCAACCGGGGTAAGAAGCATCCATGCCTAGTTTGAAAGGCATTCGCTCGGCCGCCGCCAGCCGCTTCTGCCGCCGTTGCTATTCCGGCATCCGGAACGCCTCCGCACCCGCCACGGCCGCCGCGCTCGCAGGGTCGCGGCCGACGACGCCGTCGCGCTCCGGCACTGGCAGCACCGGCGCACTGCGCTCCGGCGCCTCCGGGGCGTACCACCAGTTGCGCGCCAAAGTGAACGTCTCCGGCGCCGTGCCCGGGCCGACGTTCACCGCCGCCGCCGCACCCTGCGCCGAAGCGAACACCACGACGTTATCGGCAAACTCGCCGCCGCGGCACGGCACGAAATCCGGCGCGCGCGTTTCCTGCAGAATCCGGAAAACCCAGCGCTCGGGCCGCAGGATCGTGTTGAAACGCACGACGGCGCCGTCGACCCCGACGAACGCCAGCGCCGCCACGCCGCCGACAAACGTGTTGCCCTCGACCCGAATCGCCCGCGCCTCCGCGTGGCCGCCGCCGGGGCCGAGCGCCGGCCGGAAATATGGCAGGCCCGTGCTGCCGCCGATGTTCACCGCCCGGCCGCCGGCGCTCTCGAAACGGTTTCGCCGGATCGTGATTTGCTCCGAGCCGCCCTTGGCCTGCACCCCCGTGCAATTGCCCGGCGCCGGCACGCGGTGCCGGATCGTGTTGTCCGCGATCAGGCCGCGGCGGCAGCCGACCAGGTCGATCGCCGAGCCGCCCCGCGTGCCCCAGCGCTCGATGGTGCAGCCGGATACTTGAAAATCGGATACGCCGGAAAGCTTGATGCCGTCGTGGTTGCCGTCGCCGCCGATGTCGCCCACCCGCAGCCGCCGCAAGACTACGTGGTGCGCCCCGCCGCCGGCCTCGCCGCCCGTGTCGTCGATGTTCACGCCGTTGGCCGCGTGGCCGGTGAAGACGAGTCCGTCGACCTCGACGTGGGCCGGCGCCGAAAGGTGGAGCCCCGTGTTGTCGCCCTGGAAAACCGGCGGCTGCGCCGGGTCCGCCGCCGCCAGCACGATCGGCCGGCCCGGCGCGCCGCGCAGGTTCGCGAAATGGAAACCCGCCCCGTAGTTGCCACCCGCGAGCAGCACGCGCGTGCCCGGAACCGCCGCCGCCACCGCCGCGCGCAGCCCGGCCGCATCCCGCACGGCCACGTCCGCGGCGCGCAAACCGGCCGCCGCCCAGATCCCGACCGCCATTCCGGTGACCGCGCGCAACAGGGTGCTCATTTTCCCAACCTGCCGGCCGCCGCGCCCGGGGCGACCGCATTTTCCGGATTTTCCCCGCTGCATAAATATCTTCGGCTCGCCGCGCCTCCGCCGCCATGGTCTCGTCCGCCCGCCCCGCCCTCGCCCGCATGATCGCCCTCTCCCACGCCGAGCTCCGCTCCCTTCCCCTGCGGCTGCGCATGCCGTTCCGTTACGGCATCGCGACGCTGACGGAACTGCCCCACGCCTTCGTCAGCGCCACCTTCGAAATCGGTGGCGTCCGCGCCACGGGTTTCGCCGCCGACAATCTGCCGCCGAAGTGGTTCACGAAAAACGCGGCCCGCGCTCCCGCCGACGAAATCGCGGAATTGTTCGACGTGATCCGCGCCGCCTTCCGGCACGCCCGGGATCTGCGCGCCGCCACGCCCTTCGCCTTCTGGCAGGAACTCTTCGCGCGCCAGGCCGCGTGGGCCGCGTCCGCCGGCCTCCCGCCGCTGCTCGCCCACCACGGCACGAGCTTCGTGGAACGGGCGCTGCTTGATGCGTGGTCCCGCGCGCACGGACAACCGTTCGCCGCCCTCCTGCGTTCCGGTTCCCTCGGCCTTGAACTCGGCGCCCTCCATCCGTCGTTGGCCGGCTCGGCCCCGCGCGATTGGCTGCCCGCCGCCCCTTCGGCTTCGGCCTTCGCCCGCCATACCGTCGGCCTCTCGGATCCGATTCTGGAGAGCGATATCCCGCCCGCCGAACGCGTGGCCGACGGCCTGCCGCAATCGCTCGTCGCCTGCATCCGCGCCCAAGGCCTGCGCCATTTCAAAATCAAGATCAACGGCGAGGCCGACCGGGATCGCGACCGCCTTCGTCGCATGGCCGCCACGTTCGCCGCCGAGTGCCCCGACGGTTTCGCATTCTCCCTCGACGGCAACGAAAGCTTCCGCGACGTCGCCGCCTTTGCCGCCACGATGCGCGACCTGATGGCGGTGCCGGAATTGCGCGCCCTCTGGCCGCATCTGCTCTTTATCGAGCAACCGTGGCACCGCGACGTCGCGCTGTCCCCGGCCATCGGCGAACTCGCCCGCGCCTGGCCCGACCGCCCGCCGATCATCATCGACGAAAGCGACGCCGAGCCCGGCAGTCTCGCCGCCGCCCTCGCCCTCGGCTACGCCGGCACCAGCCACAAGAACTGCAAGGGCATCTTCAAGAGCGCGGCCAACGCCTGCCTGCTCGCGCAACGCGCCGCGGCCGGCGCGCAGGTCGTGCTCAGCGGCGAAGATCTCACCAACGTCGGTCCCATCGCGCTCACCCAGGACCTCGCCGCCGCCGCCGCCCTCGGCATCACGTCGATCGAGCGCAACGGCCACCACTACTTCGCCGGCCTGTCGCAGTTCCCGGCGGCGCTGCAGGCCCACGCCCTCGCGCACCACGGCGACCTCTTTGTCCGCGACCCGGCCGGCTGGCCGCGCGTCCACGTGCAGGCCGGCCGCGTCGCCCTCGGTTCCGTCAACGCCGCGCCCTTCGGCGTCGCCGGCGAACCGGATCTCTCCGCCCTGCCGGCGGAGGCGCTGTAAGGCGCCGCGGGGTTCCGCCGAACGCTTACTGACCGCCTTCGGATTTCTGCGCCGGACGGTTGCCCCGGCCGCCTTTCAGGCCGGCCAAGTAGGTCACCACGTCGCGGATTTCCGACGGCTGCAAAATCCCGAGCATCGGCGGCATGATCGACGCCGGCGGCGTCTGCGCCGCAATCTCGGCCCGCGGGATCGTCTGCATCTTGCCGTCGAAGAGCCGCACCGTGACCGCGGTCGGCGTCTCTTTGGCCAACGTGCCCGTGACCTCGGTTTTGTTCTTCAACGTCACGTTCACGATGCCGTAACCGGTCGCGATCTGCGCCGCGGGATTCACCAGCGATTCGAGCAAATAGGCCGCGTCGCGCTGGGCGCCGATCGCGCGGAGACTGGGCCCGACTTCGCTGCCTGCCGCTTCCACCGCGTGGCAGGCCGTGCAATTGGCGGCGAGGTGATTGGCCACCAGGTTCCGCCCGCGGGCCGCATCGCCGCCGGCGAGCAATTCGCCCAACGCCCGCGCCGGCGCCGTCGCGCCGTACGCCGTCACCTGCGCCGCCAGCGCCGGGTTCGCCGTCGCGCGGGCCTTCAATGCCTCCAGCACATCGAGTTTGAGCGGCGGCGGGCAGGTCCCGGCGACCAGCGTTTTTCCCGCGGCCGCGAGCACTTCGTCCGCCGCCGGCGTGCCTGCCCGGGCGAGCAACGCATACGCATGTTGCTGCTCCGGCAAGGAACGTGTTTGCAGCACGATCTTGGCCTCGCGGACCAAACGTGCGGCGTCGCCGGGCAGGAGCAACGCGAGCGCCGCGCGGTGCAGGGGCGCGGGCGAGGTCGCCACCAGCGCCGCATCCAAAGCCTGCTTGAAGCCCGGGTCGCCCCGCGCTTCGCCGCCCATCAGGCGCAACGCCTGCGCGCGCAATTCGCCGGCGGCCGAGGCGTCCGCGACAATCGCGGCGATCTGCGCCGGTTTCGCCGGCAACGCATGCGCGATCATGATTTCGATCACCGCCGTCTTCAGCGCGGCATCGGTCAGCGCGAGCAGCGCGTCGAGTTTCGCGGCCAGCACGGCCTGGATCGGCTCGGGCTTGAAGGTGCGCGCCCAACCGTCGACGAGGTCCAGCCGCGGCGGCTGGTTCCACACCCGCAGGGTCCCGAGCGCCTCGAGCCTGAGCTCGGTCGCATTCGCCGGCTCCAGGGCAAACGCGAGCACGCGCGCCGCCGCCGCGGCGGTGCCGATCCGCAGACCGGCGTTGAGCGCGCGCCGGGCGATGGCGGGATCGCGCGGGGCCGCCGCCGCCAACTGCGCCAACGCGGGCAACGCCGCCGCGATACCTTCGTCGTCATGGATCGCCCGGGCCGCTTCGCCGACCGCCGCGGTTTCCCGGTCGGCCAGAAACGCCGCCACCTCGGGCGCGCCTTGGCGGCGCAGCGCGACGATGCTCACCAGCCGGGCCGCCAGGGACGGATTTGTCGCCTGCGCCGCCAGCTGCGCCGGGGTCGCGCAAGCGGCCAGCGCGGCCACCAGCGCCTGGCGCAACACCGGGTCGGCGCCGTCTTTTGCGGCCTGCGCGAGCAGCGGTTCCACCGCCGCCGGCAGCCGGAATTTGCCCACCGCGATCGCCGCCAGCGAGCGGACCCGGGGCGAGGCATCGGCCAGCAGCGGGAGCAAGGTCGTCCCCGCGGCCTTGGCTCCGGTGGCGGCGGCATCGCCGAAAATCTTCGCGACTTGGCGGCGGATTTCCGGGTCGGCCTCGCGCAGCAGCGCCGCCACCGGCGCCGTATCCGCTTTGCCCTGACGCAACAGCTGGCCGAAACCCCACAGCGCGTGGATGCGCGCCAGGCGGTCGGCCTTCGGATCGGCGGCCACCGCGGCCAACGCCGCGCCGCGACCGCGCTGCGCCAGTTCCAGCTGCGCCCCCTGGCGCACGCGCTGGTCGCGGTGCGCCAGCAGGCGGAGGAGTTCGTCGTCCGTCCGTTTGGCGAAGCCGGCGCGCAGCAACGCATGGGTTTCCCGGCGGGCCGGATTGTCGGCGCCGACCTTCGCATCGACGCGCCAGATCGCGCCGAGCTCGTCGAGCGGGTAGCCGCCGATCCAATCGGCAATGAACAGCGAACCGTCGGGATGCCAGCTGGCGCCGATGCCCATGACGCCGTCGTTGAGCACGCGCGCGTCGACCATCTTGTAAGTGGCGCCGTCCGGCTCGGCACGGAAACCCTTCAGTTTGCCGGCGGGAAATTCATTGAGCAAAAACAGCCCGCGCTGGCCGTCGCCGAGCGCCGTACCCGGGTCGTGTTTGAAGCCGGCGGGACCGTCCGAGTAACTCAGGATCGGCGGCAGGAAATACGCCGGCTGGCCGGCAAACGCGGGCTTCCAAAGCCCTTCGCGCATCCACGGGCTGTCCTCGCGCATGTATTGGAAATTGCAGCGCCAGGCGCTGTCGCTGCCTTCGGGCAAAAAGACGAAACGCTCGCGCTCGCTCGGCTGGTCCGCGTCGTTGTCGACGCCGATCAGATCGCCGAAATCGTTGAACGCCGGCTCCTGCACGTTCCGGTTGCCGCGCGCGTACAGCTCGAAATTCGAACCGTCGGGATCGATGCGCATCACCGCGCCCTCGTTGGAAAACGCGAAGGTCTTCCCTTCCTTCGAGGTCACGTGCCCGCCCTTGTCGCCGATGCTCCAATAAATGCGGCCGTCGGGTCCGACCATCAGGCCGTGCATGTCGTGGCCCGCATAGGCGATGTGCACGCCGAAGCCGTGGACGACGACTTCGCGCAGGTCGGCGACGCCGTCGTCGTCCGTGTCCTTGAAACGCCAAAGGTCGGGCGCGATCGTCGCATAGACCCAGCCGTCGTGGTACATCACGCCGGCGGCGATCCCGGTGACCTCCGTGTTGAAGCCCTCGGCGAAGACGGTCATCTTGTCCGCGGTGCCGTCGCCGTCCGTGTCGCGCAGTTGGTAAATCCGCTCCGTGTGGTGCGTGAGGTCCTTCCAGTCGACGGAGCCGTCTTTGTTGTGATCCATGAACCCGCCGCGCGGGCCGCGCAATTTGCCGGGCGCGGCTTCGCGCCGGAAGAACGCCTGTTTGTCCGCGACGGTGCGGAGGGCGACGTCGTCCGGAATCCACATCGTGTGCTCCCGGATATCGAGGTCGCCGACCTTGCGGCGCGTCGTGGCGGCGACGTAGACGCGACCCTGCGGATCGACGGCGCAGGCGACCGGGTCGGGGACGTTGAGGGCGCCGGACCACTTGTGCAGCACGAGCTCGCCGGTGGCGGGGGTGACGGGACCGCGGGTCGGGCCCTTGGCCTTGGGCGCCGGGGTTTGCGCCGGCAGCGCCACGATCGAAGCCATCAGTAAACAGGTCGTGCCGGCCAGACGGCGGCACCAAGAAGCAAGGGAAGCGCGCATGGGAAAGCGGAAAAGAATGCGGACCACCGCCGGATGCGAGCGGGGAATTGCGTTCGCCGCGGGTCCCGCGAAATCGCCCGGACCAAGGTTCATTTCACAGCGCCGCGACCGCGCCACCCGGCCAGCCGGCACCGGCACATTCCGCGTCCCGTGAAACAGCGCGCCGGCGAAATCCCGCAAACGGCGAATCCGGAGTTGGGCGACTTCCTGAGGATCCCCGAACAGCAAGTCGGAACTTACCCCAATACTGGGCCAAATCTTGGCTTCGGGTCCGTTTGCCCAAAGCCAAGCTGCGCGCCGCCAGGATAGCTTCCATCGTCGGTCAATCCCCTCTTTGCCCCATGAAACGCCTCCTCCTTGTGGCTGCTCTGCTCGGTTTGGCCGCCTGCCATTTCGGCGAACCGCTGCTCCCTGAACCCAACGCCGACCGCGATCCCCGGTTGCTCGGAGTCTGGCACAATCCGGATAGCCCGGACGATGTCCTGACGATCACCGCCGACGGCGCGAAGCGCTACCGCTTCGCCTACGATTCCGGCAACAAAGACCCGGCCGCCGAATACGGTCAGGGGAAAGTGAATCTCGCTGCCTACCACGCCGACCTGCCGAGCGGCGTCAGGCTGCTGTGCGTCGAACTGAAAGACGCCAAAGCCAAGGCCCTCGGCCTGCCGCCCTGGCTGATTCTCGGCTACGCCTTCGATGCCGAAGGCGGCCTCACCTTGCGGATGCTGGATGAAGCAGCCCTCCCCGAACCCCACGCGGAATCCGGCTACACCAAGATCCCCCGCAAAACCGTTTGGGAACATTTGCTCAAGCAAACCGCGACCCCGGAGGGGCGCGCCCGCCTTTTCGATCCCAGCTCCGACCTCGGACCGCTTACCCGCAAGGCTGCCCGCCCCGCGCCTTGAGGCGGCGGCGGCCGCGCCTCGCCACCGGGCGCGTCAAGGCCGGGTGAATCCCGGGGATTTTGGGGTTCGTTGGTTGCATTCAGGAACCAATCCGGCGCTTTCCCGTACTCAGCGGAACGAGCCTGCGCGCTGCCCGGCATCCGAAATGCCGGGCGACCCGTAATCTCTTTTGCAGCGAAATCCCCCCTCGGCGTCCGCGCCGTTATCGCGTTCCGCCCCCAGGAAAAATGACCTTTCGTCGGTTGCACCATCTCAGGGCAGGTGTCCGTCGGAGCCTGATCGCGTTCCTCGAGCGCCGATCGCCGGAGGGCTACGAGGACGAATCGGGCTTCCACTTCGGCTCGCCGCCTCCCCCGGCCGCCACCCCGCCGGTCGCCCCGACTGCCCCCGCTCGGCCCGTCCATCCCGGCGAACTCGTCGATCCCTCGCTTCCAACTCTACCCCCGCAATCCTTGGATACGCCGGACCCGTCACCGCCGGGAAGCCGTTCGCCTATCCGCCCTCAACCGGAGCCCGACCAACGGTTTCTGCCGTGGGGCGACGGCCAGCGCAGCTTCGATTTCTATCCCCGTCCCTAGCCAACGGGGGCTCGCGCACCGCCGGACCCGGCTTGGGACAGATCAGTTCTTCGCCGCCTGGGCGCCGAAATCGATTTTGAGTTCCCCGTAGGTATCCGCCAAATAGACGAGCAACGCGCGGACGAACACGATGACGCCCGCCATCTCGAGGCTCTCCTCGACCGTCGCCAGCAGCGAATACGTCAGATTGAAGACCCCGTGGATCTCCGCATAGCGGCCGCAGATCAGCTCCATGCCGATGATGCCGGAAACATAGAGCGTCCCGCCGAGTACGAAAGCCCGGGAAATCCGCGCCGGCAGGCGGAACAGAAACTTCAGGAAAACCAAGCCGAGCGTCGTCACCACCGCCAAACCCGGAATGGTCCAGGCGAAGAACAACCAGCCATGGCGCCCGCCCGACCCGCTGAGCAGACGCCGGATCGGTTCATTCAGGCGCTCGTGCAGCGAAATCGCCTCGTCGGCCGACATCACCAGAAACCCCGTCGCCAACACGATCCAGTTCCAGGCCCCGACCGCCCGGCGTCGCCGCTCCAGCCGCGCGATCGTGGCCAGCAACCCCGCGGCCAGCAGCAGCAGCAAGGTCGCGAAGAACGTCGGCAGGTTGTTCTCCACGTCGAGGTGCAGAAACTTGAACAGGCCTTCGACCTTGTAGTTGCCCGTGCCATAGGCCCGGAACTGCACCACGAGGTTGAGCCCCACAAGCCCTCCGGCCACCCACCACAGGAACCGGCTCAGCCGGGAGGCGTGAAACGACAGGCGCGGCGGGTTGTCCATGGGGCGCCCCAGCAAGGATTTCCCCATCCCCGGGGTCAAAGCTCTTGCCTCGGGAAAACGTCCCGGTCGGGCGGACTACGGTGGGTGCCGGTAGTTCTACTCAGGCGCCTTTGACAAGTAGTCCGGATAACGCCGGCCACCGGAAAAGGATAAAGTGAGCCCATGTACTCCTGGATCGTCACTCCCTGCTCCCTCGCCCTGAACAGCCTCGTCGAAATGCTGAACCGCCGCGCGCCCGAAGGCTACGAAGACGAAACCGGCTTCCATTTCGGCCCCGTCCCGACGATCGCGCCCCCGTCCGCCCCCCGCCGCGGCCCCCGCGAACTCAGCGCTTCGCTCCGCCCCGCCCGTCTCAGCCGCGCCGCCTGATCCGGCCCTTTCTTTTCGCGGCTTGTCCCGGCCGCCGTTTTCCCGTCAGTCGCGGGGCCCATGCCCCCGCTCGCCCGCGAAGTCCGTCCCGCTCCCCTGGCCCGACACGTTCTGAACGAACGCGGGGCCCTTGAACCGATTCCCGCCGACTGGGACCTGCTCCCGCCCGGCGATGCCGCCCTCAGCCGCCGCATCAAAGCCGACGGCCCGACCCTCACGGTGATCGAGGTCAAAGGCCGCAAACGCTTTTCCCGCGGCATCTGGGCCCCCGCCGAACGCGTGCGCGCCCTCCGCCGGGATCTCGCCCTCGAACGCGCCGATCCGGCGTATCAACGCCGGCTGGACGCCGGCCGCGCCCGCCGCGCCGCCGACGAGGAAATCTACGCCGCCGATTTCCGCGGCGCCGTCGTGCAGTTCCTCGCCTTCCACCCTTCGTACCGCACCGAGGCCGAAACTCTCGGCACGCTCATCGCCGCCCATGCCACGCCCGTCGGCAGCGGCACAGTCGCCCGGACGGAACGCATCCCGCTGCCCGCCCGCGCCGAGGCCGCGACCATCGCCTGGCTGCGGCATCAGACAACCGGATACGACTCCATGGCCATCCCCCGGGAAAAAGGCCGCCGCCGGGAAGTCCGTCGCCTGCTCGCGCAGCGCTCCGTCGCCCTCTTGGCCCGCTACCGTTCCGGCCAGCCCATCGACCGCGGGCAATGCCCGCTCCACCGCGCCCTGCAGGCCGATCTGCCGACGCGGACGATCGGGTGATTCGCCGGCCGCCGGCGCTCCGGTCGAATCC
Source organism: Opitutia bacterium Tous-C1TDCM (assembly GCA_002288455.1). Taxonomy (GTDB): domain Bacteria; phylum Verrucomicrobiota; class Verrucomicrobiia; order Opitutales; family Opitutaceae; genus ER46. The sequence goes on from NEUS01000012.1 coordinate 41,742, forward strand.
GGATTCGACTCGGTCAGCCGCGTCGCCGACGCTGCCCCGATGTCCTCCCCCGCCTCCGCGCCCCGCCAGGTGACCGTCCGCGCCGTTCCGATCGAGCTTTGCCAATTCCTGAAGTTCGGCGGCTTGGCCGACAGCGGCGGCGCCGCCAAACAGGCGGTCGCCGAGGGCCGCGTGACCGTCAACGGCGAACCGGAATCCCGCAAACGCCGTCAGCTCGCCGCCGGCGACGCCGTGACTTTCGCAGGCCGCACGATTGTCGTGCACCTGAGCTGAGCCGGGACCGATCAGGGCGCGGACGTCGCCGCCCGCGCCAGCCGTTTTCCCAGTTCGTCCCGCGTGGCGGGCGAGTCGTCGAAGGCCTTGAGTTTTCGCGCAGTTGCGCGGCGAGTTCCGGCTTTTTCGCCCCCGCCACGACCTCGATATAGTCGAGAAAATTGCCGATCGCGAAGCGCCGGGATGCTTCCGCCGCCGTCGGGACCGTCGTCGGCCGCGCCACCGTGGCGTCGAGCAACCGCACCATGGCGTCGAACGGCAGCGACTCCAAGGCCTCGGGGTAGCGCCGGTCGCGCAACAGGAGCCGGAAAGCCCGGTTGCCGAAAAACCGCCGCCGCGTATCGCCGGCCGGGATGCGGCCGAACGCCTCAAGCAGGCGATTCTCTTCGCCGAGCCCGTCGCACCAGGCGGCAAACTCCTGCGTCCCATCCGCCTCGCCCCCGAGCATGCGCAGCTCGGCCTCGCCGCAGCGCTGCCGCATGAAGTCCTCCGCCGGCGGATACCGTTTCGCCAATTGCGCGAAATCGCGGATGAGAAAACTGAGCCGCACCCCGCGGAACGAGGCCACCGCCGTCATGCCTTCGTCGAAACACCAGATCAGTTCGCGCAAGGCCTGCGCCGGATCGCCCGTCCGCGCCAACTGCTGGGCCGCCCGGTAACGGGCCTGCACGGCGTCGCGCCCCGCCGGCGCCGGCTCCGCTCCGGCAAGCGGACACAGCAGCAGCGCTGACCAGACCGCGAGGCGGCGCCAAAAGGGGCGGAAAATGATCATGGCGGAGTTCGTTCGGGAGTTGGCCGGGCGGCAGGCGCCAGCTTGCGCTGCCCGGCCGGGCTGTCACGTTCCGATCACCCCCCGCGCCATGAATGCCCCGGTCCGCTGGCTTGTGTTGCTGCTCTCCCTCGGTGTCGCGGGTTACGGCGTCTACGCCTACTTCACCCTTACGCCCGGCACCACCGTCCATCCGGAAATGCGCGCCGCCTACGCCGCGCATCCCGCCCGCATTCTGATCCATGTCGCCGGCTCCGCGGTCGCGCTGTTGGTCGGGCCGCTGCAGTTTTTTCCAGCCATCCGGGCCCAGCGTCACCTCCATCGCGCGCTCGGCTACATCTATTTTGCCGGCGTGATGATCGGCGGCGGGGCGGGCTTCGCGACCGCCTTCATCGCCTTCGGCGGCCTCGTCTCCCAGGTCGGTTTCGGCCTGCTCGCCGTGGTCTGGATACTCGCCACGTTGCTCGCCGTACGCGCGGCCCGGCAGGGCGATTTCGCCCGGCACGAGGTGTGGGCGCTGCGCAGCTTCGCGCTGACCTTCTCCGCCGTCACCCTGCGGATCTACCTCGGAACTTCCTTCGCGGCCGGCGTGCCCTTTGCGTCGTTCTATCCGCTGCTGGCCTGGCTTTGCTGGGTGCCCAACCTGCTCGTTATCGAATGGTTCGTGCTGCGCGCCACGGTGGCAACGCGCTGAAGCCGCCCGCCGCCTCTTGTCCATGCCTGCCCGCCCGCCCGCCGCGCCCCTGCCGCCGTTTCTGGCCGCCGCCCCCGCCGGCCTCGCCGCCGAATTCCGTGCCGCCGCCGCCCGCGTGCCGCTGGCCCGCGGCCGGATTCTGCTCCGCCCCGGCGCGGACTGCGCGGCCCTGCTCTTTCCGATCGATGCCGCCATCCGCATTTACCAGACCGGGGCCGAGGGCCGCGAAGTGACCCTGTACCGGATCGATCCGGCGGAATCCTGCGTCCTCTCGGCTTCGTGCGCGATCGGCGAGCAGCCGTTTCCCGCCATCGCCGTCGTCGAACGCGCCGGCCATGCCTGGGCCGTGCCGGTACCGGTCTTCCGCAGCTGGGTCGACCGCCACGCCTTCTGGCGCCGCTATGTTTTCGGGCTGCTGGCGCTGCGCCTCGGGCAGGTGCTGGCGAAGATGGACGACGTCGCGTTCCGCCGCATCGACGCCCGGCTCGCCGGCTGCCTGCTGGAACGTGCCCGCGACGGCGCCGTCCGCGCCACGCACCAGACCTTGGCGGATGAACTCGGCACCGCGCGCGAAGTCGTGAGCCGCAGCCTCGCCGCGTGGGAAAAGGCGGGCTGGGTCGCGCCCGGCCGCGGCCGCATCGGTTTGCTGGATACCTCCGCCCTGCGCCTCATCGCGACGGCCGCGGGCTGAAAAATCCGCGCCTCGGTGACTAAGTCACGGACGCCGCGGACCGGAGCCGCTAGGATGGCAGGGTCAACTCAACCCGAACCCGAATCCATCCTGTCATGAAAAATCTCGGCTCCCTTGATCGCATCCTCCGTGTCGTCGCCGGCCTCGGCATCCTTGCCGCCGGCCTGATCCTCAAATCCTGGTGGGGCCTCGCCGGCCTCGTGCCGCTGCTGACGGCCCTCGTCGGCATCTGCCCCGCCTACCTGCCGTTCGGACTCTCGACCTGCCGGACGAAGTCCGGCTGAGCCGGCCGGGCGGCTTGCGCCGGCGGGCGGCGCGGGAAATGCTCCGGCTCCGCCATGGGCCGCCCATTTCCTCCCGCCGAGTCCGCGCCATGATCAACCGCCTGCCCCGCTGGGTCCTGTTCGGCGGCGCCGTGCTCACGTTCAACGCGGGCATGATCAACGCGGTCGGCTTCCTCAGTTTCACGCACCAGGGTGTCACGCACCTCACCGGCACGACCACGCTCTTCGGCATCGCCGTCGGCCTCGGCCAGCGGGACGAAGCCGGGCACTACCTCGCGCTCATCGCCGCCTTCGTCGCCGGCGCCACGGTCAGCGGGATTTTGATCCGCGACAGCACGCTCCGGCTCGGCCGGCGCTACGGCGCGGCGCTGCTCGTCGAATCCGCGCTGCTCGTCCTCGCCGTCCATTTCCTGCAGCGGGGCAACGCCGCCGGCGACTACCTCGCCTCCGCCGCCTGCGGGCTCCAGAACGCCATGGCCAGCACCTACAGCGGCGCCGTCGTCCGCACCACCCACGTCTCCGGCATCTTCACGGACCTCGGCATTTTCCTCGGGCATCTCCTGCGGCGGATGGCGGTCGACTGGCGCCGGATCCGCCTCTGGGGCGCGCAATTGCTCGCGTTCTCCGGCGGCGGCGCCGTCGGGGCCCTCGCCTTCGCGCGCCTGAATTACGCCACCCTCTATCTGCCGGCCCTGCTCACGGCCGGCGCCGGGGCCGGCTACGGGCTGTATCAGACTTACCAGCACGTCACCGGCGGGAAAAACCGGCCGCCGGCCGCCTGACCCGGACCGGACTTTCAACTTTCACCTTTCAACCTTCAACTTTTCCAAATGCTTCCTGCCGCCCGCGACCGCTTCTTCGCCCTGCTCCGCTCCGCCCTGGAGGAGGGCACGTTGCTGAAGCTCACCCTCGGCAAAGCGCGCGGCGCGGATCCCTCGCTGAAAAACATCTTCGTCCGCCCCGTCACCCTGAAGACCGGCCTCGCCTACGCCTTCGTCTGGCGCCACGCCACGCGCGACGTCACGAAAAACTTCCCGCCCGACTCCGCCTTCGCCCAATGCCAGGCGCTCCTCGGCACCGATTTCCTCGACGCCCATCTCTTCACCGCGACGCAGTCGGCCCAGCTGGAAACGAAACCCGACGGCACCGCCCGCCTCAGCCTCCACGCCGCCACGCCCGTCGCCGCCCCGCCCGCCGCCCTCGCCGCGCACGATCGCCCCAAGGCCCACGCCATCCCCGCCGACGCCCCCTGGCTGCATTCCCTCGGCGTCACCAACAACCGCGGCCAACCCCGCGACGGCATGGCCGACAAATTCCGCCAGATCCAAAAGTTCGCCGAGCTGCTCACGCACCTGCTCGCCGAGGCCCCGCTGCCCGCCGACCGGCCGCTGCGCATCGTCGATATGGGTTCGGGCAAGGGCTATCTCACGTTTGCCGTCGCCGCCCTGCTCGGCGCGCGCGCCCAGGTCCGCGGCATCGAGGCCCGCCCCGAACTCGCCGCCCTCTGCAACCGCGTCGCCGCCGAACACGGGTTCGGCACCCGCCTCGCCTTCGAGGCCGGCACCATCGCCGACGCCCCGCTCGCCCCCGGCACCTGCGATGTGCTCATCGCCCTGCACGCCTGCGACACCGCCACCGACGACGCCCTCGCCCGCGGCCTCGCCGCCGGCGCCACGCTGCTCGTCGCCGCCCCGTGTTGCCAAAAGGAACTGCGCCGCCAACTCGCCGCCCCGCCCGTCCTCGCCGATGCGCTCCGCCACGGCATCTTCCAGGAACGGCAATCCGAATTCGTCACCGACGCCCTCCGCGCCCATCTGCTCGAATGGTCCGGCTGCAGGACCAAGGTCTTCGAATTCATCTCCACCGAGCACACCGCGAAGAACCTCATGATCTCCGCGATCCGCACCCGCGACACCGGCCCGGGCAACGACGCCCTCGCCGACCGCGTGCGCGCCTTCGCCGCCTTTTACGGCATCCGCACGCAAACCCTCGCCCGCCACCTGAACTTCGACCTCGCCGGCCCGGCCACCGCCTAGGCCCCGGCCGTTCCCGGCTTCCTTTTTTGCGCCCTTTGCACCTCCTTGCGGCTCCCCCATGACTTGGTCCGAACTCGACTGGCCCGCCCTTGATCGCCTCCGGCAGAAATTCCTCAACGGCCCCGCCGCCACCGCCGCCGGTCCGTATTGGGAAACACCCGCCGATCTCGCGTCCTACGATTTCACCTACGGCGAACGCATCGGCTGGAAATGGGACCACGTCCTCCGCGAATTGAAACTGCGGTCCTGGTCCCCGCCGCCCGGCGCCGCCCTCTTCGATTGGGGCTGCGGCAGCGGCGTGGCCGCGCGGCGCATCATCGCCGCGTTCGGGCCCGACGCCTTTTCTTCGCTCACCGTCTGGGACCATTCCCCGCTCGCCTGCGACTACGCCGCCGCCGCCGCCGCCAAGGAATTTCCCGACCTCAAGATCGCCCAGGCGACGCCCGGTTTTCTCGCCGGCACCGAACCGATCGGCCTGCTCGTGATCAGCCATGTGTTGAACGAATTGCCGCCCGACGCCCTCGCCGCGCTCCAAGCCCTCATCGACCGCGCCGCCGCCGTCCTCTGGGTCGAACCCGGCACCCACGCCGTCAGCCGCCAGCTCTCCCAACTCCGCGAATCCTTCCGCGCCCCCTTCGCCGTCGTCGCCCCCTGCACGCACGCCGACCGCTGCCCCGTGCTCGCCGAGGACCGCACGCGCGACTGGTGCCATTTCTTCGCGCCGCCCCCGGGCGAGATCTTCGCCGATTCCAACTGGGTGAAATTCGGGCAACGCGCCGGCATCGACCTGCGCAGTTTGCCGTATTGTTTCCTCGCCCTCGACCGGCGGCCCGCGGCCGCGTCGTCCGCCGGTTGGTCCCGCGTCATCGGCCGCCCCGAACACTTCAAACCCTACGCGCGCTGGCTGAACTGCGACGCCTCGGGCCTGCAGGATTTGGAACTGCCGAAACGCGCCGATCCCGCGCTCTTCAAACAGCTCGAACGCTCGAAGCTGCCCCTCCTCTACCGCTGGACCCGCGACGGCGACAAAGTGAGCACCGGCGAAGCCCTGCTCCCCCCGCCCGTCTCCGAAACCGGTCCGCTTCCGGACTGAACCCAGTTCCGCAGTTCAATTTTCACCACAAAGGCACAGAGCGCACAGAGAAAGGGGCTGGAGGCAAAGGTGGCTCAAATGACCGACCGCCCCGCAACTGAACCCAGTTCCCGTAATTTAGGCCGCTGTGTCTCCGCGTCTCCCCGGTATGCTCTGTGGTTCAACGGCGTGCTTGTCCCAACGTCCCTTGGATTTCGGACTTCGCGAAACGGATTTTTTGGGCCACGGATTTCACGGAGATTCACGGATAACAGCGGCCTCATCCGTGCCCATCTGTGCAATCTGTGGTTAAGGCCTGAACGATTCAGGCGATGGGAGTTCGGCTGAAGCGGGCCGCCGCGCGCGGGCGATCCGCGAACTTGATTCCGTTTCAAGGCCGCTCGGGCAACGCGTCCGCCTGCCTGATCCGGAACGCATAGGCGTGGCGGCCCGGCGCCTCCTCGGGACCAAGCTCCGGCAACGTGATCGTGAGCGTCGTGCCTGCCGCCTTGGCCGCGAGCGGTTGCGCATAGCCCAGCAACGCGACCTCCGGCTGCGCCGGCAGCTGCAGGTCCCGCAGCACGAGTTGTTTCCCGGGCCAACCGGCCGTGATCGCGTAAAGGTCGCCGCCCTTGCGCGTGAAGAACACCTGCTTCACCGCGCGACCATCGCGCGGGGTTTGTCCGACCTGGTCGAGCAGGTCGTACTTCACTTTGTATTCGCCGAAGGCCTGCTTGGGGCGCTCCCCGGCCGTCCATTGCGCGGACCGGCCCGCCGGGCGCGTGCCGTAGATCGCCTCGCCGTTGATCTTCAGCCAATCCCCGATCTCGAGCAGGCGCTGCTCCATCAACGCCGGGATCGTGCCGTCGGCCGCCGGCCCGATGTCGAGCAGCAGGTTGCCGCCGCGGCTGACCAAATCCGCCAGCACCAAAATGAACTCTCGGCCCGTCTTGTAGTCGCCGACGCGCTCAGCGCGGTTGAATCCGTAGGAATAGGCCATCCCGCGGCTTTCCTCCCAGGCATGCGTGCCGTCCTGCAGGCCGGCGGCGTATTCCGTCGTCCAATACCCGCCGTGCTTGTGCCGGCTGTCCTTGCCCCAGCGGTCGTTGACCACGACGTGGTCGCGGCTGGGCGATTCGTTGAACAGCCACGCCAGCAGCTCCTCCGATTTCCAATCCTTCGACGGCAGGTCCCATTCGCCGTCGCTGAAGATGATCGCGGGCGCATAGCGGGTGACGACGTCTTTGAACTGCGGGATCAGGTGCTCCTTCACGTACCGCGGCCGGTCGTAGAGCCAGAGCGGGTTGAACCACTCGTAGAGCGAAAAATAGAAACCGAACTTCAGCCCCGCGGCGCGCGTCGCGTCCGCCATTTCTTTCATCAAATCGCGGCGCGGGCCGACCGACATGGCGTTCCAAGGCCGGCCCCACGAGCGGTCGGCCTCGGCGCTCGGCCACAGCGCGTAGCCGTCGTGGTGCTTCGAGGTCGGCACGACGTACTTCACGCCGGCGCGGACAAAGAGGTCGGTCCACTGCTTCGCGTCGAAGAGCTCGGCTTTGAACTGCGGCGCGAAGTCCATGTAGTGGAACGTATCGCCGTACGTCTTTTTGTGATACTCGCGCCACGCGGCTTCCTTGGGTCCGGTGCTCGCGATGCGCCGCCAGTACCATTCCGAGTACTGGCCGACGACGCCCCAGGCGGGCACGGAGTACACGCCCCAGTGGATGAAGACGCCGAACTTGGCGTCACGGAACCATTCCGGCATCGGCCGGCGGTCGAGTTCGTTCCAGTCGGCCGCGTACTTCGCGGCGGTTTCGGCCGCACGCAGCGGCGACGGCAGGGCAAGCAACAGCGCACAGAGCAGCAGCAGTTTCATAGGGGACCTCGCGGCCCCACTTTGCCACCGCGCGCCCGGCGGCGCTCCGCATCCCTTGGCCAAAATGTAGCCGATCAGACGCGCCCGCTCACCGTCGCGCGGACGGCGTCCACCATGCGCTTTTGCCGCTCGCCCACGATCCCTTGGATCGACTTCACGCGCGCCTTCGCACCCGCCGGGTCTTTGACGATCGCCTCGAGCCGCGACCAGAGCTGCGGCCCGCTCGTTTCGTCGACTTCGAAGAACCATTCGCCCGCGCCAAAATCGCGGTACATCTGCCCTTTGCAGGTGTCGGTCGGCTGCCGCACGTAGAACGTCGGCGTGCCCACGTGCAACGCGATCAGCGGCGAATGGCACTCCACGCTGACCACCGCCTGCGCCTTGGCGTAGATCGAGGCGGCCTCGTCGGGCAGCCAGTAGGTGTCGCGCCAGACGACGTTCTTCTTGATGTCGGCCGGGAGCGGATCGACGAGCACGGCTTTGCCCATCTCGACCTGATACGTCATTTCGGCGCAGACCATGACCTTGTTGCCCGTGGCCTTGATGTAGCTGATCATCATTTCCCGCAGCTTCACGTGATCCTGCTCCGTCGTGCGGTCGTTGATCTTGTCCTTCGCGAGGTCGTCGGCGTTGGGTTTCGAATTCCGGATTTTGTAATACGGCGTGTAGCGCAGGCGCGGGATCACGCAGATGAATTTCCCTTCCGCCAATCCCCGCTCCGCCAACCACGTGTGGCCCTTGGCGTCGTCGCGCAGGTGCATGCCGAGCTGGGCGTCGGGTCCGAATTCCAAGATCGGCGTCTTCACGCCCTGGGCCTTGAGGTAGTCGCGGGTGATGGTGTCGCGGCAGAAGAAGAACGCCGCGCGGTCCATGATGAAACGCAGGTCGGCGTTGAGATGCGTCGGCGGCAATTTCAGCGCGCGTTCACGCAACGACTTCAACGTGCCGCCCTCGGGATCGCGGCCGGCACCGAAACCGGAGATCGGATCGTTGCTCACGCCGAAAACACCGACGGGCTTGCCGGTCTGTTTTTGGAAGGCCACCGCATGGTTGCTCGCGGGGAAGCCGGAACCCGAACCGCTGAGATAAAGATCCGTTTCCGCCCAAGCCTTCGCCAGCGCGGGCGTCGTCGGCTTGTTGTCTTTGCCGAGGCTGCCTTCCGCGATCTTGAGCCGCGGGTAACCCTTCGTGAGCAAGTCGCGCGAACCGTGACCGAGGCTGCCCGGCCAGAGCGTGACTTCGGCTTCCGGGAAATGCTTCTCGATCAAGCTCAGTGCACCGGGCGTGTGGCCGATGTCGCCGATGTTCACGCTTTGCCAGGAGCTGCGCAGCAAGATGCGCGGCGGCCGGCCGGCCTTGGCCGCGGCGGCAAACGCGGGCAAACGGAGCAAACCGGCGGCGGTGCCGGCGACGGCGGAACGGGCGAGAAATTGGCGGCGATTCATAAATGAAAAGATGAAACTGGGGAAATTGGGAAATTGGGAAATTGGGAAACGAGATCCTGGAAGAACGAGAAATTGGAAAACGGCAAACGTCAGCCGCGGGCCATGGCTTGGGCGAGCCAGGCGCCGAGATCCGCGATGAAGACGGAGCGCGTGTCGTTGTGCACGCCGTTGAAGGTGAGGAATCGCCCGGTCGCATCCCAGACCGGGTGCTGGTCGATGCGGAATTCCGTCGTGAGCTTCGCGCTGTCGCTACGGCGCGCGAGCACGTGCGCGAGCGCCGTCTCGGTCTTCGTCCTCAGGTCGATCAACCGCAACGGCACCGTGCCGTCGCCGCGGGCCAACGGTTCATGCGTGTAGGCATCGGTGACGACAAACGGCAGCGTCGGGTGCTGCGACGGATGCCCCGAACCCACGGGATGGATCGAACGCATATCGGCGCCGTCGTAACGCACGCGCACGATATCGAGGTCCTTCGTGCCGTCGCGGATGTTGAGATTGATCGTGATGTTTTCGCCGTCGGGCGCCCACATCGGGTGATGCCCGCCGCGCGCGTACTGCGCCGGCGTGACCGCGAGCCGGATGTCGGAGCCGTCGCCCTTCATCGTCACGAGCGTGAGCCGCCGCGGGCCGCCCTTCGGTTCCGTCGGATCATGCCAGCGGAGAAACGCCATCACGCGCGTGCCCTGCCGGTTCCAGCGGATCTGGAAGCAATAGAACTCGCAGCGTTCCGCATTCGGAATCTGCAGCTTCGGCACCGCGCGTTCGTAGATGTCGCGGATCGACGCGATCATCTTGGTTTTGCCGGAAGCCAGATCGGTGACGAAGAGTCCGTCGTCGGCCACGGGCCCGACATTCCGCCGCGTGCGGTCCTCGGGCAGCACGACGCCGTAGCCGACCTGGATTTTGCGCGAGGCGACGAGATTGTACGACGTGAGCAACGTGCCGTCGGGCGAAACGGTGAAAACCGTGCCGTCGATCCGGCGGGATTTGCCGGTGGCGGGATCGAGCCGGACGGCGAACGGCGTCCACGTGGCGACGTCGACGTCGTTGAAGAAGAGATCCGCGTCCGTCTTGCCCCATTGCACGTTGGCGCCCATCTGCGTTTCCCAGCCGCGGGAGGTGGCGACGACTTTTTCGGTGCCGTTCGCGAGATCGACGACGACGACCTCGCCGGCTTCGCCCGGTTGCGGGGTGCGGACTTCGTTGGGCAAACGGAACAGCCCGACGTAGCGGCCCGACGGACTGATCGGCGACGTGTCGAAGAAGCGGTGGATGATGCGGCCGGTCGCGATCCGGAGCATCGGCACCTTGGCATCGAACTCCGTGGCGGCCGGAAACCGCGACCAGAACGCCGGCGCCGCCGGCGCGACCGGAGCGGCGGAACCGCGGGGCGAAACCGCGGCGGCCGCGGCGAGCACGGCGCTGTGGCGCAAAAAGGTGCGGCGTTGCATCTTGAAGTTTCGGAAATGCGCGCACCTCAGAACGTGCTCTTCAGGCCCACGTACCACGTCGGTCCGTAGTGCACGCGGTTCTGGATGATGCGGTCGCGGGGCGTCGTGGGGCCGTAGCGGACACTGTCGTCGACGGCCTCGTTGATGTTCCGGCCGGACATGTAGACGGCGAGCTTGCGGGTGAAACGGAATTCCGCGGAAAGGTCGGCGCTGTTGCGCGGCATCAGGTAGGCGAAGGTGCCCGGCCCGACGCCGGCGTTGACGATCTGGCCCTGCTTCACGAGGCCGCGGCGATTGACCGCGAGGCGGACGGTGAAACGCGCGCGGCTGTAGGTGACGCCCCAGTTGCTCGTCTTGCCGACGAAGCCGCTGAAGGTGGCGAGCTGGTTGCCCTCGAGGTGCTGGAGCGTGAG